>CP011020.1:360000-720000 GCA_001023535.1 Pseudomonas chlororaphis
GGCGCATCGACAACCAGCAGTACGCCGAGCTGTCGCGCTACAACGCCGTTGCCTTGACCTCGGCGACCCGGGCCGCCGCCCTCACCCAGCGGCTGCTGGCCTTTTCCCGGCAGCAATCGCTGCAACCGGCCGTCCTCGAACCGCGCAAGGTGGTGGCCGGCCTGGAAGAAATGATCCGCCGCTCCGTGGGGCCGAACATCGTTGTGGAGTGTTCGTTCCGCAACAACGACCCGATCAAGTGCGACCCGAACGAACTGGAGAATGCCCTGCTCAACCTGGCGATCAACGCCCGGGACGCCATGCCCGAAGGCGGTGTCCTCAAGCTCGACGTCCACCGCTACGTGATCGAGGAAAACGGCGCCGACGCAAAACTGTTGCCGCCGGGGCCGTATGTAGCGATCGCGGTCTCGGACTCGGGAACGGGCATCAGTGCCGACATCCTGTCCCGGGTGTTCGACCCTTTCTTCACGACCAAGCGCCTGGGCGAGGGATCGGGGCTGGGCCTGTCGATGATCTACGGATTTGCCCAGCAGTCCGCAGGGCACGTCAGGATCCAGAGCAATGTCGGCGAAGGTACGACGGTGACGATGTATTTCCCGGTGGCGCGCCGCGCCTCCCAACGCACGAAAACCGCCGCGCCCGACAGCGTGGCGCCGGTGCAACCCGGCGGCAACGAAACGATCCTTCTGGTGGACGACGAAGCGGCCATCCGGCAGATGGTCTCGGAGTACCTGGCGGAAACCGGTTATCGCGTCGTCGAGGCTCTGGACAGTGTCTCGGCCTTGCAGCAAGCCGAAAAAGCCGGGGCCATCGACCTGTTGCTGACCGACATCGGCCTGCCCGGCGCCATGAACGGCATCGGCCTCGCCGACGAATTGCGCAAGCGCGACCCGGGGCTGAAGGTGCTGTTCATCACCGGCTTCGCCGAGGGGGAAAGCCTGGTCAGCGCCAATGCGACGACCTGGATCATGACCAAGCCCTTCAGCCTGACCGACCTGGGGCGCCGGGTGCGCTCGCTGATCCAGTCGGCCAAGCGCTGACTCAATGGCGCAGCAGCTTGCGCAGCGGAATCTCGTCCTTGCGCACCGGAGACTTGATGACGATGTAGCTGAAGTACTTGGAGATGCCGATGTTGCGGTCCAACAGACTTTCCATCACGTCCTGGTAATCCTGGATGCTGCGGGTCATGAAGCGCACCAGGTAGTCGTAGCCGCCGCTGATCAGGTGGCATTCGAGCACTTCATCCACCAGGCGAATATTGGATTCGAACTTGGCGAAATCCTCGCGCTTGTGGTCGCTCAGGGTGACCTCGGTGAAGACCGTCACCGAATCGGTGATCTTGGCCAGGTTCAGATGGGCCTTGTAGCTGGAAATATAGCCCAGCGATTCCAGCCGCTTGACCCGTTGCAGACAGGGACTTGCCGACAGGCCAACGGCATCGGCCAGGCTGACGTTGGTCATGCGACCGTCTTTTTGAAGCTCTACCAAAATGCTGATGTCGATCCGGTCCAGTTTCGCTAAACCTTCCATCGCATACCTCTTGCCTGCCGTTTGTAAGACAATCTTCTAACAAAATCAGCGTCGTAAAGACAGCTGATGCTGAGCCACCAGGTCAGCCATGCTGTCGATGCAGTAGTCCGCGCTGCACGGCCGGGACGCTTTGTCGGGGTCGCGACAGATCAGGCAGGCCGCCCCGACGGCCAATGCACGGGCGCCCGGGCGGGTCACCCGCAGGACCGCCTCGGCGTCGAGGGCATTGGCCTGCAACCAGGCGTGATCCTGCAAGGGATCGCTGGCCAGGGAAATGAAATCTTCCGGCTCGATGCCCAGCCGCTCGCACAACACACCGCGATCTTCGGCATCCCGGTCTCCCTGCACCAGCAGGCGATAGAATTTGCGCAGGTAGAGCATCGCACCCGGCCCATCCTCGAACAACGACCAACTGGCGGCCGAGCGGGCGAAACTCATGCCCTCCTCCCAACTGACCTTGAGCCTCCAGCGTTCGGCCAGTTGACGGTGGGCAAAGCACAGCAGGCCACTGAAGCCCAGCTCGCCGAAACGCGGGTACAAGGCTTGCAACACCTCGTCGAACTCGGCCAACACCCGGGCCTTGTCCTGCGGCTCGCCACGCTGCTCCAACAGCGGCTGCAACGCCGTCCAGACACCGGAATCGCGGTCCACCAGAACCTCGTCGCAGTCGATCAACAACGCTCGATATTCAGTCAGCCTCATGGGTAAACCTCTGATGAGTCCCTAATGCCGTTCTTCCAAGGAATTGCGCCGAGTGTGGCGATTCAATTCATGACCCGCGCCAACGCGCCCTCGAGAATCTGCAGCGCTTCGTCGACCTGCGCCTCGTCGGTCACCAGCGGCGCCAGGAAGCGCAAGACGTTGCGGTAGACCCCGCACTTGATCACCAGCAGCCCGCCCAGCCGGGCCTCGTCGATCAGCCGCTGGTTCAACTCGGCATCCGGCGTGCGGGCTTCGTCGTCCTGGATCAGCTCGATCGCCAGCATGAAACCGCTGCCGCGCACGTCGCCGATACGCGGGTAGCGGGCCTGCAAGCGCAACAAGCCCTGGCGCAGGCGCTCGCCCAGGGCTTCGCCACGGGCCAGCAGATGCTCCTGCTCGTAGGCGTCGATCACCGCCAGCGCCGCCGCGCACGACAGCGCGTTGCCGCCATAAGTGCCACCCAACCCGCCCGGCAGCGGCGCATCCATGATCTGCGCCTTGCCGACCACGCCCGACAAGGGCAAGCCTCCGGCCAGGCTCTTGGCGACGGTGACCAGGTCCGGCTGGATCCCGGCGTGCTGGTAACCGAACCATTTACCGGTGCGACCGAACCCGGTCTGGATCTCGTCGAGGATCAGCACGATACCGTGCTTCTCGGTCAGCGCCCGCAGCGCTTGGAGGAACTCGGCGGGGGCCGCGAGGAAACCGCCGTCGCCCTGCACCGGCTCGATGATGATGGCGGCGACGCGCTCGGGCGCCACTTGGGTCGCCAGCAATTCGTCCAGGGCCTGGAGCGCCATCTCGCTGGTAACGCCGCGATAGGCATTCGGATAAGGCGTGTGGAAGACCTCCGGGGCGAACGGTCCGAAGTTCTGTTTATACGGCTGGCTCATGCCGGTCAACGTGGTGCCGAGCAAGGTCCGGCCGTGGAACCCGCCGCGAAAGGCGATCACCGCCGAGCGTTGGGTGTGGGCCCGGGCGATCTTCACGGCGTTTTCCACCGCTTCGGCGCCGGAGGTGAAGAACGCCGCTTTATAGGCCTGCTCGCCGCCGATCATCCGGCACAGCCGCTGGGCCAGGTCGAGGTAAGGCGTGTAGGCCACGACCTGGAAGCAGGCATGGGACACCTTCTGCAACTGGGCCTGCACCGCCGCGACGACCTTGGGGTGGTTGTGGCCGATGTTCAACACACCGATACCGCCGACGAAGTCCAGGTAACGCTTGCCGTCCACGTCCCACAGTTGCGCACCCTGGGCCCGGTCGATCACCAAGGGGTGAGCGGTGACCAGGCCACGGGGCACGAATTGATCACGTTGACGGAGCAGACTTGGGGTTTCTTCGACTTTACTGTTCATTGGCATTTCCCATCGTGAGCCTCGCACCCGGGAAGCGGCTGCGGTGTGATCACAGGTTAAGCGTTCGACACGATTGTCTAAGCCGAACTTGGTCACTGAGAAATTCGGATCGACTGTTTACACGTCGGCAAACAGCAGAATCCGCCAAGGCGCCCCAGGCCCATCGAATCTGCCGCCCCGAGGGCCCTGCAACGCAGCGCCGGGTTTTATCGCCGCCCCTTTCGACAGATCCTGCTCCGCCGTTGAGGCATGCTTGAGGCTCCTTGATTTCAGGCGAGAAGCGATCCATGGCCCTGCTCTACAAAGCTGACCCGGTACGCGGTGAACACTGGCAACGGCTGTTCGCCGAACACGCGCCGGACATCCAATGGCGTGCCTGGCCAGACATCGGCGATCCTCGGGAAATCCGCTACCTCGCGGCCTGGCAGGCACCGGACGACATCCAGACACTGCTGCCGAACCTGCAAGTGCTGTTCGCCCTGTCGGCGGGGGTCGATCAGCTCAACCTCGACCGCTTGCCGGCCACGCTGCCGGTGGTGCGCCTGCTCGACCCGGGCATCACCCAGGGCATGTGCGAATACGCCAGCTTCGCCGTGCTCGGCCTGCACCGCGACATGCTGCGCTACCGCCAGCAACAGGCCCAGGGGAACTGGCAGGCGCACCGGCTGGTGCCCGCGCAACAACGCCGGGTCGGGGTCATGGGCCTGGGCTTGCAGGCACGGCAGATACTCGCCACCTTGCAGGCCTTCGGCTTCGCCTTGTCGGGATGGGCGCGTAGCGAACATCGCATCGACGGGGTGACCTGCTTTGCCGGCGCCGAACAACTGCCGGCCTTTCTCGGCCAGTGCGACATCGTCGTGTGCGTGCTGCCGCTGACCGAGCAGACCCGTGGGATCCTCGACCGCTCGTTGTTCCAGCACCTGCCAAAGGGGGCCGCGCTGGTCAACATGGGCCGCGGTGGGCACCTGGTCGAAGCGGACCTGCTCCAAGCCCTGGCGAGCGGCCAACTGAGCGCTGCCGTGCTCGACGTCCTGGAACAGGAGCCGGCCCCGCCGGACCATCCGTTCTGGACTCATCCGCAGATCCTGCTGACGCCCCACATCGCCGCCATGACGCAACCCGACAGCGCCTTTGCGGGGTTGCTGGAAAACATTCGTCGGCATCAACGGGGCGAACCGATGCTGGGATGCGTGGACCGAGCGCGCAGTTACTGACCGCGACGGGCGCAAGACCAGGCCGACAAGAGGCGTGCAGCCGTGGCAAGGCGCTTATCCCGCCGGGCTGCGCTGTTGCCCCACAGCACGCCAACTACCTCTGGCCTCCACCGAAGTGATAGCATTTAGCCTTCAACTTCTGATGGACCGCCTGCATGAATGAAGCTGCAAGGACGCTGATCACCTTGAACGGCGAACGCTATGTGTTCGAAAGCATCGCCGCCAAATGCGAGTTCATGAAAAACGAACTGAGCTTCTGGAAAGCGCAACATGAAGCGCTCCAGGTCAAAAATATGTCCGCGAAGCACCAAGCCTTCGAAAACCTGGCCAGCAGCCTGGCCGTCCTCCGATACCAGATCGAGGTCAATGAGAACGACTTTATCTACGATGACCAGCCCGAAGAGAGACTCTCGGATGTCTGGCTCTACAGCGAGTCCCCCGCAACGCGCAAATGGCTGGAGTTGCACGCACAACAACCGGCGGTGGCGGAAGGCTTCTATGACGGGATCTTCCTTGGAAAAAGCGAGCACCTGGATTCATTCGATCACCTGACGGGCTACCTGGCGGCTTATGAATTCAAGCTGCCCCTGGAAAGCGCCTTCACCGGCCGCGCCGCTGCGCAAACCTTGGCCCTGCGCGACGTCCATTCCAAGTTCTTCAAAGCCAAAGCCAGGCTCACCCGCAAAGCTGAAAAAGAGCTGAATACGTTTTCCGACTGGCACAAGACCGAAAAAGAGGACTGGACCCAGCGTTTCACCACGCTGGAAGCCACCTACCGGGAAAAGCTGCGTCTGGAGGGGCCGGCCACCTACTGGGCGAAGAAAGCCAGCGAGCACCAGACCCGCGGCTACATCTGGACCGGCGTGCTCGGCGTCATCCTGTTCGTCTCTGTCATCTGGCTGTGGACGTCTTTCAACATCTGGTTGAGTGGCGCGCGGACTCCGGTGGGGCTCAGTCAGATTGAAGGCGCGCTGATTTTCGTCTCGCTCCTGTCAACGCTGGCCTTCACCGTCAGGACGCTCTCCAAGCTGATCTTCAGCGCGTTTCACCTGCAACGGGATGCCGAGGAACGAGAACAGCTCACGCACCTGTACCTGTCCTTGAACAACGACACGCAAGTGGACGAAGAGTCGCGAAAGATCATCCTGCAGTCGCTGTTCAGTCGTTCGGAAACCGGGCTCATCTCCAACGAGTCCGGCCCGACCATGCCCGGGCTGACCGACCTGTTGTCGACCTTGAAAAAAGGCTGATCGCCCGCCCAAAGGCCCGTCGCGTGACAGGCGATACACTACGAGCCTTGCGCCGGGCCACTGAAAAACGGCCCGGTATTTACTGCTGGCCAAGCCGCGCATTTGAGCAAGAAATGTGGCGGCAAAAGCCGCGGCTTACCTAACCTGCCGAATCAATTGCTGGCGCTTGTCAGGGCCCGTTGCAGGTGAGATACAAGCACCAGCAGCGGTTGAATCCGCCCCCATCAAGCACCTTTTCCAGCGGTGACTCGCCATGTCCAATGCGCAACGCCCCACCTATTCCTACCGTTCCATGACGGCCGCCGATGTCCCTTCGGCGCACGCATTGTCGGTGCAGTTGAAATGGCCTCATCGGCTGGAAGACTGGGCCATGTTGCAGCGTGTCGCCCACGGGTTCGTCGTGGAAGACCAAGGCCGCGTGATCGGTTCGGCCTTCACCTGCCCTCAGGGCGGCCATGCCACCATCGGCCTGGTGATTGTCAGCGACGAGTACCAGGGCCAGGGAATCGGGCGCAAGTTGATGGAACTGGCCATCGAGGCCTGCGGCACGCGGACGGCCATCCTCAATGCCACGCTGGCCGGCGCGCCGTTGTATGCCAGCCAGGGTTTCGTCGACTTCGGGCATGTCCAGCAGCATCAAGGGCAGGCGCGGGTGCCGGCCCTGCAAGCATTGGCCGCCGGTGAGCATTGCCGGGCGTTGACCAGCGCCGACAACGCCCGCCTGATCCAGCTGGCCAACGCCGGCAGCGGGCTGGACCGGGAAGCCCTGCTGACGGACCTGTTCGAGGTCGTCGAGCATTCGGTGGGCATCGAACGCGACGGCCAGTTGTGCGCCTTCGCCCTGTTGCGCCCCTTTGGCCGTGGCCGCTGCATTGGCCCGGTGGTGGCGCAAACCGCCGAGCAGGCCCGGCACTTGATCACTCAATTGCTGGCCCGGGTGCCGGACGCCTTCGTGCGCATCGACATTCCCGTCCACACGGACCTGGCGCCCTGGCTGGAAGACGCCGGGCTCAAGCAGGTCGACAGCGTCGCCCAGATGGCCCGGGGCACGCCGCCACAGCCCAGCGGCGGCGTGCAGCAGTTCGCGTTGGCGACCCAGGCCGTCGGCTGAGCATTTACCGTTCCGAACAACATTCCAAGAGAGTCATCGCCATGCTCGAACCCACCGCCATGCTGCTGGCCCACGCCGACGGCCGCCTCCCCTCGACCCCGTTCACCGAAGGCACCCTGGGGCCCAACGATCCGTTCGACAGGCTCATTGCCTACCATGGCGCGGATGGCATGGCAGCCGGGGTGGTCCGGGCGAGCGGACGATTGACCGTCGAGGATTACCCGTTCAGTGAAACGATCGTGGTGCACGCCGGCGACGTCACCCTGCGTAGCCCGGCGCACACGCTGCAGCTCAAACCAGGGGACGGCGCGGTGATCGGCCGCGGGACGTCACTGGAGGTCGAGGCACACCCTCAGTCGCTCTGGGCCTTCTGTGCCGATGCGCAGGCGATCGATACGCGGATGCCCGGGCTCACTGCACTGCCCGCCCACACCCTGCTCTCGCCTTCGGCGGCGCCCGATGCGCAGATCCTGCTCAGTGCCACGCCGCAATGTCGCTCGCACAATCTGTTCGTCGAGGAGGCCACCGACCTGCGCGTCGGCCTCTGGGATTCGACGCCCTACACCCGCGGCTCACGACCGCACAAGCTGCATGAACTGATGCACCTGCTCGAAGGCAGCGTCACCCTCCAAGTCGCCGATGGCCGCGAACTGCTGGTCGGCACGGGCGATACAGTGTTCGTGCCGCTGAATGCGCCGTGTGCCTGGAAGAGCCTGGTCTATGTGCGCAAGGTGTATGTCGTCAGGTAGGACAGGTTGAATCCCCCCGCCCCACCCACAGGGTTTACCTGCGCAGTTCCATAAAAAAAGCCCGCAGTGTGCGCGGGCAAAGGTGCTGCGAGTGGATGGCGTTCAACCGGCCCGGAGCGCCTCGGTAATCGCCCTGCCGACGTCCTGGGTCGAGCCCTGGCCGCCCAGGTCGGGGGTGATTGGGCCTTCGGCGATCACCTGCTCGATGGCCTTGAGAATGCCGTCGTGGGCGGCGCGGTAACGTTCATCGCCGTTGCCGAGGAAGTCGAGCATCAATGCCCCGGACCAGATCATCGCGATCGGGTTGGCGATGTTCTGCCCATAGATGTCCGGCGCCGAACCATGCACCGGTTCGAACAGTGACGGAAAGCGCCGCTGCGGATCGAGGTTGGCCGAGGGCGCGATGCCGATGGTGCCGGCACAGGCCGGACCCAGGTCGGAGAGGATGTCGCCGAACAGGTTGGACGCCACCACCACGTCGAACCGATCCGGTTGCAGGACGAAACGCGCGCACAGGATATCGATGTGTTGCTTGTCCCATTGGACCTGCGGGTACTGCTCGGCCATCAGCGCCGTACGCTCATCCCAGTAGGGCATGCTGATGGAGATGCCGTTGGACTTGGTCGCCGCCGTCAGGCGCTTGCGCGGCCGGGCCTGGGCCAGGTCGAAGGCGAACTTGAGGATGCGATCGACACCGCGCCGGGTGAACACCGACTCCTGGAGTACGAACTCGTGCTCGGTGCCTTCGAACATCTTGCCGCCGACGGAAGAATATTCGCCCTCGGTGTTCTCGCGGATCACCACGAAGTCGATGTCCCCCGCTTCGCGTCCGGCCAGGGGGCACGGCACGCCGGGGAACAGGCGCACCGGGCGGATGTTCACGTACTGGTCGAAGTCGCGGCGGAACTTGAGCAGCGAGCCCCACAGCGACACATGGTCCGGGACCTTGTCCGGCCAACCCACGGCGCCGAAGTAGATCGCGTCGAAGCCCTTGAGGCGCTCGAACCAGTCGGCGGGCATCATCTGCCCGTGCTCCAGGTAGTAGTCGCAGTGGGCCCAGTCGAGCACTTCGATGCTCAGCGCCAGCTGCCATGTTTTTGCGGCCTGCTCCAGTACCCGCAATCCTTGCGGCAGGACTTCCTTGCCAATGCCATCGCCGGCAATGGCGGCGATTCGAAAGGGTCTATTCATCTATCGTGGCTCCACGGTGTTGGTTCGAACGGTGACCGGTTCACAGCCCACCGATGTGGAAGGCTTTGACTTCCAGGTATTCATCCAGGCCGTACTTGCTGCCTTCGCGTCCCAGGCCGGATTGCTTGACCCCGCCGAACGGCGCGACCTCCATGGAAATGATCCCGGTATTGAGGCCGACCATGCCGAACTCCAGCGCTTCCCCGACCCGCCATGAGCGGCGCAAGTCCTGGGTGAAGTAGTACGCCCCCAGGCCATAGGGGGTGGCATTGGCCAGGGCCAGGGCTTCTTGCTCGGTGCTAAAGCGCATCAGCGGCGCCACCGGGCCGAAGGTTTCTTCGCTGGCCAACAACATGCCGGCGTGGGCCTCCCCCAGCACCGTCGGCTGGACGAACTGGCTGTCGCCGTCAGGCACGCCCCCACACAGCAGCCGAGCGCCCTGGCTCAGGGCATCGTCAATGTGCCGGGCAACCTTGTCGACCGCGGCCGGATTGATCAGCGGGCCGATCGTCACGTCAGCCTCCAGGCCACTGCCAACCTTAAGCTTGCCCACCTCTTCCACCAGGCGCGCGGCGAAACGCTCGTAGATGCCGTCCTGCACCAGGATGCGGTTGGCGCACACGCAGGTCTGGCCGGCATTGCGAAACTTGCTGAGCATGATGCCGGCCACGGCTTGTTCCAGATCGGCGTCGTCGAACACGATGAACGGGGCATTGCCGCCCAGTTCCAGGCTCAGGCGCTTGATGTGCTCGGCGCTCTGGCGCATCAGCAAACGGCCGACGGCGGTTGAGCCGGTGAAGGAAATCTTGCGCACGACCGGGTTGCTGGTCAGCGCTTCGCCGATGGCCGTCGGCAGGCCGGTGACGACGTTGAACACCCCGGCCGGAATCCCCACCCGCTCGGCCAGCAGCGCCAGCGCCAGCGCCGACAACGGGGTCAGGTCCGACGGCTTGACGATCACCGGGCAGCCCGCCGCCAGGGCCGGCGCACATTTGCGGGTGATCATCGCGTTGGGGAAATTCCACGGTGTGATGGCCGCGCAGACGCCCACCGGCTGCTTGAGCGTGAGCAGGCGCCGGTCGCCGCTGGGTGTCGGGATGGTCTCGCCGTACACCCGGCGGGCTTCCTCGGCAAACCATTTGACGAAACTGGCGCCGTAGCGAATTTCGCCTTTGGCTTCGTTCAGCGGCTTGCCCTGTTCACAGGTCATGATCAGCGCCAGGTCGTCGAGGTTGTCGATCATGGCTTGGTACCAGCGCTCCAGCAGCGCCGCGCGCTCGGCGGCCGGGCGCGCACGCCAGGCTGGCCAGGCACGCTCGGCGGCCTCGATGGCGCGGTGGGTTTCGCCGCCCTGCATCGCCGGCACCCGCGCGAGGCACTGGCCGCTGGACGGGTCCAGCACGTCGAGGGTGGCCGCGTCATCAGCGGCGGCCCATTGACCATCGATGTAGGCGAGTTCTACCAGCAGGCTGGGATCTTTCAGGCGATTCTTGAGCATGGTCGTGTCCTGTTCCGAGGTCATTCCAGTCTAGGGAGATGCCACGGGGCAGGATGCTGAAAGGGTATTTTGGCGCAGTGTTGGATGCTGAAAATCGCGACGGGACGGCAGGCTCTACCGACCGCCGGAATCAACCTGATCCTGATGATTCCCTTTGTTGGAGAATCCCGAATGGGGGCAAGCTCGCACAGTTGTTTTTGGGGTGGCTGCGATAATTGCGGCAAGCAGAAACCCTGTGGGAGCGGGCTTATCCGCGAAGGCGTCAGATCAGCTACCTAGGCAGCGGCTGACACACCATTTTCGCGAGCAAGCTCCCACAGAAATCTAGCGCTTGAGCGATCCCAGCAGCCCATCCAGGAATCGCTCGCCCGCTTCCATCTGGCTGATCTCGATGAACTCATCGGGCTTGTGCGCCTGTTCGATCGAGCCCGGGCCGCAGACCACCACCGGCACGTCCAGGCGTTGCTTGAACAGGCCGCCCTCGGTGCCGAAGGAGACCTTGGCGGTGCCGGTGTCCGGGGCGGCGAAGGCCTTGAGGAAACGCACCGCCTCGACGCTCGGGTGAGTGTCCAGGCCCGGGTAGACGTTCACGGTTTCGATCTCGATGGCCGCCACGCTGGACAACTGCCTGGCCTCCCTGACGATCAATTCGGCGTGTTCGCGCAACTGCTCCAGGAACCCGTCGAGGTCATCGGCCGGCAGGTTGCGCACCTCGAAATCCAGGGTGCACAGGTTCGGCACGATGTTCAGCGCCTTGCCACCGACAATCTGCCCCACATGCACGGTGCTGTAGGGCACGTCGTAATCCGCATCCTGCGCTCCGTGCGCCTGCAACCGCTGCTGGCTCTGGCGCAAGGCGGCGATGAAGTCGCAGGCCAGGTGGATCGCATTCACCGAGCGCGGCGCCAGCGACGAATGCGCCTCCAGGCCACGGCAGTAGGTGCGGTAGGAACCCTTGCCCTTATGGCCGAGCACGAACTGCATGTTGGTCGGCTCGCCGATCACACACAGGAACGGTCGCACCGGCGCCAGGTGCAGCACATCGAGCAAGCGTCGCACCCCCACGCAACCGATTTCCTCGTCGTGGGACAACGCCAGCTGCAACGGCCGGCTCAACGGATGCTCGGCTGCATCGAGCATGGCGTCGATGGCCAGGGCGATGAAGCCCTTCATGTCGCAGCTGCCACGGCCGTAGATCCGGCCGTCCCGCAGCGTCGCCTGGAACGCCGGGACCGTCCAGGCCTGCCCGGCCGCCGGCACCACGTCGGTGTGCCCGGACAACAGGATCCCCGGCAACTCCCGTGGCCCGGTGCTGGCGAACAGGTTGGCTTTCTTGCCGCTTTCATCCTCGACGATCAGTGAATCGATGCCCTTGCTCAGCAACAGGTCGCGCACATATTCGATCAAGGCGAGGTTCGACTGCGAGGAGACCGTTTCAAAGGCCAGCAGGCGTTCGAGGATGGCCAGTACCCGAGGTTTCATGAGGCCTTGCTCCGTTGCTCGGCGGATGAGGCGAACCGGCGAATGGAAAACGGCTCGATGGAAGTGCTGGTGCTGCCGGTGCTGATCAGTTCGGCCATGACGTCGCCGACGCCCGGGCCGAGCTGGAAGCCGTGGCCGCTGAAGCCGAAAGCATAGAACAGACCGTCGACATTGCCGCTGCGACCCATCACCGGCAAAGCATCCGACAGGTAGCCTTCGATACCGCTCCACACCCGGATGATGTTGAGGTTGTCGATGCCCGGCACCAGGCGCCGCATCTGCTCCAGTTGGTTGAGGATGCTGCGCGGCTCGACGTAGGCCCGGCGGTTGAGCATGTCCGGCTTGCTGCGATATCCCCCGCCAATGATGATGTTGCCCCGCGGGATCTGGCGGAAGTAGATCACCTCTTCGGGGATTTTGGTGTACACGCCGATCACCGTCGGCAAGGCATACGGCACCGGTTCGGTGACGGCCATCTGCGGGCCGTTGGTTTCCAGGGGAACCGGTTCGCCGAATTGCGCCGAGAGCTTCTCGCCCCAGGCACCGGCGGTGATCAGCAACTGCGCGGCGCTGAACTGGCGGCCATCGGTGGTGGTCACGCCAAACCCGTCGCCACTCTTGTGCACGTCGGCCACCTCGGTGCGCTCTTCGATCCGCGCCCCGAGCCGCCGGGCCGCCCGCGCAAACGCAGGTGCCGCCAGGCGGGGGTTGGCATGCCCGTCGTGCGGCGCATAGGAGCCGCCCTTGACATCCTTGCCCAGAAACGGGAAGCGCTCGTGCAGGTCGGCGCCCCGGTAGATCTGCAAATCCAGCTGCGCCGCCTCAGGCGCCGCCGCGTAGGCTTGGAGCTCGGCAATTTCATCCTCGCGATAACACACGCGCATGTGACCGCTGGCGATGAATTCCAGGTCATCGTCGATCAACTCCGGCAGGCGCTTCCACAAGGCCCACGAACGGTTCGCCAGTTCCAACTGCCCGAGAAAACGCCCCTGGCGTCGCACATTGCCGAAGTTCACACCGCTGGCGTACTGACCGACCTGGTCACGCTCCAGCAGGATCACCGACTGCCCCCGCTGCCGCAGGAAAAACGCCGTGGCCGAGCCCATCAGGCCGCCGCCGACAATCACCACATCGGCTCGTTGCACCGTCATGGGGTTACCTCCCGGGTCAGCATCGAAAGCGGTTTCACCGGTGCCTGGCCACGTTGGCGCCCCACCTCCTGCACCGGGATGCCAGCGGCGGCGGCGATCACTTCGGTCCCGGCCTGGGAACAGTAACGACCCTGGCAGCGGCCCATGCCGACCCGGCTGAACGCCTTGGCCCGGTTCACTTCGCAGGCGCCCTTCTCGCTGACGGTGCGGCGCAACTCGCCGGCGCTGATCATTTCGCAGCGACAGACGATGGCCTCGTCCGGCAAGGCCCCGGCTTGTTCGGCAGGCCAGGGGAATGCCTCGGCCAGGCCCAGGCGAAACGCATCCATGACCTTGAGCGCACGCTGCTGATCGGCCAGGAGTGTCGCCTCCACCGGCTGTTGCAGGTCACGGAGCAGCGCCATGGCGACCAAGCGACCGGCATGTTCGGCGGCATCGGCACCGCGGACCTTCGCCCCATCGCCGGCCGCGTAGACGCCACTGACCGAGGTCCGGCCCTCGGCGTCCGTGTCCAGCCACCATTGACTGCTCGCCTCGTCAAAGCGCAGGCGACAGCCCGCCAGGTCGGCCAGTTGGGTCTCCGGCCGCAGGTGGTAACCCAGCGCCAGCGCGTCGCATGCCACGGTCAACGTCTCGCCATTTGCGCGGCGCACCCGCACGCCGCTGACGCCACGGCTGGCCTCGCCGAGCACGCCGAGGGGAGAAATGCCCAGGTGCACCGGGATCTTCGCCCGATACAGTTGCGCCAGCAGTTTCAGCCCGGTGAACAGCAACCCCGGGCGTGCCATGAGCTTGGGCAAGGCCTTGAGTCGATGGCCCAGGGGCGAGGTGTCCAGCACAGCGGCCACCGAGGCCCCGGCTTTCACATACTGGCTGGCGACCAGGTACAGCAACGGCCCGCTGCCCATGAACACCACGCGATGGCCGATGGAAACGGCCTGGGCCTTGAGCGCGATCTGCGCCCCGCCGAGGCTGTAGGTGCCGCCCAGTTGCCAGCCTTCGACCGGCATCAAGCGGTCGGTGGCACCGGTGCAAAGAATCAGGGCGTCGTACTCCACCGTCGAATGCACGCCCTGGCTGACGCAACACAGCTGGCCCGGCGTCAGGTTCCAGACCAGGGTGTCCGGGCGATAGTCGATCTGCGGGCGCAGGCGGTCGAAGCTGTCGTGTAAGGCCCTGGCCTTGTCCGCCTCGGTGCCGTACAGCGTCGCGTAGCTGCGGGTGAAGCCTTCGGGCTGGCGGCGATAGATCTGCCCGCCGTCGCGACGATTTTCGTCGATCAGGATCGGCCTGAAGCCCGCCGCCACCAGGGTCTCGGCGCACCGCACGCCAGCCGGGCCCGCGCCGACGATGGCAATTCGATGAGTGTTCATCCGCGCAGTGGCCATATCGCCTCCGGTTGCCGGGTGATGATGTCCAGTCCTTCGCGCACTTCATTGGAACAAGCGCGCAGGCGCTCGCCGCCGCGGGTCCAGACCCAGCAATCCTGGCAGGCGCCCATCAGGCAGAAGCCGGCGCGACTGCCGGGGTCGAACTCCGACTGGCGCAGCGCCGGGCCATGGGTCAACAGCGCGACCATCAGCGTGTCGCCCTGCAACGCCTCGATGGGTTCGCCATCGACCTTCAATCGGACAACGGGCCGGCCCTGTTCGGCCAACCTCACAAAACGCGCGTTCATGCGTAGGCTCCCACGATCATGCTGTTTGAATCCTGTTGGGTCTTGAGCAGCTCGCCGCTGTCGTGATGACAGAGCACTTCGCTGCCGCCGTCGATGATTCGTCGCGGTGGCGCGGTGCGATTGCACACGCCATCGACCCGCACCGGGCAACGTTCGAGAAAGGTGCACAACCCCGGCACATCGGCCCTCGGCCCCAGGGCGGGCAGCGAGCCGCAAGTCGTGGCGCCGCAGCTTTCCAGCCAGCCCTGGCGCATTTCTGGCACCGAATGGATCAACAGGTCGGTGTAGGGATGGAACGGCGCCTGGGCGAAGGCTTGCCGCGCACCGGCCTGGACCTTGTAGCCGCTGTACATCACCACGATGTCGTCGCACAGCGCCCGCACCGTGGAGATGTCATGGCTGATGAACAGGTAGGAAACCCCCAATTGCTGGCGCAGGTCGCGCAGCAGTTCGAGGATCGCCGCGCCGACCACGGTGTCGAGGGCCGAGGTCACTTCATCGCACAGGATCAGGTCCGGCTTGGCCGCCAGCGCCCGGGCCAGGTTGACGCGCTGTTTCTGCCCGCCGGAAAGCTCGCCGGGGCGGCGTTCGGCCAAGTCCCGCGGCAGGCGTACCAGGTCCAGCAGCTCACCGATACGCTCACGCAGGGCCGCGCCCTTGAGGCCGAAATACATCTTCAGCGGCCGGCCCAGGATGGTGCTGATGCTGTGCATCGGATTGAGCGCGGTGTCGGCGTTCTGGAACACCATCTGGATCCGTCGGAACTGCTCATCGGTGCGCTCGGACAGGCTGCCACCCAAGGGGTGCCCGTCGAACGCCAGCCCGCCGACCGCCGGGGTCAGCAACCCCGCCACCACCCGCGCCAGGGTCGACTTGCCCGAACCCGACTCACCGATCACACCGATGGCCTGGCCCCGGCGCACCGTCAGGTCGATGTCCTCCAGGACGCGGATCGTCGGCATGCCGCGCGCATCCTTGTTGCCGTAGCCGGCGGTCAAGCCCTGGATGGTCAGCAGCGGCGTGTCTTGCGCCACGCCGCACGGCGGGCGCAGGGTCGTGTCCGGTCGCGCCGCCGCCAACAGGCTGCGGGTGTAGGCGTGGGCCGGGCCCTTGAGCAACGGCGCGGTGGCGCTCTGCTCGAAGATCTGCCCGCCGTTGAGCACCACGATCTGGTCGGCCATCTGGGCCACGACGGCCAGGTCGTGGGACACGTAGACCGCCGTGGCGCCACGCTCACGCACCACGCGCTTGAAGGCACGCAACACATCGATCTGGGTGGTCACGTCCAGGGCGGTGGTCGGCTCGTCGAGCACCACCAGCAGCGGGTCGCTGATCAGCGCCATGGCCGCCATGACCCGCTGCAATTGCCCGCCGGACACTTGATGAGGATAGCGGCGGCCGATGCGTTCGGGGTTCGGCAACGCCAGGTCGCGAAACAACTCCATGGCCTTGGCTTCCAGCGTGGCCCGACTGCCCAGGCCATGGATCAGTGCCCCTTCCACCACTTGGTCGATCAACCTCTTGGCCGGGTTGAACGCCGCCGCGGCGCTTTGGGCGATGTACGAGACTCGGTTGCCACGCAAGCCCTGCAACTCGCTTTCGCTCAATGCGAGCATGTCGTGCTCGCCGATCTGCACCACCCCACCCGCCAGGCGACAGCCGCGCCGGGCGTAGCCGAGCAGCGCCAGGGCGATGGTGGTCTTGCCGGAGCCGGACTCGCCGATCAGGGCCAGCACCTCGCCTTTTTCCAGGGCGAAGCTCACGCCCTTGACGATCTCCACGTCACCGCGCTCGCCACTGGCGACCACCCGCAGGTTGTCGACTCGGATCAATTCACTCATATCAATGGCCTCCCGAACGTCGATTGCGCCGTGACGACAGGCGATCGATAAACAGATTGACGCCAATGGTCAGGGTGCCGATGGCCAACGCCGGGATCACGATGGCCGGTGCGCCCTGGTTGAGGCCACCGATGTTCTCGCGCACCAGCGATCCCAGGTCGGCGTCCGGCGGTTGCACGCCGAGGCCGAGGAAACTCATGCCGCTGAGCAGCAGGACGATGAAGCCAAAGCGCAACCCCAGGTCAGCCAGCACCGGGTTGAGCATGTTCGGCAGAATTTCCACACAGGCGACGTACAGCCGCCGCTCGCCCCGGGTGCGGGCCACTTGCACGTACTCCAGCGCCTCGATATTCACCGCCATGCTGCGGGCGATGCGAAACGCGCCCGGCGTGTAGCTCAGCACCGCCGTGCACACCAGCAGCGTCACCGACGAACCGAAGGCCGAGACCATGATCAGCGCCAGCATCTTGCTCGGGATCGAAATGAAGGCGTCCATCAGCCGACTGATCAGTTCATCCAGCCACTTGGGCGAGACCACTGACAGCAGCGCGCAACTGGTGCCGAGCCCACTGGCCAGGACCGCCGCTACCAGCGCCAGGCCCACCGTGAGGCGCGCCCCCACGAGAATGCGGCTGAGCATGTCGCGCCCCAGGTAATCGGTGCCCAGCGGGTAGGCCGCGCTGAAACTGTCGAAGATATTGTCAGAGACCACTTCGCCCACCGGGTGCGGTGCCAGCCAGGGGCCGAAGATCGCCACCAGCAGCCAGGCCGCGCACATCACGGCGCCGATCAGCCCCAGCCAGGACGAACCGTGAGCGTCCTTGCCCAATGCCAGTGCGACCGCCGCCGTCGGGGATTTCACAATGGGATTGTTCATTGGTTTCTCAGCCTCGGATTGGAAAGGATCGCGCACAGATCGGCAATCAGCACCAACATCAGGTACGCCGTGCAGAACAGCATGGTGCAGGCCTGGACCAGCGCCATGTCACGGTTGGTCACCGCATCGACCATCAGGCTGGCAATGCCGGGGTAGTTGAAAATCGTCTCGACGATCACCACCCCGCCCAGCAGATAGGAGAGGCTCAAGGCGATGGCGTTGGCGATCGGTCCAATCGCGTTGGGCAAGGCATGCCGCAACACCACCCGCACCGCACTCACGCCCTTGAGGCGGGCCATTTCCACGTAGGGGCTGTCCAATTGATCGATCACCGCGGCCCGGGTCATGCGCGCCATCTGCGCAACGATCACGCAGCACAGCGTCATCACCGGCAAGGCGTAGGTGCGCATGAACTGCCACGGCGAGGTGATTTCACTGGCGTAGGACAGCGCCGAAAGCCAACCCAGGTTCACCGCGAAAATCAGCACCGCCAGGGTCGCGACCAGGAACTCCGGCACCGCCACCATCATCAGGGTTAAGAAGCTCATGAAACCGTCGACGCGGCCACCACGCCACATCGCCGAGCCAATGCCCAGGATCAATGCCACGGGCACCGAGACCAGCGCCGTGGTGGCCGCCAGCATCAGCGTGTTGGGCACCCTGCCTGCCATCAGCTCGGTGACCGGCACGGCATTGGAGACCGACACGCCGAGGTCGCCACTGAGCAGGCTCGTCAACCAGTGCAGGTAGCGCAGCACACCCGGCTGATCGAGGCCCATCTTCACCCGCAGCGCCGCGACCTGCTCCGGCGTGGCGAACTGTCCAAGGGCCTGTTGCGCCGCGTCTCCCGGCAACACCGCCGTGATGGCGAACACCACCATCGAGACGATCAACAGCGTCACGATCGCGGCGCCTGCGCGCCGGCCGATCAGCCACAGTGTGCTGCTATTCATCACCCTGCCCTCCTGCCCGGTCACCCGGCCGATACCCGACGCTCATCAGGCGTCCAGCCAGACTTGCTCGGCGAACATGTAACCCATGAAACCGCCCAGCGGGTTGGTGCCATAGCCCTTGACGCGCTGGTCGACGCCGTCGATGTTGCTGATGAACACCGGAATGCCGATGCCGCTGTGGTCGTGCACCAGGGTCTGCATGTCGGCGTACATCTTGCCGCGCTTGGCCTCGTCGGTTTCCCCCCGGGCCTGCACCAACAGTTGGTCGAACTGCGGGTTCTTCCAACCGGACTCGTTCCACGGCGCCAAGGACTGGAAGAACTGCGAAAACAGCATGTCGGCGTTGGGACGCGGGTTGATGTTGCCGAAACTCAGCGGGTGCTTGGCCCAGTGGTTGGACCAGTAGCCATCGCTCGGCAGGCGGTTGACGTTGAGCTTGAGCCCGGCTTCCTTGGCCGATTGCTGCAACAGCACGGCCACGTCCACCGAACCGGTGGCGGCCGGCGAGCACATCAACGGCATGCTGATGCTTTCCATGCCGGCCTTCTTGAGCAGGAACCTGGCCTTCTCCGGGTCGTAGACCCGCTGAGGCAGGTCGGCGTTGTAGAACCGTGCGCCGGGGGCGATGGGGTGGTCGTTGCCGACCCGGGCGAAGCCACGGAAGATCGCCGACTTGACCTGCTCGCGGTCCAGCAGCAGTTTCAGCGCCTCGGTGAACTCGGCGCTCTGGCCGGGCATCTGGTCCTGGCGAATGATCAGGTCGGTGTAGTTGCCCGACGGGGAATCCACCACACGATGGCCGCTGCTGTCCTTGATCCGCGTGGTCGAACGCGGGTTGACCTCGTTGATGATCTGCACGTCGCCCGACAGCAGCGCGTTGACCCGCGACGGCTCGTCGCCGATGCCGATGAATTCGATCTCGTCCAGGTACGGCAGGCCGGGTTTCCAGTAGCCGGTGTTGCGTACACCGATCGAACGCACCCCAGGCTTGAATTCCTTGACCTTGTACGGCCCGGTCCCGATGCCCTGGTTGAAGTCGCTGGTGCCCTCCGGGACGATCAGCAGGTGAGAAACGGCGAGGATCGACGGCAGTTCGGCATTCGGGCCGCTCAGGCGGATCTGCACCTCGTGGGTGCCGGTGGCCTTGACCTCGGCGAACTGCTCCGCCAGCGACATGACCTTGGAACCGGTGATCGGGTCTTTGTGGCGCATCAGCGAATACACCACATCGGCAGCGGTCAGCCCCTTGCCGTTGTGGAACGTCACTTCCTTGCGCAGGGTGACGACCCAGAGCGTGGCATCGGTGGTGTCGATGCGTTCGGCCAGCTCCAGTTGCGGCACCATGTGGCTGTCGAAACGGGTCAGGCCGTTGTAGAACATGTAGTGACGTACGTAGTCGGTGGACGACGAGCCTTTGGCCGGGTCCAGGGTATCGGCGGTCGAGCTGGAGATGCCCGCGACGCGGATACGCCCGCCGGGCTTGCCTTTGCCGGGGTTGGCCTGTTCATCGGCGAACAACTTGCCAGCGGCGCCGAACAGGCTGCCGGCCCCCGCTGCCGCGACACCCGCCAGCCCCAGCATCTGCAAGGCGTGGCGACGCGACATGCCGCGGTTGAGCCCTTCGAAAACACGCAGACTTTCTGTGCCGGTAATCAACTGGCTGTCGATGCTGTTCTTATTGTCAGTCATGTCAGTTCTACCTTTCCAAGTGATAAGGGCTCGGTTGCGCACGGTTGACGCAACGTGAATGGAACGCCAAGCAACTTCATGAAACTCAGTGCAGGTAGTCCTGCAGCCGGTAGTACGCCCCCACCAACGGCAGGAACCAAGGCTTGCCGAAGTGGCCGGGGATGGCCGGCCAATCGAGTTCACGCCAAGGATTGGCCTCGGCCTTGCCGGCCATGACCTCGGCCATGACCTGGCCCATGTGCACCGACATCTGCACGCCATGGCCGCTGTAGCCCATGGAGTGGAACACCCCGCCATGCTGCCCGGCCCGGGGCAGGCGATCGGACGTCATGTCCACCAGGCCGCCCCAGCAATAATCGATCCGGGTGTTCGCCAGTTGCGGGAACATCCGCACCATCGCCGCTTGCAGCACCTTGCCGCTCTTGGCATCGGACACGCTGTCGGACATGGCAAACCGCGCGCGGCCGCCAAACAGCAGGCGATTGTCCGGCGTCAACCGGAAGTAATTGCCGATCATCCGGCTGGTGACATAGGAGCGCCGGGCCGGCAGCAGGCTGTCGATCAATGCGTCAGGCAACACCTCAGTAGCCACCACGAAGCTGCCCACCGGGACAATGCGCCGCCGATACCAACCCAAGCCGCCCTGCTGGCTGGCGCCGGTCGCCAACAAGACCTGCGAGGCGTGCAACGTGCCCTTGCTGGTGTTGACCCGATAGCCGCCGGCGCTGGCCTTCCAGTCCTTGACCGTGACGCCCTGGAAGATCAGCGCGCCGTGACGCGCCGCCGCCTCGGCCAGGCCGATCCCGAAGCGCCCGACGTGCATCTGCACGCCGTTGCGCTGCAACAGGCCGCCGTGGAACTGGCTGGAGTTGACCTCCGCCCGGGCCTCTTGCGCAGACAGCAATTGGACCTGGGCATCGACCTCCTTGCGAATCAGCTCGCAAGTGCGCGCCAACCCTTCGTAGTGCATCGGCTTGGCGGCCAGTTTGAGCTTGCCGTTGCGCTTGAGGTCGCAGGCAATCCCCTCCTGCTCCACCAGTGAAACGACGCTTTGCACCGCGCTTTCGTAGGCCTGGTAATAGGCACGCGCCTTATCGGCGCCAAGGCTGGCGGTGAGTGCGGCGTAGTCCTGGGCCACGCCGGTGCTGCAATGGCCGCCGTTGCGCCCCGACGCTTCGCCGATCACTCTGCCGGCCTCCAGCACTACCACGCTGGCGCCCTTCAAGGCCAAGGCGCGGGCCGCCGCCAGGCCGGTGAAGCCACCACCCACGATGGCGACGTCGACCTGCCCCGGCAACCCGCCGAGCTGGGCACCGGTGAACGCCGGTGCGGTATCGAGCCAATAGGACTCACTGCCCATGTCTAACCCCTTTGACCTTGAAGAATGCGTGCGCCTCAGAGCCCGACCAGGCCGGGCAAGCCACCGATATCGGCGATCTGGTGGTAGCCGTAGATGGCGTTGCCTGGTTGTTCATGGCCACGGGCGACGAAGGCTTTGTTCCTGATCTTCATGTCGTGGGCGGGCATCAGGTCATAGCGGAAACTGGACGAGACGTGCAGCACGTCCTCCGGCCCGCAGCCTAAGTTGTCGAGCATGAATTCGAAGGCCGCCAGGCGCGGCTTGTAGGCCTGGGCCTGCTGGGCGGTGAAGACTTTATGAAAAGGCGCGCCGAGCTTGTCGACGTTGGACATGATCTGCTCGTCCATCGCGTTGGAGAAAATCACCAGGGGGATCTTGTCGGCGATCTTCGACAGGCCCGCCGGTACGTCGGCGTGCGGGCCCCAGGTGGGAACGGCATCGTAATAGAGCTGGCCTTCGCCCCGGTACTCGACGCCCCAACGCTTGCAGACCCGCATCAGGGAGGTCTTGATGATTTCATCATAGGGCCGCCAGTCACCCATCACCTGGTCCAGGCGATAGGCGGCGAAGTCCGTGACGAACTGGTCCATCTGCCCGGCGCTGACACGGTCGGCAAACAGCTCGCGGGTCATGGTGCCCATCTGGAAATTGGTCAACGTGCCGTAGCAGTCGAAGGTGATGTACTTGGGTCGAAGAAAGCTCATGAGTGCGGGTCCTGATGATGGTTGAGGGCCTGACGTGGCAAACATTGCTGCGGGTCGTGAGGCGTCGCGGCATCGCTGCATCACGTTTTCATTACAACACCATGAGACCGTGGAAAAACGGTTAAAAATACTGGCCGCTTGGTACAAACCACCGTTTTGCGGGGCTCCCTCAGCAGACTTTGCGGGATGCTCCAGGCGTGGGCGCTGCACCCGTGTTTCTGAGGCTTTGCGGGCAGTTATGGTGCGCAAACCGGCGCTGCAAAGGGTGCTTTACGGCAGAATCTACGCCTGGAATAGGCAGTGCTGACGGCTGTGTGGAATGGACGATCGCTTTCGCGAGCAAGCTCGCGCCCACAGGAGGTATCGGGTGTTGCTGCACTGGATGCACACCACCAAACCACTGTGGAAGCGAGCTTGCTCGCGAAGGCGGCAGGCCTGTAGAACTCAGGCCTTCAATTCAGCCTCGAAGAAGCTCACCAAGGCCTGTACCCGTGCGCTGCGGAGCTTGCGCGAGGGCACCAGCAGGTTGATCGGGGCGCTGTCGAATTGCCAATCGGCGAGCACCCGCACCAGGCGGCCTTCGGCGATGGCTTTGCTGACGTCCCATTGCGAGCGCAGCACCAAGCCCAGCCCCTGCTCGGCCCAACGCCGGGCCACGCTGCCGTCGTTGCTCAATAGCGCGGGCTTGATGCGCAACGTCTTGCGCCCCTGCCCGTTGCGCAGATGCCACAGCGTGACGTCTTCATCGTTTTCCCGAATACAGATGCAGCGGTGCTCGGCCAGTTGCTCAGGTAACGCAGGCGTACCGTACTGCTCCAGATAGGCCGGACTTGCGCAGAGCCATCGGTCATTCTGGGTCAGGGGCAGGGCCACCCACTGGCTGTCACTGAGGGCGCCGACGTGTATCACCGCGTCGCTGTCATGGCGATCAGGCCAGGGCGTCTCGCGCAAATCCAGGTGCAGGCACAGGTGCGGATGCAGCCGGGCAAAACGGGCCAGCAGCGGCGCGATGCGTTGTCGACCATAGCCGAACGGCGCCGCCAGCCTGAGAGTGCCGGCCAGCTGATCGTCCTGTTGCTTGAACGACTCGGGCAGCGCCTCCAACTGCTCCAGCAACAGTGCGCTCTGGCGCGAGAACCGCTCGCCGTCGGCGGTCAGGCTCAGGCGCCGGGCGTCGCGGTTGGCCAAGGTCAGGCCGAGCAGCGTTTCCAGCTTGCGCAAACGCATGGATAGCGCCGGTGGCGAGACATTGAGGGCCCTGGCGGCGGCACTCAACGAATCGGAACGCGCCAGCGTCACGGCCATGCGCAGGTCTTCGATGGCAATCATTCAATTCAACTTAATGATAGATGACGAAGCATTGAACCATAACTTCACGATGGCTGCGTAGAGTCGCCCTGTCTCCCCTCACCGAGCCCTGCCCATGCCTGCCTCCCTTGCCTCTCTCGACACCCCCGTTGCGCTCATCGATGTGCCGCGAATGCAACGCAATATCCAACGCATGCAGCAACGCATGGACGCATTGGGCGTTCACCTGCGCCCGCACATCAAGACCAGCAAATGCCTGCCCGTGGTCCAGGCGCAGATCCAGGCCGGCGCCAGCGGGATCACCGTCTCCACCTTGAAGGAGGCGCAACACTGTTTCGCCAACGGCATCCAGGACATCTTCTATGCGGTCGCCATGGCTCCTGGCAAATTGCCCCAGGCCCTGGCCCTCAGGCGCAAGGGCTGCCAGCTGAGCCTCCTGGTCGACAGCCTGGCCGCCGCCCAGGCCGTCGTTGATTTCGGCGGGCACCACGACGAACGTTTCGCCGTCTGGATCGAGATCGATTGCGACGGCCATCGATCCGGCCTGCGGGTCGAGGACCCATCGCTCGTCGACATCGCGCGGACACTCAGCGACGGCGGCATGCACCTGTGCGGCGTGATGACCCACGCCGGATCCAGCTACGAACTCGACACGCCCCAGGCGCTGCAAGCCTTGGCTGAACAGGAGCGGCACGCTTGTGTCAGCGCCGCCCAGCGCATCCGCGAAGCCGGCCTGGCCTGCCCGCAGGTCAGCATCGGCTCGACACCCACGGCCTTGTCGGCGCAGCACCTGGAAGGCGTCACCGAAGTTCGCGCCGGGGTGTATGTGTTCTTCGACCTGGTGATGCACAACGTCGGTGTTTGCTCCGCCGACGAGTTGGCCCTGAGCGTACTGACCACCGTGATCGGTCATCAGAAAGACAAAGGCTGGATCATCACCGATGCCGGCTGGATGGCCATGAGTCGCGACCGGGGGACGCAGCGCCAACGGCGCGACTTTGGCTACGGCCAGGTGTGCAGCGAGGCCGGCGACTGGATCGACGGCGCGCGGCTCACCGGCGCCAATCAGGAGCACGGCATCATCACCCTGGAACGGCCCGAAAACGTGGACATCACGACACGGTTTCCCATCGGCAGCCGCCTGCGCATCCTGCCCAACCACGCGTGCGCCACGGGCGCGCAGTTTCCTCAGTACAGCGCCTGTGAGGCCAGCGGCGAAATCCAGACCTGGAGTCGCCTGCATGGCTGGTGAAATCGACTTGATTCATACCCCCCAGCCTGCCGCGCCGGGTAGGCATTACCCCCAGGCCGTGGTCCCGGTGCCGGCCCTGCATCTCGGTTACCTCATCGAAATCGAAGCGCTGGCCGGTGTCCCCGAGGGCACCTGTTCACCCTCGCCCCATGGGCCCATCGAGCACACATCATGAAGCCACAAAAAAGCGATGTACTGATTATCGGCGGCGGCATCATGGGCTCGGCGTCGGCGTTTTTCCTGCGCCAGCGCGGGCGTTCGGTGACGTTGCTGGAACGCGACCTGATCGGCCAGTACGCCAGTGGGGTGAACTTCGGCAACGTGCGGCGCCAAGGGCGATTCCTTGGCCAACTGGAGCTGTCCAACCGCTCCTACGGGTTATGGAAACGGCTACCCGAACTGATCGGCGACGACCTGGAATTCATTCCCAGCGGCCACATGCGCGTGTGTTATCGCGAAGACGAGATCGCCGAGCTGCAGGCCTACGCCGACGCCCCCGAGGCCCGGGCGCTGGATTTGCAGATCATCACCGGCAAAGCCTTGCACGAGCGCTTTCCCTTCCTCGGCCCCGAGGTCAAGGGCGGCTCGTACGCCCCCCACGACGGTCACGCCAATCCGCGCCTGGCGGCCCCGGCCTTTGCCCGCGCGGCAACCCGGGCCGGGGCCCACGTCCGCGAGCGCACGGAAGTGGCCGACGTGCAAAAGGTCAACGGCGAATTCCACGTGACCACCACCGACGGCCAGCAGTTCATCGGCGAGCAGTTGCTGATCACGGCGGGCGCCTGGGGGGCCAGGCTGTCCGAACAGTTCGACGAAGCCGTGCCCCTGGAGCCCAACGGGCCACAGATGTCGGTCACTGAACCGGTGCCCTATGCGTTGCCGACAGTGATTGGAGTGTTCACCAAGATCAAGGAAGAAGTGATCTACTTCCGGCAGATCCCCCGGGGCAATCTCATCATCGGCGGTGGCAACCGCTGCAAGCCGGACATGATCAACCGTCGCGCCTACTTCCGGCCGGAAAGCCTGCTCAACCAGATGCACCAGATGAGTCGCCTGCTGCCGGGGATCGGCCACCTCAACATCATCCGCGTGTGGAGCGGCATCGAGAGCTATACCCCCGACTCGCTGCCGATCATGGGCCCCAGCGGCAGGGTGCCGGGGCTGTTCTATGCCTTCGGGTTCTGCGGGCATGGTTTCCAGCTCGGCCCAGGCGTCGGCGATGTCATGGCCGAGTTGATCAGCACCGGCAGCACCGGCACCTTGATCAGCCCGTTCGACATCCGCCGCTTCACCGACCCGATGGCCCTCGCCACGCCGCTCTCGGCCAGCATCGCGAGCACCGGCAAGCTTGTCTGAACCGCCCAAGCCATCGGCTGACGACCCGAGGTTTTTTGCGCCATGAAACCTGCGTCGCTACGTTTTGCCCAGTCTGCCCGGCAGATACAGCAGATTATCCTTTGCCAGGCTCAACAACGGCACAAGCCATCGCAACGGCTTTGATAGTTTATTGATGAGAAACGGCATCGCGATCTGCTGCCGGCCATCGCATTACGCCCCATGGGAGCCCGTTGGATGACCACCCGATCTTCGAATAGCCCGCTGAAGCATGGGCAGTTTTACATCAACGGCGACTGGTCGTTTGCGGCCCACCCGGCCACGCTACCGGTGGTCAACCCGGCCACCGAAGCGGTAATCGCCGAAGTCGCCCGCGGTTCCAGCGAGGACGTCGACCGGGCAGTCGCCGCCGCCCGTGGGGCCTTTGCGGGGTGGGCCGCGACCCCGGTGGCCACGCGCGCATCGATCCTGGGCAGACTCCATGAGCTGATCCTTGAACACAAGGAGGCATTGGCCCAGACGCTCTCGCTGGAAATGGGCGCCGCCATCGGTTTCGCCCGGGCCATGCAGGTGCCGCTGGCGGCCGAACATGTCCGGGTGGCCCGTGACCTGCTCGCCACCTATGCGTTTCGCAAGGTCGAGAACGGCACCGCCATCGACCGCGAGCCCATTGGCGTCTGCGGCCTCATCACGCCGTGGAACTGGCCGCTGTACCAGATCACCGCCAAGGTCGCCCCGGCGATTGCCGCCGGCTGCACGGTGGTCCTCAAACCCAGCGAACTGTCGCCGTTGAGCGCCCTGCTCTTCGCCCAACTGGTGCATGACGCCGGCCTCCCTCCAGGCGTTTTCAACCTGGTGAACGGCAGCGGTGCCGACGTCGGCGCGGCCATGGCGGCACATCCGGACATCGACATGATCTCCATCACCGGTTCGAACCGCGCCGGCGCGCTGGTGGCCCAGGCCGCCGCGCCCACGGTCAAGCGCGTCACCCAGGAACTGGGCGGCAAATCACCGAATCTGCTGATGCCGGACGCGGACTTGGCCAAGGCCGTGCCGCCAGGCGTGATGTCGGCATTTCGCAACGTCGGCCAGTCCTGCAGCGCACCGACCCGGATGATCGTACCGCGCAGTCGCCTGGCGGAGGTCGAAGCCCTCGCGGCCGCGACCGCCAACGCGATCATCGTTGGCGATCCGCAATCGGAAGCCACCGTCCTCGGCCCCATCGCCAACGAAGCGCAGTTCAACCGCGTGCAAGGCATGATCGCCCTCGGCCTGGAGGAAGGCGCAAAATTGCTGTGCGGCGGGCCAGGCCGCGTGCCCGGCTTTGACAAAGGTTTCTATGCCCGGCCGACGGTATTCTCCCAGGTGGACAGTGCCATGCGCATCGCCCAGGAAGAGATCTTCGGCCCGGTGCTGTGCATCATCCCCTACGACACGCTGGACGAAGCCGTCGCCATCGCCAACGACACCGTCTACGGCCTCGGGGCCCATGTCCAGGGCCAGGACCTCGACCAGGTGCGCAGCGTGGCGTCGCGCATCCGCGCAGGCCAGGTGCTGTTGAACTACCCGGCCTGGAATCCGATGGCGCCGTTCGGTGGCTACAAGCGCTCGGGCAATGGCCGCGAGTATGGCGTCCATGGGTTCGAGGAGTATCTGGAGACCAAGGCGATTGTCGGCTTCGGTTGATCGCCTACGGCTCTGACCGCCCAGGGCCCTTACGGTCGCCTGCGTACGGTTTCATGTGCACGAACGCCGGCAACCAGGCCTCGCGCCGCCGGGTCCAGCACTCGTAGGTCGGCATCAACTGATCAGGGGCATCCAGGGCGCCCAGGTTCACCTCGATTCAAGGTATCGATACACCTTCGACCCCTCTTGCATCTGGTTTGCTTCAGCCGTTGCCCACCATCGGTACCGCCATCAGCAAGATCGCGGTACCGTGCGTCGCGGTCGATGCCACGACCCCGTGGCGCATGCGCACCCACCCACAAGCCAACCCCTCCACCAACGTGAAAAGAAGAATTGGCCAGCCAAGCGACGTCACGCTCAAGGCGAGGAACCCATGGCACGCCGCAAACGCCACACCACTGATCAGCGCCGCTCGCAGGGGGCTGACATGCTGTTCGAGATGGCCCTGAAGGAGACCGCGAAACAGCACTTCTTCCAGCATATTGGCACCATAGGCCAGCACCACCATGCCCGGCAACCATGCCCAATAGCCTGGCAGCATTGCCGCATCAGTCGCTTGACAAAGCCGCAGCGGCAAGCCGATCAAGCCTCCCACGCCGACGCCCAGGGCAACGCCCGTCAATCGACGCCCCTTGGACAACACCACCAGTTGCCACAGATCGGGCAACAAGCGAGCACTCAGTGCGATCAGCCCCAGCGACGACAGCCCCAGTGTGGCCAGCACGAACGGGTTGGCGAGAAAGCTGATCTGCAAGTCACCCTTGAGCGACCACAGGCGCAGCGGTGTCATCACGTCGCGCATCAGCACGAACGCCATCAGCAGAATCAAAATACGCGTTCCCGTCAGGGCCTTGGGCGTCAAGCCGAACCACAGCCCGAAGAGCACAAGGCCGGGTATCAGGTACAACGCGTAGTCCAGCAGTATCACAATTGCCTGGGCGATCATCCGTCTTCCTTGCTTGGAAATGCATGCAGCGGTCAGTAGTCACGAATCATGACGATTGATAACGGGCGCATGCAACGCCATCAACTCCGCGACCCATTCGATGAACACCCGCAACTTGGCACTGAGGTGGCGGTTCGGCGGATAGGCCAGGTAGAGCGGCATGGGGTCTATGCGCCAGTCTTCGAAAAGCGGCACGAGCTGGCCTTGCGCTTCGTATGGCCTGGACATGTACCGAGGCAGCCACAGCACCCCCAGCCCCGCGAGGCCCGCCGCCAGGTAGGCGTTGCCATCGTCGACGGCCAGCGCGTAGCGGCCCTTGACCTGCAAGCGCTCGCCCCGGCGATGCATCGCATACGGCATGGGTTTGCGCGTGCGCGCCCAGAGGAAACCAACGACACGGTGCAGGGAATCTTCCAGCGCCTGCGGATGATCCGGCGGGCCGTGACGCGCCAGGTAACCCGGCGCGGCGAAAATGCCCAGGGCCAGATCGCCGATGCGCCGGGCAACCAGTGACTGATCCACCAGCTCGCCGCCACGCACCACGCAATCGACGTTTTCATCGAGCATGTCGACAATCCGGTCGCTGACACCCAGGTCGATCTGGATGTCCGGGTACCGCGCATAGAACGCAGGCAAGGCCGGCACCAGGATCATGGCAGCGAGCGGACTCGGCACGTCCACCCGCAGCCGTCCACGGGGCAAGGTCTGCGCACCGGCGAGGCTGGTCTCGGCATCGTCCATGTCCGCCAGCAGCCGGATCACCCGTTCGTAATAGGCCGCGCCGTCAGCGGTGACGTTGACCTTGCGCGTGGTGCGATTGAGCAACCTGACCCGCAAGCGCGCCTCCAGTTGCTGGACCAGTTGCGTCACGGTGGTCTTGCTCATGTGCAGGGTCTCGGCAGCCTTGGTGAAGCTGCCCGCCTCCACCACCCGCACGAACGCCTGCATCGCATCGAAACGATCCATATCTGCCTCGGCACTTGTCGGATTGTTTGGATTTTACAAACAGTGATCGCCAAGGTTGCTCGTTTATCGCCTGGGCACAAGTCCCTAGAGTGACTTCATCGTTGATTTCGGGTCGCTCACGGCCCATTGATGGAGGTCTGCATGACACAGCGTGACGTTGTTTTCCCCGCCGGACGCCAGGCGCTTTATGAGCGCAATCGCTATTCGCCGGCCATTCGTTCCAACGGGTTTCTGTTCGTGTCAGGGCAGGTCGGCAGCACCGAGGAGGGTTCGCCGGTGCCCGAGCTACAAGCCCAGGTGCGGCAGGCATTCAACAACCTGAAAGCGATTCTCGCGGCCGCCGATTGCACCTTCGACGACGTGGTGGACGTCACCGTTTTCATCGTCGACCCCGAAGCGAAATTCGAGGCCATCTGGGAGGTTGTGCCCGAATTCTGGGGCAACGCTCCGCATCCGACCCTGACGGCGGTCGGTGTGACCTGGTTGTATGGGTTTGAGTTTGAAATCAAGGTGATTGCCAAGTTGCCGGAGGGTGGCAAGGGGTAAGTCTTCGGCCGACGCCTTCGCGAGCAAGCTCGCTCGCGAAGGCGGTGGATCAGCCGTGATCAACCCCTGACGGCCGCCTCGATCGCCGCGATGTCGATCTTGGTCATCGTCATCATGGCGTCGAAGGCGCGCTTGGCGATCGCCTGGTCCGGGTGAGTGACGGCCTCGCTCAGGACCCGAGGGGTGATCTGCCAGGAGATGCCCCACTTGTCCGTGCACCAGCCACAGGCATTTTCCTGCCCACCGTTGCTCACAATGGCGTGCCACAGACGATCAGTCTCGGCCTGGTCATCAGTGGCCACCTGGAAGGAAAACGCAATGCCGTGCTTGACCGAAGGCCCTCCGTTCAACCCCAGGCACGGGATGCCCATCACCGTGAACTCCACCGTCAACTCATCGCCTTGTTTACCCGAAGGGAAATCGCCCGGCGCACGGTGCACGGCCAGCACCTTGCTGTCCGGGAAGGTCTGCGCATAGAACTGGGCCGCTTGCAGTGCAGCGCCGTCGTACCAGAGACAGATCGTGTTCTTGTTGTTCATCCGCGTTCTCCGAGAGAGGGACTGGACGGTGAAGTCTAGCAGTCCCCTATCGAGCCGGGCCCATCGTCCATCAGGTGAACAGATCGACCCCCAGTTGGAACGCCACCCACAGCGCCAGCCCCGTCGCGAACAGCAGTGCGATGTTCTCGAACAGGTTGTTGCGGTATTGCTTGCTCAGCAACGATTTCTGGTTGGACATGATCAACAGGCCCAGGGAAATGACCGGCAGGCCGACGATGTTCAGCGCGCTGACACCGATGGTCAGGGTGACGAAGTCCGGCATGCCGGGCATCGACCAGATCAACGGTGTGACGAGGATGAAGAGCATGAACCACTTGTGCATCGGGTCACGGTGGAACTCCTTGCCGTAGCGCTCCCGACGCTTGGGCAGGACGTGCTGGAAGGCATCGGTAATGAGCATCGGGAACGCCGTGGTCTTGCCGGAAATACTGGCGAACAGCGTGGCGAATACGCCGACGAAGAACACATACCAGCCGATGGGGCCGAAGAAGATTTCCAACGCCTTGCCCAGGTCACCCAGGGTTTTGACTTCAATGCCGTTGGGCCGCAGGATCTCGGCACCGACGATCCAGATCGCCAGGTTGATGACAATCCCCACGAACACCGCGAACAGCAGGTCGTTGCGCTGGATGCGCTTGTGCTCGGGCCCGGTCCAGCCCTTCTGGCGCATGACGTATGGATGCACGAAGTTGGCAATCGAGCCGGCCACCGCGCCAATCACCGAGACTGCCACCAGCAGCGCACCGTGGACACCTTCGTCCGCAGGAATGCTGAAGCCGATGGTGCCTTTGACGATCCCCACCACATCCGGTCCGGACATCACGGCCAGGGCGATGAACGCCAGGGTCATGATCGCCAGCAGCGCCTTCATCACCCCTTCGATCATCGAATAGATGTTGCGCCCCACCAGCAGCCACACCGCCAGCACCACCGCCACCGAACACAGCAACGGGTAGTCGACCCGCAGCAGCATCGCCAGGGACTCGCCAGCGCCCTTGATCATGTAGGCGTTCATCAAGTGGCCCATGAGCAGCGCGTAGACCAGCAGGAACCAGGCGAAGAACGGGTTGAGCTGGGCGTACCCCTGCAAGATGGTCATGCCCTGGTTATTGCAGAGCTGGAAGCGCGCGATGATGTTGACGATCAGGTACCTGAGCAGCAGCGACACCGCCAGCACCCACATCATCGCGTAGCCGTAGTTCGCACCGGCCACCGAAGAGGTGATCAGGTCGCCGGCGCCGAGCCAGGAAAGGACCGCGATGATGCCCGGGCCCAGAAGCTTGAGTATTCGTACAAAGCGGCCTTGGGCGGGCGCGGCGGCCTTGCCTTCGACGGACGGAATGCTCGACATGGATGGAATCTCCGTTATTTTTTTTGTGAGAAACGGGCCACAGTCGAACACATTAGATACGACATCGTACAACCATTCTTGAGCCTCAAGTATGTAGAAATGTTTCATTGATCCGCGGCCGGAAAAGCTGGCAATTTGACAGCCAGCGCCCTCAGCGCTCGCCGTTCTCGACCATCCAGCGCACCATGTCCACCAACGCCACTCGATGCTGGTGCACGGCGCACCAACCGGCGTGGTCCTGGCTGAACCGTTCGACATAGCGGCTGAGCACCACATGGCGCCCATCCTCGGCCAGGTGCAGCTCCACCTCGCGGCAGTGCAAGGCCCCCTGCTCAAGCGTGCGCATCCGTCGATGCAAGACCAGCGCGCCCCTACTCATCGGCGTTCTCCTCGTCCGGGCATGTTGATTGACCGGTCACCACGGCGCCCAGCTTGCCCTCGGCGACAACATCGGCGCGCCGCTGTGCCACGGCCTCTCGCAGGGCCGCGTAATAGTCCGGTCGGGTCCGCAGTTCGTCTGTCAGCGGCAACGCCTGCGCACGTCCATCGACGATGCCGCCGGCGGTGTTGAGCGTGCCCAGGGTGTCGACGGTGCTGCTGTTGTCACCGAACGGGCTGACCATGAAATCGATCACCTTGCCCGTGGCGTCCCGCAGGTTGGCCGTGCCCAGTATCGGCAGTTCCACGGTCGGCCCCGCCGCGATGTTCCAGACGCCGAACGTCTGGCCGAAATCGGCCTCGTGGCGTTCGATACCCAGTTTGCCGGAGACGTCGACCAGGCCGACGATGCCCGCCGTGGTGTTGATCACGAAACGGCCCAGGGTGTTGACCGAGCGCTGGCCGTTGCCTTGCAGCAGGTCGTTGACGAACACTTTGGGCTCGCCGAAGTTCGCCACGAAGTTGTGCACCCCGGCCTGGAAGAACCCAGGGAGCTTGCGGTAACCGCGGGCCACCGGGGCCAGCGCATAGTCATCCACCGTCCGGTTGAAGGCGAAGATGCCGCGATTGATGGGCTCGGCGGGATCATGGACGCCATAGCGCGCATGCTCGCAACGGCCGGGCGTGGCCGCCGGCGTCTGGGCACAGCCGCTGGCGAAGGCGGCGAGTGCCAGGACCAGGGAATATCGAACACGTAACGAAGCGGGATCGGTGAGCGGCATACGGGGCTGTCTCGCAAGGAATTGAGGAAGTGCTGCCTGAATGCCCGTGGCGAGTGTGGTCGCAGGCAAACTGACTGACACCGGCGCAATCCTGCCGCCGTTTTCTTGCCCGAAGATTTCCGCAACATTGCCCAGCGGCAACTTTATTTCCGAATTGAAATATATGACGCGGGCCCTGGATTGACCCTAGTATCGACGCCTGTATTCCTTGCCCAGCGTGCCCGCCGTGAGCCATTTACTACTGGTGGACGACGACCTCGAAGTCCTCGCCCTCTTGCGCAAATTCCTCGAACAACATGGCTACAGCGTGGACGTGGCCGCCGACGGTCGCGCCCTCTGGCAAGCGGTGGAACGCCGGTTGCCGGACCTGATCATCCTCGACGTCATGCTACCGGGCGACAGTGGCCTGGTGCTGTGCCAGCGACTGCGGGCCGAGCACACCGTGGGCATCGTCATGCTCACCGCCATGGGCGAATTGAGTGATCGCGTCGTGGGCCTGGAGCTGGGAGCGGACGACTACCTGACCAAACCGTTCGATGCCCGCGAACTCCTGGCCCGGGTCCGCGCCGTCCTCAGGCGCACCGGCGAAACCAGGAGCCCCGCCAACGACACGTCCCGCTGGGTGCTGGCGTTCGATAACTGGCAACTGGACGTCACCCGCCGCGAATTGCGTTCACCGGACAACGTCATGATCCCGCTCTCCACCGGCGAGTTCGAACTGTTGCTAGTCTTTGTCGAGCACCCGCGCCGGGTGCTCAGCCGCCAGCAGTTGCTGGACATGGCCCGTGGCGAGACCTATGACGCGTTCGACCGCAGCATCGACGTGCAAGTCAGCCGGCTACGCCGCAAGTTGGAAACCGACAGCACCGGCGCGTCGATGATCCGCACCGTGCGCAACGGCGGCTACCTGTTCACGCCCCAGGTGGTAAAACGATGAAACCGCCGCGCTCGGGCGCCAAGCGCCCACGGGACACCCTGGCGCGCTGGATCGCCCTGACGACCCTCGGTGCCATGCTGACGTTGCTGGCCCTGAACGCGCTGTTCAGCCAATTGGCCGATGCCTGGGCGCGCCCGCCCCTGATGGAAACCGGCCTGTTCGAAAAGATCTCCGCCATCAGCCGCATCATCGACTCGGCAACGCCCGAACAGCGCCCCGCCATCGCCAGGGCCGCCAGCGACCAGGCATTCAACACGCAATGGCTGCAACACCACGACGACGCACGAGTGCCGGTGATCGACGACGACCCGCAGTACAACGACGGCGCGGCGCGGCTGCGCCAGCAACTGGGCAGGCCGGATGCGCGGATAGAAGGCTACGAGCCGAGCGACTGGCCCGCTGGCGAACCCGGCGGGCGCTACGCCGCACTGATCGAGTTGAGTGATCATTCGTGGGTGATGTTCTCCATGCCCGCGCGCAACTGGGGGCTGGAAGACTGGGAGCGCAACCTGATCATCCTGGCGTTGATCCTCCTGTCGACCTTCATCGTGGCGTTGGTCGCCACCCGGCACCTGGCCGCGCCTCTGGAACGCTTCGCCGAAGGGGCCAGGCGCTTTGGCGTGGATCACCGGGCCCCGCCCATTCCCGTGATCGGCCCTTACGAAATCCGCCAGGCGATCCTCGCCTTCAATGCCATGCAGGCCCAGCTCAGGCACTTCATCGAAGACCGCACGCAAATGCTCGCCGCCATCTCCCATGACCTGCGGGCACCGTTGACCCGCATGCGCCTGCGCGGGGAGTTCATCGACGATGCCGAGCAGCAATCCCGGCTGTTCAGGGACGTGGACGAGATGCAGGCGATGGTCAACTCGGCCCTGGAGTTCTTCCGCGACGACGCCCGGCTGGAGCATGCCACCGCCTTCGACCTGGCCGAACTGCTGCACACCGTCGTCGATGATTTCAAGGACGCCGGCATCGAGGTGGCCTTCGAGGGCGCCCAGCGGTTCGTCTATGTCGGCCGGCCCATCGGGATCAAGCGCGCCTTGGTGAACCTGATCGACAACGCGATCAAGTACGGCAGCGAACCGGCGGTGCAACTCAAGGCCTGGACCGATCACGTCGAGATTCGCATCCTCGACCGCGGCCCAGGCATTGCCCTCGAATACCAGGAGCGGGTATTCGCTCCGTTCTTCCGCCTCGAAGGCTCACGCAACAAAAACACCGGCGGTGTCGGCCTGGGCCTGTCAGCAGCCCGGGCCACCGTGCTGGAGCATGGCGGGACGCTGAGCCTGAACAATCGTCACGGTGGCGGCCTGGAGGCCAAGGTCCTGCTGCCCTTGAATGGTTAGCCCGGCAACGGCTGGAAAAAACCCCACGGCGAATAATGCGCTAAACAATCGGCGCCTTCCTCGATAGGATGTCCGGCCCCGCTGCCCCGACCCTGTCCGGGAAGGCGCTTTTTTTTGGTTCTTCACGGAATCCCGGGAAACACAGAAACAAGAACGCCGATTTGATTGATGATGTTCGTGCGAGCAAACACATCTAACAAACCGGCGTTCTTATGCGCGATATTAATACTTTCCTTCCTTTTTGGGAGGGCTTTTCTGTCGTCACGATCAAGCCTGATGGCGACGATCTACAAATCGATCTGATTCCCCATCCCACCCGATTCCCATCCTGCGGCGGGTGCCAGAAACCCTGTTCAACCACTCATGAGTATTGCGAGCGTACCGTTCGTGACCTGCCGATTCTCGGTCGTGCGGTACGCCTGAGCGTGTTGCTCAGGCGGGTGGGCTGTCGTGACTGCGGTAAACGCATGGAGGCCGTCAGTTGGCTGGACCGCTATGCCCGCATGACGCGCCGTTTGGCCGAGGCGGTCATTCAGGCCTGCGAACGCCTCCCCACACTGCACGTGGCTCAACTGTTCGGGCTGCATTGGGACACCGTTCGGTTGCTGGAGCGTCGAGCCTTGCAAGCGGCGTTGAGCGTTTTGCCAAAGGCGCAACCGCGACGCCTGGTGATGGACGAGTTCGCCCTGTTCAAAGGTCATCGTTACGCCAGCGTGGTCCTGGATGCGGACACACGACGCGTGCTGTGGATCGGTGAAGGCCGCAGCCGAGCGGCGGTCAGGCCTTTCTTCGAAGAACTGGGACCCGAGGGTTGTGCTCGCATCGAAGCGGTGGCGATGGACATGAACACCGCTTTTGACCTGGAGGTTCGCCAGCACTGTCCCAACGCGCGAGTGGTCTACGACCTTTTCCATGTGGTGGCCAAATATGGCCGAGAGGTGATTGATCGGGTCCGCGTCGACGAGGCTAACCGGTTGCGTCACGACAAGCCTGCCCGCAAGGTCATCAAGCAGGCGCGATGGCTGTTGCTGCGCAATCCGCAGAACTTGAAAACACCGGAGCAACAGGTCCGCCTGGAGGATCTGCTGGCGGCCAACCAAGCGTTGATGACGGTCTATTTGATGAAGGCTGAACTCAAAACACTCTGGACGCCGAGTACTGCCTGGGGTTGGCGAGCGGCCTGGAAGCAATGGCTGCGTCATGCGCATGAAAGCGAAATACCGGCTCTGATCCAGTTCGCCAAACGGCTAAAGGGTTACTGGCGGGGCATCGTGAGCCGGGTTCGCTGGCCGATGCACACCGGTCAGTTGGAAGGAATAAACAATCGAATAAAGGTCATCAAGCGGATGGCGTACGGTTACCGGGATAGCGAATTCTTTTTCATGAAGATCAAGAGCGTCTTTCCCGGCAATCCGTGATGAACCTTTTTTTTGCCTGGATTTTTCGCGGCCCCCTGTGGGAGCGAGCTTGCTCGCGAAGGCGGTGTGACAGCCACCACAAATGTCGGATGTACCGACGCTTTCGCGAGCAAGCCCGCTCCCACAAAGATTGCGGCGCTGTCACTAAGCTAGTCAGAACATCATTCGCCATTGCCCCATTACTGCACCGTTGCGGTTGTCCTGGCCGGTTTCACCTTTGTAACTGAGCCCCACTGTGTGGCGTGGCGAAACCGTCAGGTCCAGCCCAGCTTCCAGGAGCAGGCTATCGCGGTCCAACTCGATGCCGTCGACGGTGTAGGTCTTGCCGCCACTGACCAGGCGTTGACGGGAGTGGCCGCTCAGGTCGCCATAGGTGTGCTTCCAGCCGACGCTCAGGCGGGGTGTCAGCCGCGCGCCCTGGTCAAGCACGAAGGGGCGGGTCAGGTGCAGGCCCAGGTCACTGTTGTAATGGTCTTGGGCCTGGCGCTCGTAATGCAGCGCGGCGTCACCGCCTTTCTCTCTGAAGTCATCGCGTTGGTAGCGCTGGTAACCCACTTGGACATAGGGCTCGACATCGAAATGGCCGATATCCAGGTTGTAGCCGACTTGCCCAAAGACCTGCTGTGTCGTGGCATCGTACCGCCCCTTGAGGCGATCGCTGAAACCGTTGAAGGCAACGTGGCGCTTGGTGCCGCCGTCGTGGCTGCCATACACCGCGCCCAGGCGCAGCGCCAGCGGTCCGTCCTGACGCAGGGCGTAGGCGCCCACGTGCCAGCTGTCGAGCCGGCCATCGAATCGATGACCGTCCAGCCGCGTCTCGCTCTTGCCACCGGCGATTCCCAGCCGCCAAGTCGGGCTGATTGCCCAATCGGTCCCCAACAGCACGCCTGTAGTCGAATGCTTCAGGGCGTAGTCATCCAGGTGCTTGCCGATGCGGCCGCTGTTGCCAATGGCCTGGATCCAGACCTGGCCGTTGCCATCGGTGCCTTGCAGAGTGTTCTGGCCCATGGCCGCGAGCATCCCGGTGCTGATGGGGGCGATGCTGCTCAGGGTGGCGCTGCCCAAGTCTGCCGCGTCATAGCCCGCCAACTGATCGATGGCGCCGGCAGCGATCGTCAGGTTGGTACCGAGCAGGGCGTTGATGGCGGTGTTGGGTTTTGACTCCGGGGTGTCTGTCTGTGCTGGGGCGACGGACGCTTGAGCGGTTGTTTGCAAGGGTTCGATGAGTGGGGCTGCCGTTGCGGCCGTTTCCGGCTGGACCGCCGCCTGGGCAACGCTGGGCACTGCGACAGGCTCGGGTGCTGTCGGCTTGACCTGCTGCAGGTCTTCAATAGCCTCCACAAACGATTGCCCGTTTTCAGTCGTCGCGGCCTGTATGACCGGTACGTCGTTACGAGCATAGGTCAGGCTGACTTGGGTTTCGGCAGAGTAGTCAGGTGTCACCGTCATGAATGCCAGGTCGCTGTCTACCTTTGCGAATTTCCCCACGACCTGCTTCGCATCGATCACCACATGCTGGCGGCTGCCCACGTATTCGCCCGGTGCGGTGACGACCTTCAGGGTCGCGTTGCCCAGTGTCGCGACACCACCGACCTTGATCGTGGCGCTGCCACCCTCGGGGTTGACGCCATAGACCAGGGTTGCGCTCTTCGACAGCGCCAGGTTCCTGATAACCGTTGGGGCGCCGTTCTGCGGGTTGACCACCAGCTCACCCGCTACGTTCAGCGATTCGACCGTTCCGGCGCCGCTGAACCTGCCTTTGGCCTTCACGAACACAGGCCCCTCCACAGTGCCTGAGTTATCAAACTTGCCCAGCACCTGTACCTCGCCGCCCATATGCCCGGTGTTGATCAGGCTGGCTTTCGGTTCGACCAGGCTTTTGCCGTCGAACCTCACGGTGTTCGTCCATTCTCCCTGTCTGACATGCAAGTCCTGGAAGTTTCGGACTTCGTCCAGCAGGCCTCCCGCGCCGGTATCCAGTTGCAAGACGTTGATGCCGCCTCCACCCTCGCTCGGGCCGATGAGTTTGCCGCCGTCGCTCACGATGACCCAATCGTTGTCGTCGCCTTTTTCCAGGGTGACCTCTTGGGTGATCTTGTCGCGGTGTGTGAGCGGCGCATTGGCGAAGGCCTTGAGGCGAGCCTGCATCTGGGCGGCGGTTTCGGAGGCTGGCGACGCAACGCCTTCGGCGGTTGATTGAGCCATTGAAACGTCGGCGTGGCCGAGCGCCAGGGCAATCGCCAGCGCAAGGCAGTGGGGAGCGTACAAAGGTTGGATAGGCATCGGTGTGGACCCTCATGAACAGAGTCCACACTGTAAAAACGCAGCCCGAAGCGTGATGCCAGCCAACTCCGAGTCAGGAGCAAGACACACCGGATGAAATCTGTAGGCCACTCATAAAGCCATTTACGCATTTGCGCATTGGCCTCCAGGATCCGCAGCTTTGCCCTACAGCATCCTCGGATCCATCGGTTTGACCCGCCGCGCAACGTCAACCGCGCTTGAGATACGCCTTCCCATAATGCCGTTCCATCCGCGCCTGGATCAGTTCCAGCGCGACGGACATCAGCCAGTAGATGATCGCTGCCGTGGTGAGCATTTCGATGTAGCGATAACTGGAGCGCCCGTAGGACTGCGCCAGGAACATCACTTCCCAGACGCCCATCACCGAGATCAGGGAGGAGTCCTTGAGCATGGAGATGAACTGGTTGGTGGTGGGCGGGATGATGGTGCGCATGGCCTGGGGCAGGGTGACGCGCCAGAACATCACGGTTTCACTCAAGCCCAGCGCCAGGGACGCTTCACGCTGGCCGTGGGGAACGCCCACGATGCCGGCGCGGAAGATTTCACTCAGGTAGGCGCCGTAGTTCAGCGACAGGGCGATGATCCCGGCGGTGACGGCGCCGGGCACCACGCCCAGTTGTGGCAGGCCCAGGTAAATCAGCAGGATCTGGATCAGCAGCGGCGTACCACGAAAGAACGACGCATAGAAACTGGCGATGCCGAACGCCACCGCACTGCTGGACAGGCGCGCCAGGGCGGTGATGAAGCCGAGCAACGACGAGGCGACGATCGAACACAGGCACAGAAACAGCGTCAGCACCGCCCCTTGCAGGAAACCGTTGGGGGCCAGGTGCAGCCCCAGCAGGTTCGGCAGTTTGTCGAGGATGATGGAAAACTTCAGGTCGAAGCTCAGGAAGAAGCTTGCGAACAGCACCAGCATCGTGGCCCAGGTCAGGTATAGCCGGGTGCGGAAACCGAAGATTTTCTGCAGACGCGACTCGGCCACCGGTTGCGGTGGCCGAGAAGGGGACGGGAAAGAGGTCATTGAGTGATGTCGGCGCCGATCCATTTCTGCGAGAGTTTGCTCAAGGTGCCGTCCTGTTTCAACTGGGTGAAGACTTCACGCACCTTGGCGTCCCACTGGGCATCGCCTTTTTCGATGGCCACCGAGTTCGGTTCGGCGTACAGCGCTTCGCCGGCCAGTTTGAAGCGCTTGTCCTGCGTCAGGCGTGGCTGTGCGGTCACCAGGTTGGTCAGCACCGCGTCCAAGCGCACGCCGGCACCCAGGCCCAGGTCCTGGAACGCGACGTTGTCGGTGTCGTACGGGGCGATCTGGACATTGTCGAAGGGGTAGCTCAACTGGGTGTCTTCGGCGCCTTCGATCACCAGGTTCTTGTTCAGGTAGCTTTCGTAGCTGGAGGCGCTGGTGAGGCCGACTTTCTTGCCGCTCAGGTCCTTGGCGCCATGGATGCTGTCGTCCTTGGCGTTGACCACGATCACCGCCGGCGAGGCGTAGTACTGCACCGGGAAGTCGAACACCTCGGCGCGCGCCTTGCTCGGGGTCATGGAGCAGATGCAGATGTCATACCGGCCGCTCCAGTGTCCGGCCGCGATCACGTCCCAGGACGGTGTTTCCAGGCGCAGCTTCACGCCCAGTTTCTCGGCCACGGCCTTGGCGACGTCCACGTCGAAACCGTCGAGCTGGTTCTGTTCGTTCAGGAACGAGAAGGGTGGATAGCTTTCCATCAACACGCCGACCAGCTCTTTTTTCTGTTCGATGCGGTCCAGGGTGGCGCCGGCGAACGCCTGCGATGAAGCGGCCAGTAAGGTCAGGCCCAGGGCCAACAAAGGTTGAAGTTTCATGTGCAGTCCCGGGTAAAAAATAAGTTGTGGTCAGCCGATGGCTGCGTATTAAATAGTTATAAGAACAACTCCGGTAGTGAGTATTTTTCATAAGCTTATGAGTGAATCGCATATGGGCGCAGCAACGACAGTCATTCTCGATGGCGGCATGGGCCGCGAACTGCAACGCCGGGGCGCACCGTTCCGCCAGCCGGAGTGGTCGGCGCTGGCCTTGAGCGAAGCACCCGAGGCCGTGGAGGCCGTGCACGCGGCCTACATCGCCAGCGGCGCCAACGTGATCACCAGCAACAGCTACGCGGTGGTGCCGTTTCACATCGGCGAGGCGCGTTTCGCCGCCGAAGGCCAGGCGTTGGCCGCGTTGGCGGGGGCGTTGGCGCAACGGGCCGTGCTGGCATCCGGCAAAGCGGTGCGGGTGGCCGGCTCGCTGCCACCGTTGTTCGGTTCCTATCGGCCCGACCTGTTCGACGCCTCCCGTGCCAGCGAGCTGCTGACGCCCCTGGTCACCGGCCTGGCGCCCCATGTCGACCTGTGGCTGGCCGAGACCCAGAGTTCCACGGTCGAGGCGCGGGCGATCCACGCCGGGCTGCCGAAGGACGGCAAGCCGTTCTGGCTGTCGTTTACCTTGAAAGATGAAGACACCGACGAAGTGCCGCGCCTGCGTTCCGGTGAGCCGGTGGCGGAGGCCGCGGCGGTCGCGGCCGAACTGGGTGTCCAGGCACTGCTGTTCAACTGCAGCCAGCCGGAAGTGATCGGGGCGGCGATCGATGCCGCCCGTGAGACCTTCGAGCGCCTCGGGGTGGCGATCAACATGGGTGCCTATGCCAACGCCTTCCCGCCGCAACCGAAAGAAGCCACCGCCAATGACGGTCTGGACCCGCTGCGCGACGACCTCGATCCGCCGGGCTACCTGCAATGGGCGGCAGACTGGCAGAAACGTGGGGCCAGTCATCTGGGCGGCTGCTGCGGGATCGGCCCGGAGCACATTGCGGTGTTGGCGCAAAAGCTGGCCTGAGCTTTGCCCCCCATCCTCTGTGGGAGCGAGCTTGCTCGCGAAGAACGATAACGCGCAGTCTTTGTCAGGCCGCGCCGGCCGCTTCGCGAGCAAGCCCGCACCCACAGTGGGCCTTGAAGGTCATATCAGCTTACGCTTGCCTCCCGGTTCAGCCGCCCCCCATACATATGTACGCCATGGCGGCTCGAACAGCGCGATAGGGTCCGGACTCTTCAATCAGAACCGGATCCTTCAGATGTCGATTTTTCCCAACGATGAGCCGGGCAGTGCGTCGCCTGGCCCCCGGTCGGACGCGACCGACGCCCAGGCAAGGGAGCAACTCAGGCAGTTGGACCTGCTGGACACCCACCAAATACAGCTGGCCCGTTTGTTCGCCGCCGTTCCCACCTTCGACACGGTCATCGCAAACCTGCTGGTCAGCTTGCTCAAGGCCAGGATTGCCCCACAGACCTTTCGCCCCTCGTTGCTGGCGAACCTGGAGCCGGATCACTGCTATGTGAACCGCTTCACCACGAGCCCGAGCGGTGAGCGCACCCTCACGTCATCAGAGCGTTTCACCCAGGTACTGCGCAACAGCCTGCTGACCGACACGGCACCTGCCTTCGCCAACGGTGGCGTCGGTTTTTTCAGCCGCCCCGATTCCCTCAAGGACGCTGACAGCCTCTTTGCCGGCGCACTGGACGGGCCTACGCTGCGGGCCCTGGAGACGGTGTTCCATATCGCCCATCCGCCCACGAACGAGCAGGTGAAACGTGAGTTCCGTGACGAACTGGCGCGCTTTCGCCAGCGCCAGAACTGGGAAGCGTCCCTGGGCGTGACGGCCTCGTCCACCACGCAAGCCGCCCTGGCGCAATTGTTGTGCCGACGTTTCCTGCACCTGTTCGACCTGTACAAGGCCGATCGGGATCCTGTCGCCCAGCCCAGCCACAGTGCGCGAATCCAGCAAAGCGATGACGACCGTTTGCTGGACCTCATCATCACCCACCCGTCCCAGGCCGACAGAAGCCGCTTGTCGCGAGCCCCCGTGCCTCATGTCTACGCGGTCATGCTCGACCACGGCGCGGCGCAGCCGCAGAAGTGGCCGGCGGCGATGGTGATCAGGTTTACCGACCGACCATCGCTGTTCCTGTATTCCCTGGAGCGAGGGCTTCAGCGCTTCGAGGCATTCCAGGACCTGGTCAGCCGCGTACGTCCCTTTCTTGACGGCCAGGAACGCAGGATCCAGGACATTTCCACCGAACTGTCCGGGCACGTTTTCGAGGTGGCGGCCGCAGACCTGTTGCAGATGCAAGGCGCAGCGCTGGAAAAGGTTTTGGACGCGCCGGCGAACGCCACGGTGGCGGTGAGTGACTTTGCACGGCTCACCGAAGATGCCCTTGGCCTGCCATCGTTGTCGTTGGCCGGGCCACTGGCGGCCCGCCAGGAAGCCTTGATAGAGAGGCAGCGTCCCGCTTTCTACAAGCGCGCGACACCGGCCGAGCAGGCCCACTATCGTCGTCTCGAAACCCAGGTGTTCGACGCCGTCTACGCCTTGGGCAGCGATGTGCCGACGTTGGTGCAATTCACGCGACAGAAGATCAAGCAGTACCTGCGGCAAACCCTCCACCCGCGCATCGACGTGGACCCGGACCGGACGCAGGTCAGGCTGTCTTATGGCGACAAGGCCAACCCGAGGCAGTCGCGCACCAGCAGTCTGACTCAGTTGATGCTCGACAATCTGCGAGCGCCGCAATACCCGAACGCCATGCGCGAAGTGCTGGCGGTCTACCTGATCGACCGCCATGGCCAGCGCATCCGACACCCGGACAGCGGCTTCTCGATCACCGTGACCGGGCCCGAGCTGGCCAGCATGGCGACGAGCATCGACGCCGGTGGCAACTATGAAATCCTGTTGCGCCAGCGCATGAATGAACCACGCTACAAGGCGGCCTGGCAGGCGGCGTACCGGGCCAGCCTGGCGTTCAAGGGCTATGAGGCATCGCTTCAGGGCGACGCCGTGTTCAAGGCCAAGGTGATCGACTCGGTCGCCAAGCCCGCCCATCCGCGAAAGTTGCTGGCCAGTTGGCTGGAGGCGGTCCTGCAATCACCCACGGTTGCCGAGCGGGCCTGGGTGGGTGGACGCAGGGTTCATGTCCATGGGCTGCTGCTGGGTGGCAGCGTTGATGGGCAGGGCAACGCGCCGCGCAATGCCCTGAGCATCGACGGTGCGCTGATCTTTTCAGACCAGGCCGGGCCTGACATCAAGGGCACCGTGGGCGTGTATTTGCCAGACAGCCCCGAGGGCAATGACCTGCATGAGTTTGCCGACCTGAGCGATGGCATTACCGGGCTGCTGCAACAAGAAGCATGGCGCACGTACTTCCGCTCGCGCATTTCCACCCTCAATAAAGAGGAAATAAAGCGCGCCCTGGGGCAGTTTCGTGGTCGCCCCCTGATCCGTGGCTGGCTGATCAGCGGTGACTGGCTTGAAGACTTTCACCGCGCCCACGTCAATTTCCAAAGCGCCTATGCGGACCACCGCTCCAACAGCAAACGGGACATCGGCCTGCAAACCACTGCGCGGCTGGTGATGATGGCGGTTGAAATCGTCATGGACCTGGCCGGCCTGCTGTTGATCCCCGGTTTTCAGATGCTGACCCGTGCCGTCAGGACCGGCTTGCTGGTGCTCAAGACCGGTGCCGTGCCCACCAACACTACGACGCTGGCGTTTGTCCATGCGGTGGCCAACACCCGTAAGACAACCGGCCTCGGTGGCGTGAGCTTCAATGTGCGAGGGGGCTCCTCGTTCCTGGCAGTTACGGCCCGTCAGAACCAGGCTGGCGCGCCGTTTGGCCTGCCCCTCGAAACAGCGCTTTATCGTCGCTATGCGGTGGCGGACACCACGGTGCTGCGCGGGGTGTCCGCCGATGCCCGGGGCTTCTATCGCCCCGCGATCACCGACAGCGCCACGGGGAGCGTCGCGCGCCGGGTGTATGTGCAGCAGCCCGATGGCGTGGTGTTCCGGGTGCACGACCATACGCCGCTCGGGGCCATCGAGGCGGCCATCGTCGACCCGGTTTCAGGATCGAACATCCGCGCCAGTGGCGTGATGAGAAGCACAGTGGCCCGCGCGCCCAATGGCGAGTGGCACGCCGTCGGCTTTGGCCTGGGTGGAGGCAAACGGTCGCCGGCAGGCACGCCCCAACCGGGCCCGTCGAACCCCAACCCATCCTCGTCAACGCTTCGCGCCGTGGCCGACCTGATCCGCACGCCCAACGCGTGGGACGTGGAGATCATGGACCTGGTCCCGTCACTCATCACCCGCCTTCCAAGCTGGCCACAAAATCGCAGCCTGTTGATCATCGATCAACGACCAGGGCAACGGGACTGGTCGATCCGCTTTACCCCAGGCCAGGTTGAAAGCGGCTATCCGACCGGCACGCATCCGCTGCGGTCCGACACGGACGTCGTGCTGATCCGCACCGGTGAAAACCACTACTCGCTGCGATTGGCGGGCGACACCGACGTCACCTTCGATCCGGACGGCAACTGCTTCTTCAATGCCGTTGCCCGGGGGTTGAACGAGGGCCAGTCGCCACAAACCTTCTCGATGCAGCGCCTGCGCAATGAAACCGCCGCCTACATCGAACGCCACCCGGAAATGGGCCAGTACCTGGTAGCGCCGCCCACCGGCCTGCAGCAAGCGCTCGCTGACAATGCCCGTTCGCTGGAACATCTGATGGGCAAGGCCGCGGTCTTCGATGTGAGCCAGATTGTCTACGGCACGGGTAACCCGCATAACCTGTTTCAACCGCTGGTGAATTTTCTCAAGCTGTATGCCGACGACGTGGCGCGTCGAACATTGAACAACGCCTGGAACGCCGACCTGCCACCGGAGGTGCTGCGACACATCGGCAGTTACCTGTCTCCGCGGGCGCCGGGTCGCCCGATACTGAGCAGCGTTCCGTACTACACGCAAACCGATCAGGCCCTGCGGACCTTCTTCGAGGACACACTACTGCCGCCCATCGAGCGCGCGGCGATTGTCGAACTGCTCAACAATGAGTACCTGATGTTCTCCCAGGACGTGGTGCACATCATGCTCGAATACGGGATCAAGGCTCGGGAACTGACCGATCATCACCCTCGTAACAGCCTGGCCTATGTGCGCTACGACGAGGCGCTGCATGGCCACCTCAACGAGATGCAACTCGACGAGGCGCTCAACGGTGCCTACCTGGTGGATAGCGAAGACTTGAAGAAGGCCAAGCGGCGCTACGAGCAAGAAACCGGCAACCTCATGGATGACGACGCGGACCTGCTGGAGCAACACATTTACTACGACCGCGCCGACGACCTGGTCGACCTGCTCACCGTGGCGCTCGAGCGATTTCCTGTGTTGCAGGCGCGGGCAAATATTCTTCTCAAGTCCCCGGTGATCGCCTCCAACCTGGGCGGTCTGTTCCCCGTGAGCCTGCTTTCACAATGGATACGCACCCCGAGCATTTCCAACACGCGCCTTCATCTGATCGGCGATTACGCCAGTGGTCACTATGACGAGCTGACGAGGTACGGTGCCATCGATATCAACTGGATGCGGCCGTTCGATGATTGGAACCTGCACAGCCTGTTCACGCATCGGCAGGCCTTGCTGGACTTTTTCGGCTTTCTCCAAGAGGTGCGGTACTTCAAGGACAGTGACCTGTCGGCGGTCGCCAGGTTGTTCGCGATGCCAGGGCAGCCGCTGTCCAACAGCCGGGTGGCGATCCTGTTCAACCGGCCGAACCTGTGGGTCTCCATTCGCTCGATGCGCGGGATTACCCGTGATGGCGCCAGGGCTATCTGGCATGACTTGATCGGGCCGCAGTTCAGTGACGACAACATCCGTTTCGCGCTGGGACGGCCAGGTTCGCTCGACAGCGAGTCGGCGCTCACCGGTGCCTTGATCGACAGTCTGGTCAATGATGAGGGCCGGGCGCACCGATTGATCCTGGGGGCCTACGCCATGACCGAACGGCAGGCCCAGTACTTCCTCTACAACTTCGATTTTTCAGCGAGCCTTGCGGGGCACAGCCGGCTGGATTTCGCCAGCTATGTGAGTGCCCATGGGGCCATCCCGCAATGGGCCTGGCCGTATGCCCGAAGCGGCGTGACACCCGAGGTGCTCAAGCCGTTCCTGGCCACGAGGAAGCCGCCTGAGTCCTGATCGTCCTTGATCGATCGCCACCGCGAACCGAGGCGCGGTGGCGATCCTCGTTCACTCATCACGCCGAGCGACATTGCGCCAGGCTGCGCACCTGGCCGCCTTCGCGCTGATTTTCGTCGCTGAGCCATTGTTCGAACGCCGCGCCGATCACCGGCCACTCCGAATCCAGCATGGAGTACCACGCGGTATCGCGGTTCTGCCCCTTGACCACCATGTGCTGGCGGAACACCCCTTCAAACGTGAACCCCAGCCGTTCGGCCGCATACCGCGAGCGGGCGTTGGCGTTGTTGCATTTCCATTCCAGACGCCGATAACCCAGGGCGAAGGCTTCCCGGGCCAGCAGGTAGACCGCTTCGGTGCTCTTCGGCGAGCGCTGCATCGCGGCGCCGAATGTCACATGGCCGATCTCGATGCGGCCTTGTGCTGGAACGATGGACATCAGGCTGAGAATGCCTTGCACCTGGTCGTTGGCGCGGTCGATCACCGTGAAGAAGTACGGGTCGAGGTGGGCGGCATGGTTGTCCAGCCAGGCATCGAACGCCTGGCGCTCGGAAAAGGGACCGTAGGGCAGGTAGTCCCAGAGCTTCGGATCGGCGCCCGGGCCTTCGAGCGCCTGCCACAAACCGTCGGCATGGCGCGCCGGGTCAAGTTTTTCCAGGCGGATGAAACGCCCTTCGATCAGTTGGGTGGACGGCGTCGGGGCGCCTTTCCAGTCGGCCAGTGAAGTCAACATGCGGCGCTCCTTACAAGGCTTTGCGAAATTGGATGAAACCGGGGCGTTCGGCGATGCGCTCGTAGAGCTGGATCGCGGTGGCGTTGGTTTCATGGGTCAGCCAATGCACCTTGCAGCAGCCATCGGCCTTGGCGGTGGTGTAGACGAACTCGATCAACTGCCGACCGACGCCGGTGCCACGGCTCTGCTGGGTTACCAGCAGGTCTTGCAGGTAGCAGGAATTCTCGATGCTCCAGTTCGAGCGGTGATAAATGAAGTGCACCAGGCCGATGGCGGTGTCGTCGCGCCAGGCCAGGGCCCCGTGGGTCGGCTCGCGCTCATCGAGCAGGCGTTGCCAGGTGCTGTGGCTGACCGCCTCCGGCAGCTGTGTGTTGTAGAACGTCAGGTAGGCCTGCCACAGCGGCAGCCAGGCGGCGTGGTCGTCAGCGGTCACGGGGCGGATCTGGATGAGGCTCATGTTCACTCCTTGGGCGAAAAGACGGACATCAGGCGGGCGACATTCTGGTCCTGTGGATCGGGGCTGGCGGCGAGCCCCTGGCGTACCCCGGCGGCATCCGCCGGGCTGCGGTTCTGGCTGAGCTTGCGCTTGCCTTCCAGGCGCTGGAGGGGCAGGGCGAAGCCGACGATGGCCTTGAGCATGCTGTCGATGTACTCGGCCGGTGCATCGTCGATGCGCCATGGTTGCGTGCGCCCCGATTCATGGCGGTCGGTGAGGTCGCTGACCAGTTTGCGCAGCCGCGTCGCGTCGCTGAACACCTCGGCGCGGCCATAAGCGTGCACGGCCTGGTAGTTCCAGGTGGGCACGACCTTGCCGTGCTCGTGTTTGCCTGGGTAGAACGCCGGGCTGACGTAGGCATCGGCTCCAGCGAAGATCACCAGCGCTTCGGCGCCGGCTTCGAGGTCGCGCCATTGCGGGTTGGCCCGGGCCATGTGCCCGTAGAGGCTGCCGTTGGGCCCTTGCTGCGGGTCCAGCAGCAACGGCAGGTGGCTGGCCTGCAGGCCCTGCTCGCCGTGGGTGACCAGCAAGGCCAGGCGACATTCGGCCATCATCCCGTGCAATTGGGGCAGGTCTTCGACGGCAAAGGCTTTGGGGTTGTACATGATGTTTTTCCTTGGCGAATGGGAGCATCCTAGGCAGGCTATTGGTCTGTTGTAAGAGCCACTTCAGACCAATTCGATAGGTCCATTGCGAGGGTCATCATGAGCAACGCCGTACCGCCGCTGTCGTTCAATCCGGCCGGCATCGAGCTGGATCGCCGCCAGGGGCTCAGCCGCCAGCTCTACCAGGCGTTGCGGGCGCGGGTGCTGGACGGACGCCTGGCCAGCGGCACGCGCCTGCCGGCCAGCCGCGACCTGGCGGCGGCCTTGTCGATTTCCCGCAACAGCGTGGTACGGGCCTACGATCAGTTGTACGCCGAGGGATTCATCGAGGGGCGGGTGGGGGACGGTACCTATGTGGCGCAGTTGTCCTCGCCGGAATTGGGATGGCCGCTTCGCGAGCAAGCTCGCTCCCACAATGGAACGCGTGCCTTCGAGAAAGAGCCCGCGCCGAAAAACATATCCACAAAAGTATCCACAGGGTTGTCAACAGGCTTATCCACGGGTTTATCCACAGATTGGCTGGATTTACCTGTGCTTCCATCCAGTAAAGTTATCCACAGTGGTGGATTGGAGCGGGTCGAAAAGCACCATTTGGCCCAGCCTCCCAGCGGTCCGCCGCGGGCGTTTCGGGTGGGTGTCCCGGCGTTCGACCTGTTCCCGTTCGACGTCTGGGCCAAGCTGAATGCGGCTTTCTGGCGCAAGCCCGACCTGCAACAGCTGTGCTACGGCGACTCCCAGGGGGATGCGCGCTTGCGCGGCCTGATCGCGGCCTACCTGCGCAGCTCTCGCGGCTTGTCGTGCACCGCTGAACAAATTGTGATCACCAGTGGCGCGCAGCAGGGGATCAGCCTTTGTGCACAGTTGCTGGTGGACCCTGGCGACGTCGTGGCGGTGGAAAACCCGGGCTATCGTGCGGCCGGGCATGCGTTCTCCGTGGCCGGTGCCGATGTGAGGGGCGTAGCAGTGGATGGCGATGGCCTGGATTGCACGGCGCTCAGTGCGTTGAGCCATTGCCGGCTGGCCTACGTGACGCCGTCCCATCAATACCCGACCGGGGTCGTCATGAGCCTTGCGCGGCGCCTGGAGCTGTTGGCTTGGGCCGAACGCAACGACGGCTGGATCGTCGAGGACGACTATGACGGCGAGTACCGCTACAGCGGCGCGCCGCTGGCGCCGTTGGCGGCCCTGGATCGCCAAGGGCGCGTGCTCTATGTCGGGACGTTCGGCAAAGTGGCGTTCCCGGCCCTGCGCCTCGGTTATCTGGTGCTACCTGCGGGTTTGGTCGATGCCTTCGCCCGGCGTCGGGCCGTGGACGTGCGTCATTCGGAAGTCAGCACCCAGGCGGTGATGGCCGAGTTCATGGCGGCCGGGCATTTTCAGCGTCACATCAGGCGGATGCGCCGGGCCGCGCTGGCTCGGCGTGACGCGTTGCTGGCCGGTTGGCCCAAAGGCATTCCGGGGGTCGGCACCCTGCCAACCGTCGTGGCCGGGCTGCATGTCACGGTGCCGGTGGAGAGTCTGGCCCGTGAGCGCGAGCTGATCGCCCAGGCGACGGCGGCGGGGGTCGAAGTCAATGGCCTGAGCAGCTATTGGCTGCCCAGCAGCACCACGCCCATCCACGGCGGGCTGGTGCTGGGCTTCGCCGCGGTCCCACCGGCGGCCATCGCAACCGCCCTGGCGAGCCTGGCGCAAGCCTGGAAGCCCTGAGGGCCTCGGTTCATACCCGTTAACCCAAAAACGCCACCGCCCCGTGGCGAGGGAGCTTGCTCCCGCTGGGCTGCGTAGCCGCCCCAAAAACTTGGGACCGCTGCGCGCTCCAGCGGGAGCAAGCTCCCTCGCCACGAGCCCTGATAAACCTGAAGTGAACGGCATTACGGTTCATGGCCGAGCTTTTTGAAAGAACACCTCCTTGGCCTGGTCCACGGCAATTTCGCTGCGGTAACGGTCGATCAGTTGGCGCTGGCTGAGGGCTTGGCTGGCGTCGGTGGCAACGGTCTGCTGGCTGGCTTGCTCAATGGTTTTCAAGCGCGCCGAAAGAAACGCGTAGGCAGGCACCCAGTTGGTCGAATAGCGGAAGTCGGCGAACCAGAGCGTCTTACCGGTTTTCACGTCCTTGATCTCATATCGGTCGAGGTAGCCGTAGGGCGGGGTCTTGATGCGTTGCCGGCTCTTCTGTTTGGTGATGGAGATCTGGTTCCGGCTTTTAAGCCACACGATGCTGCTCATGGTCGGCGGGCGTTGCTTGATGACATTCAACACAGTGTCGAAACCCAGGACGTACAACGCGCTGGCCTCGCGTTCAAGCTGCGTGCGCAAGGCTTGCGCCGAGCGCCGTTGTGCTTCTGGCAGCTCGAACGTTTCGTTCGAAGCCACGCCTTGGGCCTGGTCGAGGGCCTTTTGGATGGCCGCGCTGACTTTCTCCATCCTGCCGGCGTGGGCATTGAGGATCATCCCGATCCCGGCGGGCGTCTTGTCGGGCTGTGTGACCGCGGCTTGCATCTGCGCCTTGAACGCTGTCAGCCCGTTGATCAGGTCCTGGCCCTTGGTGACGCTGACGTCCAGGGACGGAACGGTCGGCGGCGTCGCGTCGGGTTTGACATGGGGGATCCACTCGCCGGTTTCCTTGCGGTGGAACGTGACGATGATCTCCCCCGAGAACGGGTTCTTCACGTCGACCCAATCGGTTTCCTCCATCAACCGGGACAAGCGCGGCTCACCGCTCACCAGGCCCCAGAAGCGCGCCCGGATGAATTTTTTCCTCGGCCGGGGGCGTTGCTCGTACGGGGAACCGGCGTTGCGCCTATCTCGACGCTCATCGAGGGCCGCCGCCAAGTGCTGCATCGTGGTTTGTTCCAGCGTGGCAATCCCCTTGCGCAGGCGAGCGAGCTGGGGCGACCGCACGCTGCCCGTGTACTCGTTGCCCAGGTAGTGCAGGTGTTCGTCAATGGCGGCGAACTGCTCGGCCAGGCTGCCGAACGCGTCGATGCGTTCATCGAGGCGAATCACGCTGCGTTCGTCGATGGCGTCGCGCAGGCTCTGGAACGCGACCGTGGCGTTATCGACGATCTGGTTGATCGCTTCCCAGCCTTCGGGCATCGATTCGACGCTGTCGAGTGTCAGGCACAGGTGGCGGAACATATCCAGCTTGATCAGGCGCAGGTCGGCGCTGGTATAGAGTGGCATTTTCTTGCGGTGCCGGCGGATGAACTCGAAGCCCTCATAGCCGACGCTCTTCAGTTCGATGAACCGCGTCTCCATGTAGTCCAGGCGCTCGATCATATCGTCGCCGACGCTGATCATGCTTTCGGCCGCGTCAATGTGCTGTTGCTCCAACACCCTGACCCCGGAGGTGACCATGCTTTTGGCCTTGTCCAGGGCCGGGACGAACCGTTCCCCCAGGGCCTCCATCTCGGCGAAGGTGAAGTTGATCTGCGCATTCAGGTAGCCGAGCCGTGTGCGGGGGTAGTCGGGCCGGGACTGGAACAGCGGCCATTCCATCAGGGTTTTCAGCGCTTGTTCGTAGTTTTCCCGCTGGGCCTTCAGCGTTGCGATGTAGGTGTCGCGCTTGACCTCCCTGGCGGTGCCCGACGCCTCGTCCATTTCCACGGCGTACATGGTCAACAGTTTCTGGTTCTGCGGTTTCTTGGCTTCGAACTGATTCAGCGAAGCCAGCAGGTCGATCCGGCGCCGCTGCGCATCGGCGATGACTTTCTGCCGGATGCCCCTGGACCCGCTACCGCGCACGCGCAAGCGTGTATCGATGTGCCATTTGCCGTGGCCATCGCTGATCAGCGGGGGGCCTTCGCGCGCAGGGTCCTGGGCGTCGACGATAGACACCAGCTCGCCTTCGACCTGCACCTTGAACCACTTGCCGGCCATTTTCGCGTGCCAGACCCCGTCCTGTTCGTAGAGGCCCTTGAGGGCGCCGTCGCTTTGGTATGGCCCGGGGTTTGCCGGCTCGTCGGTGCTGAAGCTGTCGAGAAACCGTGCGCTGTCCTTCGACGTGCCCATCAACGCGCCGCTGGAGCGGATGGCCTCGTAGTGTTCGGTCGGTAGTGAAGCACTCGCCAGCGGCGCGAGTCGTTCGATCACCAGCTCATGGGGCGGCTTGGGCAGGTTTTGCAGCTCGCTCACTTCCTGCGGGGCCTGGAGCGGGCGCGGACCTCTGGCCGACCGGGCGCGGTCGATGGCATGGGTGATGATCGCCAGCGCGATGTTCAGCAGCAGGTCAGTGAACGCCTCCCACTTGGCCGGTCGGTCGGCCGCGTCCTTGCCCTGGGTGAGCTTGTCGATGTCGTCCAGGATCTGCCAGAGCCAGCCGGCGGTGCCGACGGCGGTGCCCAGGTAGGGCAGGGCGAGGTTGAGCAGCAGCCAGCCCGCCCGCTTGAAGGTCTCCCAGCGGTTTTCCCGGTTGGACACCGATTGACGATCGGCCAGGTCGACCAGGGCGTTGGCATTGGCCTTGAACAACTGCGGCAGGAAATTCGTCCCCAGGGCCTTGTCGGTCAAGCTGACGGGACCGCTGTTGGCCAGGGAACTCAACGGGTCGGCGACGAACGCTACGATGCTCCAGGGGGAGGGCAAAAGGTCCGGGAAGACAAACCGGCCGTAATCATCGCGTACCCCATCGGGCAACCAGGCCAGCACCGATTGGCGTAACGAAGGGGTTTGCCGGATGGCGTACAACAGGTTGCTGAAGGAGGGGTACTGGCCCAACTGCGGTTCCAACAGCGGCCGGTACAGCAGGCAGGGCCCGGCGCTGGAGTCCTCGGGGCCGATGATGAACATGTTGCTCACCACGTCTTGCGCGTCGCCCAGTTGCAGCTCTGGCACGAAGGCCAGTGGGCGCAGGACGATGGTTTTGCCGTCGACCTTGCGATCAGCTGGCGCAGGTGCCATCAGCGCGGCGACGTAGCGGTAGCCGGTGTCATCGAGGTGACCCTGGCCGCGGATCTTGTATTCGAGCGCCAGCATCGGCAGTTGGATGCGCAGTTGAGAGGTGTACAGCTGCTCGCGGCGGCTCGATTCGGCCGGGTCGTCGAGCAGCGTCTGCTTGATCAGTTCGGGGTAGACGCGACCGATATCGACCTGGGTGATGAGGTTCCCGACGTATTCGACGGTCAGCCATCCGGGCGCTGGCGTGTCGTCCCGCAACTTGACGATCTTGTCGCCGACGGGCAGGGCGATCAGGTTCTGCAGGGCCAACTCGACGAGGCTCAAGCGGGTGGTCTCGATCTGGCCGGGTACCACGAAGCTTCCCCAGATCACCGGGCTGCGCACCTCGATCTCGATGGCCTCCAAATCAAGCCGCGAGGCGTCGGCATGGTCCGCGACCATCTGCTTTTTCAGCAGGTTCAGCGTGAAGTCCTTGAGCGGCTCGATGCCGTCCAGGTAGGTCTTGCCGACATGCTCCTGATTCAGGATCGACAGGTTCTTCATGTGCTGGGCAAACAGGATCTGATCGGACGGCGAGGCGTCCAGCAACCAGTGGGGCATCTGCTTCTGGAACCAGGCCACGAGGCCGTCCTCGTCGCCTTCTCCATCGCTGGCAGGGGGCTCGTAGGTTGCCCAGGTCTGCGGGGAGGAACCGATGATCCTGACCTGCTCGGCGATCATCCCGCAGGCCTTGTGATCGAAGATATTGCCCTGCGGCTCGTACAGCCGCCACTGGAGCTTGCGGTAGCTGGACGCCCCGAAATGGGCGGGCAGGGATTGCCCCAGGGCGTGCTGTGAGTCGAATTTCTGGTAACCGCTGGCGATCGAGTACTTGAGGATGACCTCCTTCTTGTCGAGGGTGCCGATCAGCACGACGATCGAGTTGTCGCTCAGGCGCTTCACTTCAGGGCCGTCGACGTTGTCGATGTCGATCAGGTACGCGTGGGTGTCGTACGGGTCCTTCGCCTTGCGATCCTTGTGGTCGGGGTAGTGGAACAATTGCCGGGCCATCTCGCACTCGGCCGCCGTCCAGCCCTTGACGCGCCCGACGTTCCAGGCCTGGCGCAGCGCGCTGGAGAGTTGGTGCCAGCGAGGGCCGGATTCGCCGAGTGATTCATTCCAATACGTCAGTTGCTGCTCCTGGCAGGCCGTCCGCATGGCCGGCACCAGCTCATTGAGCAGGCGCCCGATCTGGTCGATCCGCACCGGCAAATGCACATCGGGGGAGGTGAGTGGCAACTGGGTCAGGAAGTGCAGGCCTTCGATCAGCAGCATCGAATCGCCATTTTCATTCACCAGGCCGGCGAGCATTTCGCTGAGGGTTTCGTAGCGCGTCGGCCGTCGCACGATTTGGTCCTCGACAATGTCCCAGTCCGGCTCGCCTACCACGGTGTTGTGCGGATCGAGGTTCAGCGTGGGGTAGAGCTTCCTGAGGCCATCGCGCAGGAGAATCGACGCGACCTCCGGATACGTGGGCCCGGCGAGCAACTGATTCAGGATCGCATCCTTGGGATTGGCATCGGCCCTGGGTATCGTGGGGGTGGCTGTGGGTGTCATCTGAGTCTCCCTGTCTCGCGACGTATGGAATGGCGAAGCCGAGCGCTTCGGGATTTCCATGCTAGCGGCGCGGAAAACAGGGCGGCGGTAACTATGTATGGGGCTTTTGGGGGAGGTGGCTGGGGGATCGCCATCGCGAGCAAGCTCGCTCCCACACTGCAATCACGGGTATACCCGGGACTACAAACCCCACCGACCCTGTGGGAGCGGGCTTGCCCGCGAAGGCGCCAGCCCATTCAACACGGCGGCGCCTGACACCGCCATCGCGAGCAAGCTCGCTCCCACACTGCAATCACGGGTATACCCGGGACTACAAACCCCACCGACCCTGTGGGAGCGGGCTTGCCCGCGAAGGCGCCAGCCCATCCAACACGGCGGCGCCTGACATACCACCATCGCGAGCAAGCTCGCTCCCACACTGCAATCACGGGTATACCCGGGACTACAAACCCCACCGACCCTGTGGGAGCGGGCTTGCCCGCGAAGGCGCCAGCCCATTCAACACGGCGGTGCCTGACACCGCCATCGCGAGCAAGCTCGCTCCCACACTGGAATCACGGGTATACCCAGCTTTCACACCCCCAGGCCAGGGACGACCTCACCGTTCTATTGACCCGACTTGATCCTCGTCCAAGCCCGCGTGCGCGCCCGTTCGGCGTCCCGTGGCAAGGGTTGCAACGTATACAGCGTGGCCATGGCCGCTTCGGTCGGGTACAGGTTGGGGTTTTGGCGGATCGCCGGGTCGACCATTTCCGTGGCGTCCTTGTTCGGGTTCGGGTAACCGACGAAGTCGCTGACCGGGGCGATTACCTGTGGTTGCAGCAGATAGTTGATGAAGGTGTAGGCATCTTCCGGGTTCTTCGCCCCCTTGGGGATGGCGAGCATGTCGAACCAGATCGGCGCGCCTTCCTTGGGCAAGCGCATGTCCACGACAACGCCGTTCTTGGCATCCTTGGCCCGGTTGGCCGCCTGGGAGAAGCTGCCGGAGTAACCGACCGCCACGCAGATGTCGCCATTGGCGATGTCGGCCATGTACTTGGACGAGTGGAAATAGGTGATGTACGGACGGATCTTCATCAACAGTGCTTCGGCCTTGGCGTAGTCCGCCGGCTTCTTGCTGTTGGGGTCCAGTCCCAGGTGCTGCAAGGCCAGGGGCAGGATTTCCGATGGCGAATCGAGCAGCGCCACGCCACATTGCTTGAGCTTGCTGATGTTCTCTTCCTTGAAGATCAGGTCCCAACTGTTCACCGGCGCGCTGTCACCCAGGGCGGCCTTGACCTTGTCCGGGTTGAAGCCGATCAGAATGGTGCCGTACATGTAGGGCACGGCGAATTGGTTGCCCGGGTCGTTGGCTTCGATCAGCTTCATCAGCTTGGGATCGAGGTGATTCCAGTTCGGCAGCTTGCTGCGGTCCAGGGGCTGGAACACCCCGGCTTCGATCTGCTTGGCCAGGAAAACATTGGACGGCACCACCACGTCGTAACCCGAGTTACCGGTCAGCAGCTTGGCTTCCAGGGCCTCGTTGGTGTCGAAGATGTCATAGACCAGCTTGACCTGGCTGTGCTGCGCCTTGAAATCCTCCAGCGCCTTGGGCGTGATGTAGTCGAACCAGTTGTAGACCCGCAGGGTCCGCTCTTCGGCGTGTACCGCGCCGCCGAACAGCGCAGCACACAGGGCTGGAACCATCAAACGCTTGAGTCTGCTCATGCTTTTCTTCCTCATTGGGCGCTTTGGAAACCTTCAAGGACATTCACGGCATTGATGCCGATTTCTGCCACCGCGTACCCGCCTTCCATCACGAACAGGGTCGGCTTGCCGAGTGCGGCGATGCGTTTGCCCATCGCCAGGTAATCCGGGCTGTCGAGCTTGAATTGGGAGATCGGGTCGTCCTTGAACGTGTCCACACCCAGGGACACGACAATCACATCGGCGTCGTAGCCACGGATTTCGCCACAGGCCTGCTCCAGCGCCGCGCTCCAGGTGTCCCAGCCCGAGCCGGCCGGCAAAGGATAGTTGAAGTTGAAACCTTCACCGTCGCCCTCGCCGTGCTCGTCGGCGTAACCCAGGAAAAACGGAAACTCCGCCTCTGGATGGCCGTGGATCGAGGCGAACAACACGTCGCTGCGCCCGTAGAAAATCGACTGGGTGCCATTGCCGTGGTGGTAATCCACATCGAGGATGGCGACCTTGCGATGACCCTGGTCTAGAAAGGCCTGGGCGGCGATGGCGGCGTTGTTGAGGTAGCAATAACCGCCCATCAAGTCACCGGCGGCGTGATGCCCCGGCGGGCGGCACAACGCAAACGCACTGCGGGCGCCGGCCTGAATGTCGGCCTGGGCGGTCAGGGCCACCTGGGCGGCGCTGTAGGCCGCTTGCCAGGTGCCGGCAGTGATCGGCGCGCCGCCATCGAAACTGTAATAGCCGAGCTGGCCGTGCAGGCTGGTCGGCATGACCGTGCGCAACGTCCGCGCCGGCCAGGTGTAGGGCAACAGATCCCCCTCGCGATTGAACGCGGCCCAGCGCTCCCAGGCCCCTTTGAAAAACGCCAGGTACGCCGCGCTGTGGATACGCTGGATCGGCCCGAGACCAAAATCCCGTGGTGCCTCGACCGGGCCCAACGCCCGCGCCTTGACTCGCTCCAGCACATGATCGGCCCGCGAAGGCATCTCGAAACAGGGCATCAACTGCCCATCCATCAACTCACAGCGGCCGTGATGCAGGTGGTGATCGTCGGAATAGATCGTCAGCATTTATTGTTCTCCGCAAGGCTGTTCCAGTAACTGACAGTCTTGCGGGATGCGCTGTTGGAGAGAACGGCAGGAGCGGCCAAAAGGGGATCGAAATGGCCAAAAGGTTTGACCGTAAATGGCTCTTTGTGGGGGGCCAAGGAGAGCCCGGCACTCTCTCTGTGGCGAGGGGATTTATCCCCGTTGGGGTGCGAAGCAGCCCCAAAAACTCAACGCGGTCTATCTGGCTGCCTAGTCAGCCGACATTCTGAGGGAGACGAAAAGAGTTCACTATGAGCTCAAACAGCGAGGTTGTCGGTGTCCGACATTACTCAATGGGTCATTGCCTTGCTGATGTCCTTTCTGCTCGATCAATTCAAATGAGTTGAATTCATCATCCGAAAACCGCTTGTGATCGCTTGATGTAGTCGAGGAAGTTGATCCAGGGGGTTTGCACACTTTCCATATTGCAAACAGCAGGAATCTTCCAATTGCGTTTGAGCTTGTTCGCGGAAGGTTGAAACGCCTCATCCGTGACTAACTCGCAGCCATGTAGCTTCGCGGTGGCAATGATGTATAGATCGTTTTCATCAACCCCAGCACCGTATTTGTCTTCTTCGATCTCGAGCAATCCCTTGATGCGAAAGGCTTCCAACAGGATCGCCTCGGTCACGGGCATCTTTTGCAGACCTGCATCCTTCAGCCAAGTCACGCACTCCGGTGCTTTGTGTCCAACCTCTTCGGCGGCAATCTCGGACATCCGAATCACCCCTTGCATCACTCGATCCGCCATCCATGCCCAAAGACCCGGAAACTGCGCGATAGGGTAGTTATCCCATGCGTAAAGCATGGATGAGGCATCAAACACCTGCATAGAAGCGTTCCAGCTTGTGCAGGTCCGAGATCTTAAGGTTGTCGAGATAGCTGCTTGCCTTGGCGAGAGTGATACGACGAGCGTTCATGGCTTCCAGCACTGTGCGCACGTAACCATCGCCAAAAATGTGCCGGGGTTCGCGATTGCGGTGCTCTCGGCTGCCACCCTCTTTTTCAGGCACTACTCGTTGCGTGCTCCACCGCCGGTATGCGGCATAGGCTTCGCTTGGCAAACGTCCGGCATCCATCAGACGCCGTAGGATCATCTCGCCGCTCACACCCCACGCCCTGCGTTGTGGTTCCAGCCAGCCATCGAATTCGGCCGCCTCAACAGGGCGCTCATTGTCATGAATGCTCAACAGAAACCGATCGGGGACCAATAGATGGCCGGCGAAGGCGTTCGCTTCTTGCTCTTCATCGTCCGTCGAATACAAATCCTCTTCATCGTCAATCGAGCTTGCACGATGGATAAGTAGGTGCCCCAACTCATGCATCAACGTGAAGCTTTGGCGGGTATCTGCATCTTGCTTTTTAACGACGATTACCGGGCATTCAGAATCGTAGAGCGAAAAACCGAGAATCGGGTTTTCTTTGGCAATCTGCCATTTACCGTTGTAGCCATTGCTGCGGAAAACCAGCAGACCGCGCGCTTCGATGGCCTTACGATAACTGTCAAAATTGTTGCGGCTCGCCAGGCCTAGCCATTCACGCACACGGCTGGCCGCATCGGGGATGCTCAGGCCTGCCAGGTCGGGCGGCGAGAAACGCACGACCTCCGTCGGATCAAGCTCCTCACGTAGTGCAAGGTACACGGTGCGATGGTGCTCCACTCGCTCAACCAGCAGCTTCAGGTGATGCGAAAGCTCCGGTTTCTGATTGCTCAAGGTGCGGAACTGCGGCGAGTGCACCTTTGCCTCGTTGACCGGCCCTGGCTCCATGAAAAATAAGGTGCCTCGCCCGAAAAAGGCCGCCAGCTTACGCAGCTGGTTGAAGGTCAGCCCCGCCTCGCCGGCCATCACTTTTTCAAAGCTGGCAGGTGCTATATCGATCTGACGGGCGAGCTCGTCCCGAGTCATACCGTGATCGGTACAACACCAGTCTATCCGCGCGAGATTGATTGATTGGATACGTTCCATGATTTGAGTATATAGACGGTGTGTACCGGTGAACATGAGCCACCAAAGCTAGCTGCCGAAAGCTTGATGCGGTCGGGCCTATGACTTTCCCGGGGAGCTAGCATGCCTGAGTGTCATCGATACCGGCTCGGCCAGTGGTGAGGAAACGATAGAGCCCGAGGGCAAGGCTGAAAAGCCGGCGGGTTCTGGTGCGGTTGTAGGCAAAGGCGCAAGGATATGTGGCTTGGAGGTGCGGTGGTCAGATCCTGGTTTGACTCTCATAAGACGGAGAAGCAGGAGCCAGCATCCACGTGAATGTTATTGAAGGGGGCGCCCCTTGATAGCCCGTTTTTCACTGTCAGTAAAAATCATAATAAAGCGCCCATTCCCCAGTTTCGTTGTGCCTCCAGAACATCAGGCTCCCACTGTCGACCACGTTCAGATTGATCTTCGCGTCCGATGAGATCTGGAACACAAACTCAAAGCCTTCACCCGGATCGACCCCCGACTGGCAGAACGAGGGGTAACCGCCGAACTTGTGTTCGTAGGTGTGAGTGACTAGGTCGTAATAGCTCTGTATCTCGCCCGCGCGTTCCAGGGCGAGAATTTCTTGCTCCAGGTCCTCCGGCACACCACCGCCATCCCACAGTGGAAAGTCCTCCGGCACCACTTGCGCTGTCAGCGGGAAGGGTTTGAGGAATGTGCCGGCCACCGGCAGAGACTTGCGCACCAACACATCATCCGGCCCATATTCACGGATGACCCAATTATTCCCCATCGGCTCGAAGTGCTCGGGAAGCGGGTTTGAAATGAACACCGTCAGCACCCGAACCCCGGCCAGCAGCGAGCTGTTGACGGGCAGGGCGGGCAGGTAGAACTGCGCATAGGGCAGCAACGGTTGCCCGGCCTGATTGGTGGGCACCTCTTCATCGGGGCGGAATAGAAAGACGTCGCCCAGCCAGCTTTCTTCATCAGTCCCGGTAGGACGAAAGCCGCCGGCAATAAGCTTCACGGCGGGGCGGGCTAGGCGTTGTTTGATTTCCTGGATGTCCATGGATGTAGACCTTCCTTTTGCTACAGATATAGGGGCCGCAGAGTTGCAGTGTGCGGGAGGGAATGGCAGCGCTTTCTACCCGAGCCTGGGTACATAGGCAGCTTCCTGGATTACCGATACGGCTCGGCCAGCGGTGAGGAGACGATAGAGCTTGAGGGCAAGGCGGACAAGCCGGCGGATTCTGGTTGGGTTGTAGGCCAAAGCGCAGGATGGGAAAAGCTGAAGTTCGAGCACCGAATCTGTGGCGAGGGAGCTTGCTCCCGCTCGGCGGCGCAGCCGTCGTAAAACCGGTCGATGCGGTCTACCAGCGAGACTGCATCAACGTCTCATGGGGTGGGTTCGCCACCCAGCAGGAGCAAGCTCCCTGCCATCTACAGCTCCACGGGTGGAGTTTCGTCAGCTAAAGCTCGTGGTAGTCGATTAGCGGCACTTTGCCTCAATCAGAAAAGGGGAAAGGGCCGATAACCAACGAAAGAAGCGAGATAGGTGGCTATGTGCTACGTTTTCAATGCTACTCATCTATCGTTCCTTCCGGGGGTATGTATGTTTACTGATATCAAGCCTGGTCCGAAACCTAAGCGCGAAGACGGCAAGGAGGACCGCAGGCGGCACGTGAATCCACCCAACGATAAAAAACATCCAACTTTACCTATCCACAAGCACAAGCCTGGAGATTAACTGCTGACCGACAGGCCTGGAGAGAAGTAAGAAATTTTTTGTTGAATGTACATCGCGGACCGTTTTGGTCCGCATCAAACATTACATGGAAGAGACGAGTATGGCTGGAAATGAAATCGTGGTGGTCATACCCGGCAGAAATTAGGGACAGACCACGATTTTTAGTTAACTTCGCTCCGCCTCATAATCGTGGTCTGTCCCCGTGCTCTCTAAAACGGAATGTCATCCTCTTCGGCGCCAGCGTTCGGACCAAGATTGGAGTTCGCTGGTGCTGAAGGTGAAAGTGCCTTGTGAATGTCTTCCAAGCGCCGCTGCAGTTCATCAAAAGTCACCACTGATACGTCCCTAAGAGCATTTCGGTACTGTTCGAATGAGCGCCGCTGGTGTTTATCGGAAGGTGTGCGGCCAATTACGACGATGGCTGGAACTGCGTACGTATGTACTGGCTCCTCCAGATCTTCTTTGAGCTGGAGAATTTCCCTCTGCAGGCTTGCCCGTTGATTAATTATCTGCGCAACAGAACCACTCAGTTCGATTGAGGGGCCGTACGTATTATTCCTATAGGCGGGAGTTTTCAGTAGATCCTTTTTTGGGTGTTTGATCTCAATAAGCGCTACGTTACCTGTTGATTTTGCTGCCACTAAGAAGTCCGAATAATTTCCGCCTCGCCCATTGAACCGTTTACTGCCCACATATGGTCGTTCGCAGACCACTTTGATTGGATATGAAAAAGCCATGTCTAGGATGAACGGGTTGTCAACAAGAAACTGCTGCCACCTGTCTTTCTTTGCGTCGGCGGACATCAGGTTTTTATAGCGCTCAACTAACTCACCTAAAGTTACCCGCTCAATGTCCGCTTTGAGGTCGAGCAACATCATGGGTGTCTTCTTGGCGATTACATCTGCGTTGTCCTTCACCAAGTTTACCGCTGACTTTTGGTCGGCCGTAGATAGCTGTGAGCGCCCTCTGCCTAGCTTGATAAGGTCCGTCAGAACATTGGCAGGTAATTTCTTCGGGCGCTCAGGATTTCGAATCGGATCCGCGGCGTGGGCTAATCCCGTGTAACAAACCAATTGCTTGTCTGACCGCGTCTCGCGTTGGTGCCTCTGGCTCAAGCGATCAAGGCTGCGCTTCAGCTCCGAATATCTATCAATGCCAAGATAGTACGAGCTTCCGTGAATTTTCGCGTCATCCGATCCATCCTCGCCATGGATCACAATGGTGTGTATGTCACCTATATCGGATATCGACTCAATGATGAAACGGTATTCCCACAGTAGGCCCAAGCCTATTTGCCAATCCTTCGCGAAGCCATCTGGCAGTGAGCTAAGAAGACCTTCAAGCTCGTCGCGATTGGTTGGAATGCGGTATGGGTGGGCCTTGGGTCTGGCGAGTAAAATTTGGTGTACAGGGCCGTGCTTAGGAGTTCCATAGTTTGCGCTTCCCCCTCGCTGATGAATTGGGTGTATGCATATCTCATCCGGAGATACGGACAGGATTTGATGCCAAGTTTCAGGTGTTTCAAAATCTTTGGTGAGGTCGCTGAAGTAGACCTCACCGTGTTCTGCAACCAAAACATCATCGGTCGGAATACCTTCATTATCGAAGAGTAGAAATTCTACGAATGGTCCTCCGTCAGTCCGAGATTGAAAAGTTATCTGCGAGGGGCGCATAGAAGGCATTCACTTGCTCCGCTTGTGTGCTATGCAGGAGCTTGGCAGTTAGGGTGGTAAGACGTCAACTTGGAGGCAAGGGATATCTAGGAAAAAGGTTTGGAAAGTCCGAAGGTGGAAAATCTATTTCGTGTCCTCAAAGCCGACTTCTTCCAAAGCGGCTCTTATCCGTACGTCAGTTTATTAGCCATTTGCGGTCTATTGCCGAAAGAGAAATACGTGTCCGCGTCTGCGAATGGAATAACTAAAACCCGGCGTAGAACGCCGGGTTTTTCCTTTGGAAACCGTCTACCTACCGCCCCGGCTCCACATTATCCAACACCCGATTCGCCAACAACGAACTCAACTCAATCAACTGCTGTATCCCCAGCGCCAAATGGCGCCGCGAGCCATCCAGGTCAAACGCCAGATCACTAACCATGGCATCGGCTGAAGCCAGCGTTTCACTGAGGTTAGCGAGCATGCACTCGTTATCGAGGCCTTTCACGACGGTAAAAACCTGCCCAGGTTTCGGCTCGTCTTTGGGTTGATCCGGCTTCGGTAGCAAGTAGTGATCGAGCACGCGTTTGGTGGTTTCGTCTTGCTTCTTGGCTTTGGATTTTGCGGATTGCGGGGTAGGGGCCGAATCTGGGGGATTTGGAGTTGCTTTGAACATTTTCACGTTTCCTTTGTTAGTAGGCCGCTACCGTCTCGCTACTAAACGAAAGGGAGGCAGCTGTGCGCAAGTTAGTAGACCGGTAGGAAAACGGAAAACCCGGCGCGCCCGAAGGCGCCATGCGCACAGCCACCATCGAGTGCGGGCAATGCCCGACTGATGAGACTCATGCGACCGTATCCTTAACCGGGCTACTAAACCCGACCACTGATGGGCAGTGGCAAGGAAACGATAGAACCCAGGAACAAGGCGCACAAGCGGGCGGATTCTGGCGTAGTTGTAGGTAAAGGCGCAAGGATGCGTAGCTTGATGGAGGGGTGTAGGTGGGGGCTGTAGGAGAGAGGTTTTTTAGCGAATCGGGTGGGGTGTTCTGTTCTGAAACCGTGTCGTTTTTATCGCGAGCAAGCTCGCTCCCACAGGGGGACCGGGCTGTTGCGGATGCTGTGTTCACCGCCGCCCAGTGTGTGCGGGCTTGCTCGCGAACAGGTGGCACATTCAGTATCGATGCAAGCTGACCCGCCGCTTTCGCGAGCAAGCCCGCTCCCACAGTGGTTGTGTTGGGCTGGATATTCGGCTCGACACAACCACCTGTGGCGAGGGAGCTTGCTCTCGCTGGCCTGCGTAGCAGGCCCCGGTGTTTCTTCAGGTAAACCGAGTTCTCTGGTTTTGCGACTGCTGCGCAGTCGAGCGGGAGCAAGCTCCCTCGCCACGGGGGATTGTGTTGAATTCATCGCGAGCAAGCTCGCTCCCACAGGGGATTGGTGGCGTTATTTGCGCTTGAGCATCTCCGGCAACTGCGCCACCAGCTTCTGATTATTCAACGGCGCACGAATAAACCCGCGTTGAGTGCCGTCGGGTCCAATCACGGCTAAGTTGCCGCTGTGATCGACGGTGTAGTTGGGTTTGCTGGTGTCGGCCGGGATGAACGGAATGCTCACCGCATTGGCGAGTTTTTGCAGGTCTTCGATGGAAGAGGCGGTGAGGCCTTTGAACTGCGGGTCGAAGTAGCCCAGGTATTGCTTGAGCTGCTTGGGCGTGTCGCGGTTCGGGTCGACGCTCACCAGCACGATCTGCAGTTTGTCCACCGCGGCGGGCGGCAGTTCGCTCTTGATCTGGCGCAGTTGGGCGAGGGTGGTCGGGCAGATGTCCGGGCAGAAGGTGTAGCCGAAGAACAGCAGGCTCCACTTGTCCTTCAATGCGTTGACGGTCACCGGTTGGCCGTCCTGGTCGGTCATTTTCACGTCCGGCAGGTTGCGGCTCTGGGGCAGCAGGATGATGCCGGCGTCGATTAGCCCCGTCGGGTCGCCTTCGCCCTTGCCGGACAGCACCTTGTTGACGGTAAGGCCGAGGATCAGCGCGATCACGGCCACGAGGGCGAAGACGGTTTTCTGGGTTCGAGTCATAGGCTCAACAGTAAGTAATGATCTACAAGCAGGGCGATGAACAGCAGGAACAAGTAGTAAATAGAGTACTTGAAGGTGTTGATCGCCGCATGCGGCCGACTGCCACGGTACAACACCACGGCCCATTGCAGGAACCGCGCGCCGAGCACCAGTGCGCACACCAGGTAGAGCATCCCGCTCATCTGGATCACGAACGGCATCAGGCTCACCGCCAGCAGCACCAGGGTATAGAGCAGGATATGCACCTTGGTGTAGTGCTCGCCGTGGGTCACCGGCAGCATCGGGATGTCGGCCTTGGCGTATTCCTCCTTGCGGTGGATGGCCAGGGCCCAGAAGTGCGGTGGGGTCCAGGCGAAGATGATCAGCACCAGCAGCAGCGGTTCGGCGCTGACGTGACCGGTAGCGGCCACCCAGCCCAACAGCGGCGGTGCGGCGCCGGCCAGGCCGCCGATGACGATGTTCTGCGGCGTCGCCCGTTTCAGGAAACCGGTGTAGACCACCGCGTAGCCCAGCAAGGAGGCCAGGGTCAGCCAGGCGGTCAGCGGGTTGGTGAAGGCCAGCAGCAGCGCTTGCCCGGCCAGGGCCAGGGCCAGGGCGAAGGTCAGGGCGGCGGCAGGGGACACCCGGCCCTCGGCCAGTGGCCGTTTGTGGGTACGGGCCATGACCGCGTCGATGCGCCGGTCCACCACGTGGTTGACCGCCGCCGCGCCACCGGCGCACAAGGCGATCCCCAGGTTGCCGAACACCAGCACCGTCCACGGTACGCCGGCACGGGTGGCGAGGAACATGCCTACCAGCGAGGTGATCAGCATCAGCACCACCACCTTGGGCTTGGTCAGCTCCAGGTAATCGCGCCAGATCGCCCGGCTGTGGCGTTCACCGGTCAGGGTTGCCATGGCATCTCTCCTTTTATCGTGATGGGGCTGGCGCCGTGCTTATGCGGCGTGAACCGCCAGCGCAGCGGCACCTGATGCCTGACCCGGACCAGGCTGGTCCGGGCGTGATAATTGACCAGCACCAGGGTCAGCAGCAGCGCGGCGCCCCCGGCGTTGTGGGCGACGGCCACCGGCAGCGGCAAATGGAACAGCACGTTGCTGATGCCCAGGGTGATTTGCGCCGCCAGCGCCACTAGCACAAGGCCGGCGAGGCGGGTCATGCCGACCGTCTTCAACTGCCAGGCCAACCCCAGCAGCACCACCGTGACCAGCAGCGCGCCAATGCGGTGGGTCAGGTGGATGGCGGTGCGGGCATCGCTGTCGAGCTGCCCGCCCAGGTAATTGGGGCCGATGTGTTGGGTCAGGTGAAAGCCGTTGGCGAAATCCGCCGGCGGCAGCCATTGGCCGTGGCAGGTGGGGAAGTCGATACAGGCCACCGCGGCGTAGTTGGAACTGACCCAACCGCCCAGGGCGATCTGGCCGATCACCAGCAACAACCCGGCGGTGGCCCAGTGTTGCAGGCGCCTGGGCACGGTCAGTGCCGGCAACACGCCGGACAGGCGCAAGGTCAGCAAAAACAACAGGCTCAGGGTGGCAAAGCCGCCGAGCAAATGCCCGGTGACCACCTGCGGCCAGAGCTTGAGGGTCACGGTCCACATGCCGAACGCCGCTTGCGCGAAGACCACGGCGAGTAGGAACAATGGCAATTTCAACGGCAGGCCGGGGTGCCTGCGGTTCATCCAGGCCCGGGCGGCGAGCACGGTGATCAGCAGCCCGAGGGTCCCGGCAAAGTAGCGGTGGACCATCTCGTTCCAGCCTTTATGGGCTTCCACCGGGGCGTCGGGAAAATGCAGCTCGGCATGGGCCAGTTGGGCTTCGCTCTTGGGCACGCTGATGAAACCGTAGCAACCGGGCCAGTCCGGGCAACCGAGGCCGGCGTGGGTCAGGCGGGTGTAGGCGCCCAGCAATACGACGATCAGTGCCAGCAGCGTGGCAAACAGCGCGAGGCGAAATCCAGGTTTGGCCATGTCGATGCCCTCATCCGATGTTCGACAGTTTCAGCAGGTGGCGCAGGTCGTTGAGCAGGTCCTTGCCCTTGACGCGGGCGTCGTAGCGCAGCACCAGGTTGCTGTGGGGGTCGATGATCCACAGCTGGGCGCCGCCCGTGTCCTGAGCACCTTTGCGGTAGGCCGGCAGGTCCAGCGGGTAGCGCTGCAGTTGCGGATACTCGCGCTGCAATTGGGCGTCGTACTCGGCGTCCAGCGGCTGGGCGATGGCCAGGGCATGGCTGGCGCGGGACGCGTCGCGACCGAGGCCGATCTGCACCTGCCGGGCCAGGTACACCAGTTGCCGGCAATCCACCGAGCACGCCTGCGGGGCGGTGACCAGGATCTGCCAGCGCTGCTCGTCGGCCTGCACGCCGATCTCGGCGCGGGTCTGGCCGTTGCCGATCAGCTCGCCGTGGTAGCTGCGGCTGTCGGGCACCCAGAACTGGAACTTGTACATGCCGGTGGCGAGGATCATCGGCCCGATCACGCCGAACACGATCAGCAGCAGTTGCAGGCGCCCTTTGCGCCGGCTGGGCGTGGCGGGTGCCTCAGACGTGTTGGTTGGATTCATGGTGCTTCCCATGCGGTCTCCCTGCGTTGTGCCATCCGAGATAAAGAAAAAGGCCGAACAGCGCCGCCGCCATGGCGAACCACTGCACGGCATAACCGAGGTGTTTTTCCGGGCCCATGCTCACTACCGGCCAGTCGGTCCGATAGGCGCCCGGGCCGCCTTGCTGGCGCAGTTCATAGCTGAAACCGCTGCGCCCCAGTTCCGCCCAGAGCTTGTCCGGTTCGATGGCGGTGACCAGGCGCGGCCATGGAGCGGCCACCGGGTCGGCGTGGAGCTGGAAGGTGGCGCCCGGTGCGACATAGACCCAGGCCTGAACGCTCACCGGTTGCTCCGGGGTGCTGAAGACGGGGGGCGTGCGGCGGTCAGGCCATGGCAGCCAGCCGCGATTGACCAGCAGCCATGCGCCGGTTGCACGGTCGAGAAACGGTTGCAGCAGTTCGACGCCGACCTGGCCGTCGTGCTGGCGGTTGTCCAGCAGGATGCTGTGCTCGACGTCGAAGTGACCTTGCAGCTCGACGACGCGAAAAGCCGGGTCGGTGGTCTGCGCCAGTTCGGTGCTGTCCATCGGGGGCGCCACGCGGCGCTCGGCGTATTGCTGCATGAGCACGCGCTTGTATTCGCCACGGCTCAACTGCCAGAACCCCAGGCACACCATCAGTGGCACCAGCACGGCCACCACCAGCGTCGGCACGAGGCCCGGCCGGAAGCCTCTCATGGCGCCGTCCGAAAGTGCTCGAACGGGATAGCTATACTCACCTGCATCGCGTCCCCCCGGAGTGTCCCCAATGCTAAAAGCGGCCATCGTCCTGATGCTGATTGCCACGGTTGCGAGCCTGTTCAGCGGCCTGTTTTTCCTGGTCAAGGACGACAGCGATTCCAATCGCCTGCTGATTGCCCTGGCCGTTCGGGTCGGCTTGGCCGCGGTCACCGTCGGCTTGATCGCCTGGGGTTTCTTCAGCGGCCAGCTGGTGTCCCATGCCCCGTGGTAACGCGTGCTCCTAGAGCACGTAGACGAAGATGAACAAGCCGATCCACACCACGTCGACGAAGTGCCAATACCAACTCGCCGCCTCGAAGCCGAACTGATGCTCGTTGTCGAAATGCCCGCGCAGGATGCGCATCAGCATGACGAACAGGATGATCGTGCCGATGGTGACGTGGGCGCCGTGGAACCCCGTGAGCATGAAGAAGGTGGCGCCGTAGACGCCGGAGCCCAGGGTCAGGCCCAGTTCCTTGTAGGCGTGGATGTACTCCTCGGCCTGGAAGCCCAGGAAGGCGCACCCCAGCAGCACGGTAATCGCCAGCCATAGCTTCAGCGCACCGCGATGGCCTTTCTTCAGCGCGTGGTGGGCGATGGTGATGGTGACGCTGGAACTGACCAGTAGCACGGTGTTGAGCAGCGGCAGCCCCCAGGGGCTGATGACCTCCTTGGGTGCCGGGTAGAGTTTCGGGTCAGGGTTGTTCAGCAACGGCCAGGCGTATTCGAAGTTGGGCCAGAGCATGTGCGACAGGCCCTTGGTACCTTCGCCCGCCAGGCCCGGCACCGACACATGGCGGACATAGAACAGCGCGCCGAAGAAGGCGACGAAGAACATCACCTCCGAGAAAATGAACCAGCTCATGCCCCAGCGGAACGAGCGGTCGAGCTGCGGGCTGTAGAGCCCGGCGCGGCTTTCCTTGATCACCGCGCCGAACCAGCCGAACAGCATGTAGGCCACCAGCAGGCCGCCGATGAAGAAGATGAGTGGGCCGTGGGATTCCGGTCGTGCGGCCTTCAAGTCGTTGAACCAGGTCGCCAGGCCATACACCGTGACGAACATCCCGACCGTGGCGATGATCGGCCATTTGCTCTGGGCCGGAACGTAATAGTGTTCGTGAGTTGCCATTTATTGTTCTCCTTATCGGGCACGCTATCGGTCAGTGTTTAGAGCCACCGGTGGATGACGAGCGGTGATATCGAACAGCGTGTAGGACAGCGTCAGGTGCTTCACATCCTTGGGCATGTCCCGGTCGACGATGAAGCGCATGGGCATTTCGATTCGTTCTCCGGGTTGCAGCACTTGCTGGGTAAAGCAGAAACATTCGGTCTTGTGGAAGTACGCCGCGGCGGTGCTCGGCGCGATGCTTGGCACGGCCTGGGCACTCATCGGCCGGTTGGTGGGGTTGTGCGCGACGAAGACCATTTCGTTCACGGCCCCCGGCTGGACCACCAACTGATCGCCCTTGGGGTAGAAGTCCCAGGGCATGTCCACCGCATTGGTCGACAGGAACTGCACACGCACCTGCCGCGACGCATCGGTGACCTGCTCGCCCTCGTACTGCCCGGCAGTCTTGCCGTTGATGCCGAACGCCTTGCACATCACGTCGTAGATCGGCACGAGGGCGAAGCCGAAGACGAACATGGCCACCACCACGACCAGCAGGCGGGTGACCAGTTTCTTCAGCGAAATCGAGTCAGCCATGGTTTCCCATCCTCACCGAGAACCCTGTGGGAGCGGGCTTGCTCGCGAAGAACGATGACGCGGTGTTTCTGTCAGACCGCGTCGTCTGATTCGCGAGCAAGCCCGCTCCCACAGGAGGCCTGTGTGTCATCTCATTTCACTTCCGGCGGCGTAGTGAAGGTGTGGTAGGGCGCCGGCGATGGCACGCTCCACTCCAGCCCTTCGGCGCCATCCCATGGCTTGGCCGGTGCCGGTGGGCCGCCACGGATGGTCTTGATCACGATGAACAGGAAGAAGATCTGCGTGGTGCCGAACATGAACGCGCCGATGGACGAGACCATGTTGAAGTCGGCGAACTGCAGGTTGTAGTCGGGAATACGCCGGGGCATGCCGGCCAGGCCGACGAAGTGCATCGGGAAGAACGCCATGTTCATCCCGATGAACGACAGCCAGAAGTGCAGCTTGCCCAGGGTCTCGTCGTACATGTGGCCGGTCCATTTCGGCAGCCAGTAGTAGGCCGAGGCGAAGATCCCGAAGATTGCGCCGGGCACCAGTACGTAGTGGAAGTGCGCGACCACGAAGTAGGTGTCCTGGTACTGGAAGTCCGCCGGGGCGATGGCCAGCATCAGCCCGGAGAAGCCGCCGATGGAGAACAGGATCACGAACGCCACGGCGAACAGCATCGGCGTCTCGAAGGTCAGCGAGCCTTGCCACATGGTGCTGGCCCAGTTGAACACCTTCACGCCGGTGGGCACGGCGATCAGCAAGGTGGCATACATGAAGAACAGCTCGCCCACCAGCGGGATGCCCACCACGAACATGTGGTGCGCCCAGACGATGAACGACAGGAACGCAATGGCCGCGGTGGCGTAGACCATCGAGGTGTAGCCGAACAACGGCTTGCGCGAGAACGCCGGGATGATCGAGCTGACGGCACCGAAGGCCGGCAGGATCATGATGTACACCTCGGGATGGCCGAAGAACCAGAACACGTGCTGGAACAGCACCGGGTCACCGCCGCCGGCGGCACTGAAGAAGCTGGTGCCGAAGTGGATGTCCATCAGCATCATCGTCACGCAGCCGGCCAGCACCGGCATCACCGCGATCAGCAGGAACGCGGTGATCAGCCAGGTCCAGACGAACAGCGGCATTTTCATCAGCGTCATGCCGGGGGCGCGCAGGTTGAGGATGGTGGCGATCACGTTGATCGCGCCCATGATCGAACTGATGCCCATCAGGTGGATGGCGAAGATGAAGAACGTCACGCTTTCCGGCGCATAGGTGGTGGAGAGCGGGGCGTAGAAGGTCCAGCCGAAGTTCGGCCCGCCGCCGGCGGTGAACAACGTCGACACCAGCAGCAGGAACGCCGCCGGCAGCAGCCAGAAGCTGAAGTTGTTCATGCGTGGCAGGGCCATGTCCGGCGCGCCGATCATCAACGGGATCATCCAGTTGGCGAGGCCGACGAAGGCCGGCATCACCGCGCCGAACACCATCACCAGGCCGTGCATGGTGGTCATCTGGTTGAAGAACGCCGGCTCCACGATCTGCAGGCCGGGCTGGAACAGCTCGGCGCGGATCACCATGGCGAACGAGCCGCCCAGCAGGAACATGGAGAAGGCGAACCACAGGTACAGCGTGCCGATGTCCTTGTGGTTGGTGGTCAGTACCCAGCGCATCAGGCCCTTGGCGGGGCCGTGGGCGTGGTCGGCGCCGGCATGACCGTGGTCATCGATCACAGCACTCATGTCCTGTCTCCTTCGAACGATTGGGCTGGACGGCGCGGAGCGGCGAGCCCCGACCGGTTGCGGGAAAACGCTTCAGGTCGGCTCATTGGCTTTCCGCCTGTTTGAGTTCCAGCACTTCTTTAGGCGTGACCATGTCGCCCTTGTTGTTGCCCCAGGCGTTACGTTCATAGGTCACGACGGCCGCGATATCGACCTCCGACAACTGCTTGCCGAACGCCGCCATGGCGGTGCCGGGCTTGCCGTGGAAGACGATGCTCAAGTGATCGGCCTTGGGCCCGGTGGCGATCTTCGAACCCTTGAGTGCCGGGAACATCGGCGGCAGGCCCTGGCCTTCGGCCTGGTGACAGGCCACGCAAGTGGTGTGGTAGATCTTGTCGCCACGTTCCTTGAGTTCGTCGAGGGTCCATTCCTTGCTGGTCAGCTCCTTGAGCTGCGCGGCTTCGGCCTTGCGTTCACCCAGCCATTTCTCGTAGTCGGGCTTGCTCTTGACCTCGACCACGATCGGCATGAACCCGTGGTCCTTGCCGCACAGTTCGGCGCATTGGCCGCGATACACGCCGGGCTTGTCGACGCGGGTCCAGGCTTCGTTGACGAAACCGGGAATCGCATCGCGCTTGACCGCGAAGGCCGGCACCCACCAGGAGTGGATCACGTCGGCGGAGGTCACCAGAAAGCGCACCTTGGCATCGACCGGCAGCACCAGCGGCTTGTCGACCTCCAGCAGGTAGTGCTCGCCCTTGGCGCTCTGGTTATGGATCTGTTCGGCGGGCGTGGCCAGGTTGCTGAAGAACTCGACGTCCTGGCCCAGATATTTGTAGTGCCATTTCCATTGGTAGCCGGTGATCTGGATGTCGATGTCCGACTCGCTGGAGTCATACATCTTGATCAGCGTGGCGGTAGCGGGAATCGCCATGGCCACCAGGATCACGAAGGGCACAATCGTCCAGAGGATCTCGACGCGGGTGTTTTCGTGGAAGTGGGCGGCATTCTGGCCGGTTGAGCGGCGGTGCATCATCATCGACCAGAACATGGCGCCGAAGACGATGATGCCGATGACTACACAGATCCAGAAGATGGTCATGTGCAAGTCGAACACTGCGTTGCTGATCTGTGTCGCTCCAGGCGCCATATTCACAGTCCAGGCGGCTTGCGCCTGGCTGAAAATCGACCACAACAGGAGGCCCATCCATACGTGTGGATGTCGCGTCATTGCGGGTTCCCCTTATCGTTCTTGTTATCCCGTAGGCGTAACGCCTGCGGCAAGGAGAGCGGCTACATCAGACTGCGAACTCGACCGCCGTGCCTTGCTGCCTATGCATCGGGTGTCATCAGCTAACTCCATTCCAACCCGAGTATAGACAGCGACTGCAACCTCGCAACGCGACCGCGTAAATCGTTTGAAACAGGGGGACTTGCGCCAGGGACCGCGAATGGAGAACCATTCGGCCTTGAGTGATGGCAAACCGATATAACTGTGACGCATCAAGGAAGAGCGCAATTATGAAAAATAGGTCTTAGGAGTGTGTTTGCGCCAGCTAAGTTATGTCTTCCCTATTTCATTGCCTTTGTTTCCCTGGAGTTGTCATGAACACCGCCGCATTGCGCGAGCAGATCCAAAAAGCCCAACAACACGAAGCCCAGACCGGCCAGTTGGCCCGTCAGTTGGAAAACCAGTTACCTCACCTGCACCGTGCTATCCAATTGCCCGAGGCGAATGCCAACGCCGTCCTGGCGCGCTTTGTCGCCGCCTACATCGATGAAGTGCCTGACCTGCTGGATGCCGCCAACGAAGTCGCCAAAGAGGCGGGCATCGAGCCGCAGATCAAGCCGGTCCTGAAGATCGCCGAACAGTACTTCCTCCAGCCGCCGACGATCATGGCCGGCCATGTCGGGCTCGACAGCCTGCTGGACGAAGCCTACCTGGCCCATCGATTCGTCGAAGAGGTCAATGACCTGTACATCAAGCATTTCGGCCAGCCACTGATCCCCCTGGACATGACGGTCGCCAATCTGATTGCCCACCAGTTGATCGGCGAAGCCTTTGCCAACCAACTCGATGAAGTGGTGCATCACGCCTTCGACGAGATGCTCAACGACGAGACGTTCGCCCTGGAGTCGGTGGAAACCTACCGCGAGAAGCTCAGCAGCCCGAACACCGGCGCCGCGTGGAAGCGCTGGCCATGCATGTCACGCCGCCTGGGCCTGGGCCTGGAGTTGGATCAGCCAGCGGCTTGATCCAGAGCTGTATCCTCACAAACCCCCTGTGGGAGCGAGCTTGCTCGCGATGGCATTGGATCTGCCAACATTGACGTTGACTGATACACCGCTATCGCGAGCAAGCTCGCTCCCACACTGATTGGGGATATCAGGCAGAAGCTGCGCCCACCCCGACGGTCGTGCGCAACCGCCCCTCCAGCCGACGCTTGAGCCCGCGGGATTCGATCAACAGCTTCGAGCCCTTGCTGGCATTCGCCCGGCCCCATTCTTCCAACAGCTCCAGGCACGAATGGTCGATGTAGCTCAGGTTATTGAGCGGTACATGCACCGTCACGCCCTCGGGCAGGGTGTCCAGCACCTGGGTCAGCGCCGGGACCTTGAGGAAGGTCGCCGCGCCCACCAGCCGCAGTTCCATCTCACCTTCCTGGGGCAGGTCGATCAGGCTGATCTTCAACCGCGAGGCTTTCCAGGCCAGTTTCGCCAGGGTCAGGCCGAAACCGATCAGCACGCCGGTCAGCAGGTCGGTGAAGATGATGGCCAGCGCCGTGGCGGCGTAGGTGAACATCGGCATCCGGCCATAGCGGCCCAGGTTTCGAAAGGCCTTGACGTCCACCAGTTTGAAACCGGTGTACACCAGCACCCCCGCCAGGCTCGCCACCGGAATGCTCTGCAGCACACTGGACAGCAGCAACACGAACAGCAACAGCCACAGGCCGTGGAAAATCGTCGACATCCGGGTGGTTGCCCCGGCCTGGACGTTGGCGGAGCTGCGCACGATCACACCGGTCATCGGCAAGGCGCCGACCAGGCCGCACAGCATGTTGCCGATGCCTTGGGCCGAGAGTTCCCGGTCGAAGTCTGCCCGTTCGCCGCTGTGCATGCGATCCACCGCCGCTGCCGACAACAGGGTTTCGGCGCTGGCGATGAACGCGACCGCGAAGGCGGCAATCAGCACCGTCGGGTCAGCCAGGTTCAATAGGTCCGCCGGGCGTAGCCAGTCGATGGCGTCGGCGAGGTTTTCCGGGACTTCCACGCGTTTGACCTGCAAGGCCAGCAGCAGGCTGGCGATGGTCGCCAGGCCTACGCCGAGCAAGGCGCCGGGGACGAAGCGCAGGCTGTGGGGACGAAACTTTTCCCACAGCCACATCACCGCAATCGTCGACAGGCCGAGCAGCCCGGCCTGCCAGCCGAAGGACGGCAAGGCCTGGCCCACCGCAGCCGGGAAGGCCAGCAGGTTATCCAGCCCGGACGGCTTGGGCGCCGCGTCGAGCATCACATGGACCTGGGACAACACGATCAGCACGCCGATGCCCGCCAGCATCCCGTAGACCACCGCCGGTGCGGTCACCCGGAACCAGCAGCCGAGGCGAAAGCGCCCGGCCAGCAGTTGCAGGAGCCCGGCCAGCAGCAGGATCGGCCCGAGCATCGCCACGCCATGTTGGCGCACCAGTTCGAAGACCAGCACCGCCAACCCGGCGGCCGGGCCACTGACCTGCAATTTGGAGCCGGCGAGGAAACCCACCACCAGACCGCCGATGATGCCGGTAACCAGCCCTTTGGCGGGCGGCAGGCCGGAGGCGATGGCAATGCCCATGCACAAGGGCAGCGCCACCAGGAACACAACCACGGAAGCGAGTAGCTCGCGTGGCAGAACAGCTTTTAATTGAGCAGCACGCATGGCGACTCTCCCGAAGTTTCTTCAGGCATGGCAAGGCCCGACCGCCGAAAGGGCGGCAGGCTTTGTTCCACGCAAGGATGGTATTAGGAGCGGTTAGAAGCGCGCTTTGGGCGTCGCCACCGGGATCGGTCGGCTACCGTCGAGCGGCAGGAAACAACCCCGGTCCGCGTCGAAGGCTTTGATCTCGCTGGTCTCGATGTTGTACACCCAGCCATGGATGAACAGCTGGCCGCTGGCCATGCGCGAGGCCACCGAGGGGTGCGTTCGCAAGTGCTGCAACTGTGCGATCACGTTCTCTTCGGTGAGGATGGGCATGGTCTGTTTTTCGTCGCCGCACGGGCAGTTGTCATGGACCATGGTCTTGGCCACTTCGGCGTGGCGCAGCCAGGCTTTGACCGTGGGCATCTTTTCCAGGGTTTGCGGATTGAGTACGGCACGCATGGCACCGCAATCGGAATGGCCGCAGACAATGATGTGCTGCACACCGAGGGCCAGCACGGCGTACTCGATGGCCGTGGACACGCCGCCGTTCATCTGCCCGTAGGGCGGGACGACGTTGCCGACGTTACGGGTGACGAACAGGTCGCCGGGGGAACTGTGGGTGATCAACTCGGGCACGATGCGCGAGTCCGCGCAGGTGATGAACATCGCCCGGGGAGATTGGGCGGTGGCGAGTTTCTTGAAGAGCTCTTCCTGCTGTGGGAAGACTTCGTGATGGAAATGCAAAAAGCCGTCAACAATATGCTGCAGCGCTGCATCGGCGGTCTCCGCCTCGGGTTGGGCTGAAGCCGACGCAGCCAACGGCTGTTTATCCTTGTCACTCATGATTCATCCTCTTTGACGGTTCGGTGTCCAACGTGACGGATCCAGTCACACTGGCCACTAGTGGCTGGTTAAAAAACGTCCAGGTCGATGGGTTCGACCCGTCAGTCACTCGTGAAACAAGGTAGCGGCCGAAACTTAACTCAAACTGAATCAACGGCTCTAGGACGTAGATTACAAGGCATGAATCACAACCCAACGGGGCCTGGCCCCGGTGTGTGAACGGTGTGTGAACGTTGTTTTAACGCTGTTTCAAGGTCAACTGTATTCAAATCAAGGACATTTGTCGGCCCGGCGGACAAAAGGCGTCGCAATCGAGCGTGTAGCCTTCGCGCCGATCCAGCCCCAGGCGCTTGATCGCCTTGGTGAAACGCTGGGCCAGCAGGTCGGCGAAGGGGCCTTCGCCGCGCATGCGGCTGCCGAACTGGCTGTCGTACAGTTCGCCACCACGGCTCTGGCGGACCAGGCTCATCACGTGGGCGGCGCGCTGCGGGTAGTGCGCCTGCAGCCATTGCTCGAACAGCGGCGCCACCTCCAAGGGCAGACGCAACATGATGTACGACGCCGACTGGGCGCCGGCGGCGTGGGCCTCGGCCAGCAGGGCTTCGATCTCGCTGTCGTTGATCATCGGGATCATCGGTGCACACAGCACCCCCACCGGGATGCCGGCCTCGCGCATGACCTTGATTGCCCGCAACCGCGCCTTGGGCGCCGCCGCGCGCGGTTCGAGAATGCGCTTGAGCTCATCGTCCAGGGTGGTGAGGCTGATCATCACCGCCACCAGCCGCTGGCGGGCCAGTTCCGTGAGCAGGTCCAGGTCGCGCAGAATCAGCGAGCCCTTGGTCACGATGGTCACCGGATGGCGGTAGCGCAGCAGCACTTCCAGGACCCTGCGGGTGATGCGCTGCTCGCGCTCGATGGGCTGGTAGGGGTCGGTGTTGGAGCCCAGGTTGATCGGCGCGCATTGATAGCCACGCTTGGACAGCTGTTCTTCCAGCACATCGGCGGCGTTGCTCTTGGCGATCAGCCGGGTTTCGAAATCCAGCCCCGGCGACATGTCCCAGTACGCATGGCTGGGACGGGCGTAACAGTAGATGCAGCCGTGCTCACAGCCGCGGTAGGGGTTGATCGAGCGATCGAAAGGGATGTCCGGCGAGGTGTTGCGGGTGATGATGGTCTTCGCCGTTTCGAAGCGGATTTCGGTGCCCTGGGTCGGCGGCACTTCCTGATACCAGCCGTCATCCTCGACCACCGAGCGGCTGGGGGCGAAGCGGTTGTGCGGGTTGGCCGCGGTGCCACGGCCACGTGGCGGCAGGGGGGCTGACATGGCTAATACTCCGAAGCTGTATGAGCATACAGTATATCGCCCTCTGCCTTTGGACCAGTGCCATTCAGCGGCCCGGTCATCACCGAACGCAATTCACAACACTTTGACGTCCTGCTTACGGGTTTTTAACCGGAGCGAGCCGACACTGCGCACCTTCGAACCCTTTTGTTTCCGGTCGTCCGTGCATGTTCAAGCTCTGCTCCCGTTCACTGTGTTGCCTGGCCTTGCTCATTGGGCTGGCCGAAATGCCCGCCCAGGCGGCGGATGCCGTGCAGACGCGGCCCCCTGAGTGGGCGCAGCCTGTGGAAAAGGATTACAACCTTTACCAGATGTCGCCCACGCTTTACCGCAGCTCCTTGCCGAACGGCGGCGCTATGCCATTGCTGACGAAGCTGCGGATCGGCACGGTTATCACGTTCCTGCCGGAATCGGATGCGCGCTGGCTCTCCGACCCTGGTATTGAACAGGTCCGGCTGCCTTATCGCACCAATCACGTCGACGACAGCGACATCCTTCGCGCCCTGCGCGCCGTCCAGGCCGCGGAAGCCAAGGGGCCGGTGCTGATGCACTGCAAGCACGGCTCGGATCGAACCGGGCTGGTGGCGGCCATGTACCGGGTGGTGGTGCAGGGCTGGAGCAAAGAGGACGCCTTGAACGAGATGACAGAGGGCGGCTTCGGTGACAGCCATCACTTCAAGGACGGTGTTCGTTACGTGATGCAGGCCGATGTGGAGAAACTCCGTCTGGCGTTGGCGAACGGTGACTGCAGCACCAGCGTCTTCGCGCTGTGTTCCCTGGAAAGCTGGGTCAACTCGACCGTCTCGGCCCCGCACCTCGATCCGCAGATGGTCCGGCCGGACCACTGATTGGCGGTGCGCCTGCAAAGGCGGCGATGGATTCGGACAACGGTCGCGAGTCCCCCGGTGCAAAAATGATTTCACGCAGTGCGCGGCCGGTGGCCGGGTTGAACAGCCCCTCGCGCTTGAACCGGTGGAACACACTGGCGGCCAACTCCTTCGTCCAGGCGTAGGCGTAGAGCTTTGCCTCGTAGCCGGTCACCAGGTAATCCAGGCTGTTGGGCCAGCGTTCGGTCGTGGTCACCGGCAGGTGCTGCAATTGAGCGTTGGCTTGATCGAAGACCTGCTGGGCGCTGCGCCCGTCGCCGTGGGTGCGGTGCAGTTCCAGGTCGAACAGCGCGTTGCGCAACAGCACGGCGGTTTCCCAACTGGCCTGGGTCCGGGTGAAGGTCAGCAACTGGTCGGCGACCGTGTCGGGCATGGCTTCGCCGCTCTGGTAGTGCCGCGCGACGCGCACCAGGCCCTGCCTGGAAAAACACCATTGCTCGAACAAGACCCCGGCAAACTCGGCGGTGTCGCGAGACAGGCCGTTGATGCCCGACAGGTCGCGATAGTCGGCGCGGGTCAACACATGCTGCAGGCAATGGCCGAACTCGTGGAACAGGATGCGCAGTTGCAGGTGGTCGAGCAGCACCGGCTCCGGCCCCTCGCTGCGCGGCAGCCAGCCATGCAGTACGGCAATGGGGTGTCGAGGGCGGCCCTCGGCGGTGATATGGCGGTTTCGCAGGGTGCTGGTGTGGGGGAAACCGTCTCGGTTGGGGGCCGAAAACGGATCGAAATACAGGTAGCCGATCACCGCCCCCCATTCACGGACCTCGTAAAGACGCACGTCCGAGTGCCAGGTCGCCACCTCCTGGCGCTCGACGAAGTCGACGCCGAACAGCGTCGTGGCCATCTGCAACAGCTGTGCAAAAGTGGCGTCCAGTGCGAACCAGACGCTCAGCGCCTCCTTGGATGCGCCGGCCGCTTGTTGGCGAAGTTGGTTGGCCAGGTACGGGTAATCCCAAGGCTGGAGTTCGTCGAGGCCTTGCTGCGCGGCAAACGCCTTGAGCTGGTCGGCGTCGCGCTTGAGGTGACGCTGCTGGCGTTCGAGTTGGCGCCGCAGGAACGCTCGCACTTCTTCGGTGGACGTGGCTTGCTCCGGCTCGATCGCCATCTGGGCAAAGTCGGTGTAGCCCAGGGACGTGGCGTACCGATGCCGGTCATCGAGCAATTGCCGGAGCATGTCGCTGTTGTCGAACTGCCCCGCGTGGGGTCCCTGATCCGATGCGCGGGTGCTGTAGGCTTCGTGCACCTGCTGGCGCAGCAAGCGATCGTCGGCGTATTGGCTGACGAGGCCATACGCCTCGTCGCTGAGGGTTAGCAGCCATCCGCCGTGCCCGGCTTCCCGCGCCTGGCGGGCCATCTGCCGCTTGAACCGGGTCGGCAGGCCACGCAACCGGGCTTCATCGTCAAACGTCATGCGCCAGGCCTGGGTGGCCATGTGCAGGTTCTCCAGGAACAATCCCTGGACTTCCTTGATGCGCAGCTTCAACACGCCCAGGTCGGCCGGCAAGCTCTCCGCCGCGCCGCTGTGGTGCAAGCGCCGCAGGATTTTCTCCAGCACTCGCTTGCGCGCCGGTGAAAAATGCCGGGCGATCGCGCTGTCCGCCAGGCGCCGGTAGAGCGTGAACAGCATGGGATGGCGTTTCAGCCAGGCTTGGAAATCATGCAGCCGTTCGCTGCAATCGAGGGCCACCTGCGCCCAGGCGTCCCCTGTGCGGGTCGAGGTCAGCAGGTGCAGCAGATAACCGAAACCCTCCAGTCGCGAATGGATGGCGTCCATGGCCAACACGAGGTCGTCCCACGTGGGAAAGGGCGTCTGGGTCTTGATGATGTCGGCCACTTGGGCGCGGCTCTCGGCCAGGATCCGGTCGAGGGCCGGCGAGAAATGGCGGGCCTGGATCTGTGCGAACGGGGGCAGGTCATAGGCCTGCAACAGCGGGTTGTCGTCGGGCATGAGGCCTTCCTGTCAGTCTGTACGTGCTGGACAGTCTGGGAAGGAAGGCCGCGTGCCGGGCGGTAACTATGTATGGCCTGTGGTGTGATCTTCCGGGCGGGTCGGGAGGTCACACCGCAGGTTTCAGTCGGTTTTCTTCTTCAACTTGGGGTTGGGGAAGAACTGCACCGCCTGGACCTTGGCGTCCGGCACCTTGGGCGCCGAGGTGTTGACGCGCGTGCCCAGTTCCTTGGGCACCGACAGGCCTTGCTCGTTGAGTGTGTCGGAATAACCGCAGGCCACGCATTCGCGGTGGGGTACGCCGTCTTCGTTCCACATCATCAGCTTGTCCGGCTCACTGCACGCCGGGCAGACCGCCCCGGCGATGAAGCGTCGTTTGGTGATCACAGGCCCCTCGCTCATGCTGCCGCGTCCTCGGTCAGGCCGCTATGGCGCAAGAGTGCGTCAATCGACGGCTCACGGCCACGGAAGTCGACGAACAGCACCATCGGCTCTTGCGAGCCGCCGCGGGCGAGGATGGCTTCGCGGAACGCGCGGCCGGTGTCGGCGTTGAGCACGCCGTCCTCTTCGAACTTCGAGAACGCGTCGGCCGACAACACTTCCGCCCATTTGTAGCTGTAGTAGCCCGCCGCGTAGCCGCCGGCAAAGATGTGCGCGAAGCTGTTGGGGAAGCGGTTGTAGGCCGGCGGCCTCATGACCGACACCTCGTCGCGCACGCCTTCGAGCACTTGCAGCACGCTGCGGCCGTCGCCGTGGGTCGCGTGCAGCTCGAAGTCGAACAGCGAGAACTCCAGTTGACGGACCATCATCAGGCCGGACTGGAAGTTTTTCGCCGCGAGCATTTTTTCCAGCAGGTCCTGGGGCAGCGGTTCGCCGGTTTCATAGTGGCCGGAAATCAGCGCCAGGCCTTCGGGCTCCCAGCACCAGTTTTCCATGAACTGGCTCGGCAGCTCCACGGCATCCCAGGCCACGCCGTTGATGCCGGACACGCCTGCATGCTCGACACGGGTCAGCAGGTGGTGCAGGCCATGGCCGAATTCGTGGAACAGCGTGGTGACCTCGTCGTGGGTCAGCAGCGCCGGCTTGCCGCTGTCGGCCGGGGTGAAGTTGCACACCAGGTTGGCCACCGGGCTTTGCAGCGAGCCGTCGAGGGTGCGCCGATGGTCGCGCGCGCCATCCATCCAGGCACCGCCGCGTTTGTTGGCGCGGGCATAGAGGTCGAAGAAGAAACGGCCGACGTGTTGGCCATTCTCCTTGATCTCGAACAGGCGAACGTCCGGATGCCAGGTGTCGAAACCTTTCAGTTCGGCGATCTCGATGCCATAGAGGCGTTGCACGATGGCGAACAGGCCGCCCAGTACCTTGTCGATCGGGAAGTAGGCACGCAGGGCTTCCTGGGCAACGCTGTAGCGCTGCTGGCGCAGTTTTTCGCCATAGAAGCCGCTGTCCCAGCTTTGCAGGTCGGGGCAGCCCTGTTCGGCGGCGAAGGCCTTCAACTGCTCCAGGTCCTGTGCGGCGAACGGTTTGCTGCGCTTGGCCAGGTCCCGCAGGAAACCGAGCACCTGGTCGCTGGACTCAGCCATTTTGGTCGCCAGGCTCAACTCGGCGAAATTGGCGAAGCCCAGCAGTTGGGCCAGCTCCTGGCGCAGGTCGAGGATCTGTTCCATCACCGGGCCGTTATCGTTCTGGCCGGCATTCGGGCCCTGGTCCGAGGCGCGGGTGCAGTAGGCCGCGTAGACCTCTTCACGCAGGGCGCGGTCTTCGGCGTAGGTCATCACCGCGTAGTAGCTGGGGAATTCCAGGTTGATCAGCCAGCCGTCCAACCCCTTGGCCTGCGCGGCGGCGGCCATCTGCGCCTTGGCCGAGTCGGTGAGGCCGGCGAGGGCGGCTTCGTCAGTGACGTGCTTGGTCCAGGCCTGGGTGGCGTCCAGCAGTTGGTTGGAGAAGCGGCTGCCCAGCTCGGACAAGGTGCTCTGCACCTCGGCGTAGCGCTTCTGCTGCTCGGGCGGCAGGTCGATACCCGACAGACGGAAGTCCCGCAGCGAATGCTCGAGGATGGTTTTTTGCGCGACGTCGAACCCGGCGGCTTCGGGGCTGCGCGCCAGGGCTTCGAATGCCTGGAACAGTTCGCGGTTCTGGCCCAGTTCGGTGGAGTACGCACTCAGCGCCGGCAGGCAGGCCTCGTAGGCCTCGCGCAGTTCGGGGCTGTTACGCACGGCGTTCAAATGGCTGACCGGGCTCCAGGCAGCGCCGAGGCGGTCATTGAGTTCGTCCATCGCCAGCACCAGGCCGGCCCAGGTCGGCTGCTGCCCCTGGCTCTTGAGGATTTGCGCGATGGCCGCGCGGTTGTCAGCCAGGATCTGCTCGATGGCCGGTTGCACATGCTCGGCACGAATCGCCGAGAATGGCGGCAGGTCATAGGGTTGCAAAAGAGGGTTGTTCACGCTCACGGTTGGCACCTTGGCTGGAAGAAACATGGGGCCATCTTAATTACAATCGACGCTCACCGCAGCTAGCAGCACCTATCAGCCGAAAAGAGAGAGCCTATCGTGACCCTTCGCACGTACCAGAACCACAGCCCACGGCTTGCCCGGGGCGCCTTTGTCGACAGCACCGCGGTGGTGATCGGCGACGTCGAGATCGGTGAAGACAGCTCCGTCTGGCCGCTGACCGTCATTCGTGGCGACATGCACCATATCCGCATCGGTGCCCGCACCAGCGTCCAGGACGGCTGCGTGCTGCACATCACCCACGCCGGGCCTTTCAACCCCGACGGTTTTCCATTGCGGGTCGGCGACGACGTGACCATCGCCCACAAGGTCATGCTCCATGGCTGCAGCGTGGGCAGCCGGGTGTTGATCGGCATGGGCAGCATCGTGATGGATGGCGCCGTGGTCGAGGACGACGTGATCATCGGTGCCGGCAGCCTCGTGCCGCCGGGCAAGCGGCTGGAGAGCGGCTTCCTGTACGTCGGCAGCCCGGTGAAACAGGCCCGGCCACTGACCGACAAGGAGCGTGCGTTCTTCACCTACAGCGCGGCGAACTACGTGAAGCTCAAGGACCTGCACCTGGCCGAGGGTTATGACCGGATCTGAATCGCCCACTTAAGCATGTCGAATGACCATTGTGACGAGGGGATTTATCCCCGTTGGGCTGCGCAGCGGCCCCAAACCAGTTGGCGCGATGCTTCATGTTCGATTGCGATCAGCTTGTTAGGGGCTGCTCTGCAGCCCAGCGGGGATAAATCCCCTCGCCACAGTTTCAGTCAAGCCCTTCGAGTGAACTGCATGACCACCCAGGAGTTTTAATGCACTACCAAACCCTACTCTTCGACCTCGACGGCACCCTCACCGACCCGCGCGAGGGCATCACCCGTTCGATCCAGTTTGCCTTGAGCAAGCTGGGCATCGACGAACCCGACCTGACCCGCCTCGAACATTTCATCGGCCCGCCGCTGTTGCAGGCGTTCATGCAGTTTTATGGCTTCGATGAGGCGAAGGCCTGGGAGGCGGTGAATTTCTACCGTGAGCGTTTCAAGGTCACCGGGCTTTATGAAAACCGCGTCTTCGACGGCGTGATGCCGTTGCTGGAAACCCTGGGCGGGCAGGGCCGGCAGCTGTACATCGCGACGTCCAAGCCCTGGGTCTTCGCTCGGGAAATCGCCCGCCACTTCGACTTCGCCCGGCACTTCAAGGTGATCTACGGCAGCGAACTGGACGGCACCCGTACCGACAAGGTCGAGCTGATCGCCCACCTGCTGGCCGAAGAAAACCTCGACCCGAGCGACACCCTGATGATCGGCGACCGCAAGCACGACCTGATCGGCGCCCGCAGCAATGGCCTGGACGCGGCGGCAGTGGGGTATGGGTTTGGCAGCCATGAGGAGTTGTGTGCCGAAAGCCCGGCCTATCACTTCCAGACGGTGGACGCGTTGCACCGGGCGTTTGTGCGCGGCTAGTTAAATCTTCATCGAATGGCTCAAGGCCTGAACTGGCTCGGCGCTACGCCGCTCCAGCGTACGAAAGCGTGGCGGAAGCTGGCGGTTTCACTGAAGCCGAGCAGCTCGGCGATCCGGTAGATCGGCAGTTGGTCCTCGCACAGCATCTGCTTGGCCCGTTCGAAGCGCAGCTCGTCCAGCAGCTCCTGGTAGCTGCAACCCAGCTCCTTGAGGTGCCGGCGTAAGGTGCGCGCCGAGCAGTTCATCTGTTCGGCCAGGCTTTCCAGCCCGGGGGCGGCGTCCAATTGAGCGCTGAGTAACTGGCGGATCCGCCCCAGCCAGGCTTGGCGGCCGGTGAATTCGGTGTTCTGCCTGCGGCAACGTTCGGCCATGGCGTGGTGGGTGATGGGGTCGGCCAGGGGCAGGGGTTGCCCGAGCCATTGGCGGTCGAAGGCGAACCCGTTGTCCAGGCTGTTGAAGCGCACCGGGCAATCGAAGTGCGCGTTATACCGGGCCTGGTAATCCGGCGCCGCATGTTCGAAGCGTGCCGCGCGCAAGGGCAGCGGATGGCCGAGCAGGTCGTTGCAGATGACTTTCAGCGAAACCATGCAGAACTCGGCGTTGAACACCGCCAGGGCCGGGTTCTCTCGATAGTCGCTGGCGCTGAGCCAGACGTACTCGCCATCGTCGTCCAGGTTCAGTTCAAAGAGTGTTCCCAATAGCGCCGGGTAGTGCAGCGCCAGGCGCAAAGCGTCACCTAAGGTGGCACTGGTGAGCAGCGCATAGCCGAGCATGCCGTAGGAGGACACGTGCATGTCCCGCCCCAGTTCCAGGCCGATGTCCCGCTTGAGGGCCACGGCGTTGGCGCAGACCTGCATCTCCTGATTGGTGGTGATGCGCGTGTCGGCCCGGCTCAGGTCCGCCGTGCTGATGCCGCTGCCGGCCAACAGGGCGTCACTGGGCAACCCTTCGTGCTTGAAGGCGTTGAGCACCAGGGAGACGGCGTTGAGGGTGGTGAGGTGGGAATGCAGCATGTCCGTTTCCAGCCTGGGGAAGCTGGAGATCGAGCAAGTTGTGTGCCGTACCTTTCGTTGGCATAGGGATGCTGTGGCGAGAGAGCTTGCTCCTTCTGTGCTGTGAGCGCTTCGCGCTCAAGCGGGAGCAAGCTCCCTCGCCACAGGTTACGGGCCTACCTTAGGCGAGTTCGCCACACAAATCCAGCTCGACCAACCGGCGAACCTCGTCCACCGGCAAGCCGGCGCCAATCAACGCCTGCAACTTGCCGAACGCCGCTTCGCGGGTCATGCCACCACCGGACAACACGCCGACGCCCCGCAGGCGACTGCCGGCCTCGTACACATCCAGCTCGACGCCTCCTTCATGGCATTGGGTCACCGCCACCACGACCACGCCGTTGTCCCGCGCCCGCTGCAGGCTGGCAAGGAAGGCTGGGTTGTCGCTGGGCCCGGTGCCGCTGCCGTAGCACTCCAGCACCAGGCCCTGGATACCGCTGCCCAACAGGCCATCGAGGATTTCGGCGCTGATGCCGGGAAACAGCGGCAGCGCCGCGACGTTCGCCAGTCGCTTGGGCTGGTTGTAATTCAGTTGCGTCGGCAGGGAAGGCGCCTTGGCGCCGCCACCCTGGCGTTCCAGGCGCTTGAACGGGTGACGGCCGAAGCTGCGCACTTTCGCGCAGCGGGTCGGTGGCAGCAGCTCGCCATGGAAATACAGGTGCACGCCCGGCGCCAGGCCCTGGCCGAGGGCGACCAGGGCGCCGCTGAGGTTTTCCCAGGCGTCGCTGTCGGTCACGCCCGCCGGCAACATCGAGCCGGTGAAGCAGACGCGGGCGTGCAGGCCGAGCAGTTGGAAGCTCATCGCGGCAGCGCTGTAGGCCAGGGTGTCGGTGCCGTGCAGGATCAGCACGCTGTCGCACCCTTGCACATCAACCGCCTCGACCACCGCTTCGCGCAGTTGCTGCCAGTAGTCCGGGGTCATGTTGGCGCTGTCGATCAAAGGCGACATTTCCCGGAAGCGCCACTGCGGGACGACGAGTTCGGGTTGGCTGTGCAGGTAGTCGCGCATCCGCGCTTCGAAACCGGATGCAGGCGCCAGGCCGTGGGCGCTGGCTTGCATACCGATGGTGCCGCCGGTGTAGAGCACCATGACGTGTTGGGCGGCAGGGTAGGTCGAGGCATTCATGGTTGTTCTCCAGGAAAGAAAACGGCAGCTTCAATGGGCTGCCACAACATAAGGCCGAGCATGACGCCGACCTTACGCTGTGTCACGCCGGGCGCAGGGGATGCGCCCGGTTTTTCAACAGTGGTCGCCGATCAGCGTTGCGCTGCGGCCACGCCCGCCGGGGCGCCCTGAGGGTTGGCAACCGGTGCCGAGGGGTTGGCCGGCCAGGCCTTGCGGTCCAGGTCCAGGTCGGGGAACTGGCTGGAGTCGAAGACAGGCACCTTGATACCGGCCGAACGCTGGTTGTCGTAGTCGCGCAGGATGCGCATGCCGACCTTGAACAGCAGGAACAGCGCAATCAGGTTCACGAACGCCAGCAGGGTCATGGTGATGTCGGCGAAGGCGAACACGGTGCTGAGGTTTTCGATGGCACCCCAGAAAATCAGCACCAGTACCAGCGAGCGATAGGCGATCAGAGCCTTGCGGTTCTCACCCAGCATGAAGCGCAGGTTGTTCTCGCCCAGGTAGTAGTTGTAGAGGATCGAGGTGAAGACGAACAACGCCAGGGCCACGGAGATGAACATCCGGCCCCAGTCACCGACGACCGCCGCCAGGGAGTTCTGGGTCAGGGCAATGCCGTCGCCTTCGAAACCTGGGGTATAGAAGCCGGACAGCAGGATCAGCAGCGCAGTGCAGGTGCAGATCACGAAGGTGTCCAGGAACACGCTGAACGCCTGGACCACACCCTGGGCGACCGGGTGCTCGACCGACGCCACGGCCGCCACGTTAGGCGCACTGCCCAGGCCGGCTTCGTTGGCGAACACGCCGCGCTTGACGCCCATCACGATGGCGCTGCCGATCAGGCCACCAAAGGCTTGATCCAGGCCGAAGGCGCTCTTGACGATGGTCGCGAGCATGGCCGGCACGTGGTCGAATTGCAGCACGATCACGTAGATGGTCACGCCGATGTACACCAGGGTTTTGACCGGTACCAGCAGGTCGGCGACCTTGGCGATACGCTTGATCCCGCCGATGAACACCAGGCCCAGCAGGACCGCCAGGCCCAGGCCGGTGTAGGTGGTGTCCAGGCCAAAGGCGTTGTTCAGCGAGTGGGTCACGGCGTGGGCTTGCAGGCCGTTGAAGGCGAAACCGAAGGTGATCAGCAGCAGGAAGGCCATGATCATGCCCAGCCAGCGCTTCTGCAGGCCGTGCTGGATGTAGTAGGACGGGCCGCCACGGTACTGGCCTTCGGAGTCGCAGCGCTTGTAGAGCTGGCCGAGGGAGCACTCGAAGAAGCTGCTGGACATGCCGACCAGGGCGGTCACCCACATCCAGAACACCGCGCCGGGCCCGCCAAGGGTCACGGCGATGCCGACACCGGCGATGTTGCCCGCGCCGACGCGGCCGGCCAGGCTGAGCATCAGGGCCTGGAAGGAGCTGAGCTGGCCAGCGCTGCTTCTGAGGCTGTCACGGAACACCGCGAACATGTGGAAGAAATGGCGGAACTGGACGAAACGCGAGCGGATCGTGAAGTAGCTACCGAGCCCAACAATGAGCACGATCAGCACTTTCCCTGAAAGGAAGTCGTTGATGACTTCGAGCATGAGTATTCCTCGCTGTTTTTTGTTTAAGCAAATGCTGGCCAGTTGGAAACATCGCGTTACATCGGCCGGCGGACGGCACGACAGGCGAGGCGATGTTTCGTCCCGGTCCATTTCGCGGGTTTGTTATTAGTTCGGGTTTCGCATGTGTTGGGGTCTCGCTACCGACGACCGCGCATGCGAAGAGGGGCGGCACTATACCTATCAGCGCGGTGCCCGTCTGCACAGTTGTGGTGCGTCCGACGAAACGGACCTTTGAAACAACCGGGCTCCTTTCAGTGCCCGGCATCTGCGGAGCTGCTTTGTGTGGGAGCGGGCTTGCGCGCGAATGCAGGGTGTCAGCCGCCATGACGTGTGCTGATACACCACATTCGCGAGCAAGCCCGCTCTCACCTTCTTCAGCTTCCAGACTTCTTTTCAGCCTCTGGTCAATTAAAAAAAGGGCTTGGGGACGAGCCCCAAGCCCTCAAAAGGTGAGAGGTGTCTAGTCCCTCGACCTGGTGAGCGTTGGCTTTGTACGAAAAGTGCCTGATCGCCGCTCGGCGCCCTTTCGTACAAACCCTAGTCGCGTCGATCACGCTTTGAGCGGGACCAGGCGCGGAGCAATCATGTTTTCCGGGCGCAGGATGTCGTCGAGCATGGCGTCGTCGAGCAAGCCTTCCTCGCGCACCAGTTCCAGCACGCCGCGGCCACTTTCAAGGGCGACACGGGCGATGCGGGTGGCGTTTTCATAGCCGATGTACGGGTTCAGGGCAGTGACCAGGCCGATCGAGTGTTCGACCAGCTCGCGGCAGCGCACTTCGTTGGCGGTGATGCCGACGATGCAGTGCTCGCGCAGCATGTCCATGGCCCGTTGCAGCAGGCGGATCGAGTCGAAGATCTTGAAGGCGATCAGCGGCTCCATCACGTTCAACTGCAGTTGGCCGCCTTCGGCTGCCATGGTCAGGGCCAGGTCGTTGCCGATGATCTGGAAGGCCACCTGGTTGACCGCTTCCGGGATCACCGGGTTGACCTTGCCAGGCATGATCGAGCTGCCTGGCTGGCGGGCCGGCAGGTTGATTTCGTTGATGCCGGTGCGTGGGCCGCTGGACAGCAGGCGCAGGTCGTTGCAGATCTTCGACAGCTTGACCGCGGTGCGCTTGAGCATGCCGGAGAACAGCACGAAGGCGCCCATGTCGGAGGTGGCTTCGATCAGGTCGGCGGCCGGTACCAGCGGCTGGCCGCTGATGGTCGCCAGGCGCTGTACGGCCAGGGCCTGGTAGCGCGGGTCGGCGTTGATGCCGGTGCCGATGGCGGTGCCGCCCAGGTTCACTTCGGTGAGCAGTTCGGGTGCCAGGGTCTTGAGGCGTGCCAGGTCTTCGCCCAGGGTGGTGGCGAAGGCGCGGAATTCCTGGCCGAGGGTCATCGGCACGGCGTCTTGCAGCTGGGTGCGGCCCATTTTCAGGACGTGGCTGAATTCTTCACCCTTGGCCGCGAACGCCTGGATCAGGCTGTCGAGGCTGGCCAGCAACGCATCGTGACCCAGCAGCAGGCCCAGGCGGATCGCGGTTGGGTAGGCGTCGTTGGTGGACTGCGCCATGTTCACGTCGTTGTTCGGGTGCAGGTACTGGTATTCGCCCTTGTTGTGGCCCATGACCTCCAACGCGATGTTGGCGATGACTTCGTTGGCATTCATGTTGGTCGACGTGCCGGCGCCGCCCTGGATCATGTCCACCACGAATTCTTCGTGGAAATCACCGCGGATCAATCGTGCACAGGCTTCGCTGATGGCGGCGTGCTTGGCTTCGCTGAGCTGGCCCAACTCGCGGTTGGCATCGGCGGCGGCTTGCTTGACCATGGCCAGACCGACCACCAGCTTGGGGTAATGCGAAATCGGAACGCCGGAGAGGCGGAAGTTGGTCACCGCTCGCAGGGTCTGGATGCCGTAGTACGCTTGTGCCGGTACTTCGAGTACGCCAAGCAGGTCTTTTTCTGTGCGGAAAGATGCAGCGGAGGACATGACGGAAATCATCTCGATAAGGACCCGGTCTGAGCCGGAACGCCTCGAATCCTAGGCCTGCATGCAAATTAGGGCCAATGCTGTTAAACACTGCCCTATGCATATTCGGCATAATGCCGGTGTGACGCCGGCGTTATGGCGAGCGTGTGACCCGTTTTGGTGCATGTGGGAGGACGTGATGAATCTTGAAAGCAAATGGCTCGAGGACTTCAGTGCCCTGGCCGCGACTCGCAGTTTCTCCCAGGCGGCCGAGCGGCGCTTCGTCACGCAGCCGGCGTTCAGTCGCCGGATCCGCAGCCTTGAAGCGGCACTGGGGCTGACCCTGGTCAACCGTTCGCGCACGCCCATCGAGCTGACGGCGGCCGGGCAGTTGTTCCTGGTGACGGCGCGCACGGTGGTCGAGCAACTGGGTGAAGTGTTGCGTCATCTGCATCACCTGGAAGGCGGGCAGGGCGAGGTCATCCAGGTGGCCGCCGCGCATTCCCTGGCGCTGGGCTTCTTCCCGCGTTGGATCGCGCAGTTGCGCAACGAAGGCATGAACATCGCCACGCGCCTGGTGGCGACCAACGTGGGCGACGCCGTCCACGCCCTGCGCGAGGGCGGTTGTGACCTGATGCTGGCTTTCTATGATCCGGACTCTGCGATGCAGATGGACCCGGAGATCTTTCCGTCGCTGCACCTGGGCCAGACCCAAATGCTCCCGGTGTGTGCGGCGGATGCGGACGGCAACCCACTGTTCGACCTCGAAGGCGAGGCCAGCGTGCCGCTGCTGGCCTACAGCGCCGGGGCGTTTCTGGGGCGCTCGGTCAATCAGCTCCTGCGCCAGCGCGCGCTGCGCTTCACCACTGTCTATGAAACGGCCATGGCCGACAGCCTGAAAAGCATGGCCCTGGAAGGCCTCGGGATCGCCTGGGTGCCGCACCTGAGCGTGCGCGCCGAACTGGCCCGGGGCGAACTGGTGATCTGCGGCGGGGCGCAATGGCACGTCCCACTGGAGATCCGCCTCTACCGCTGTGCCCTGGTGCGCAAGGCCAATGTCCGGTTGTTGTGGCGCAAGCTGGAGGGCGGGGTGGCGCAGGGTGTTCCCGGTTCTTGAAGACAGCGCAGACCCCTTGTGGGATGTCACTGATATCAGAGTCATCACCGAGCCCCTGTGGGAGCGAGCTTGCTCGCGATGACGGACTGACATTCACCGTTGCATTGACTGACCGGTCGCTATCGCGAGCAAGCCCGCTCCCACAAGGGATTTGTGTCGTTGTTCTGCTGACCTCGAAGTCAATAAAACCGCCGCTTCGCCTCAAATGACAGATGGTCGGCGAAAGTGCGTTTAACGCACCGTTTTCGGTATACTGCCCGGCCTTCGGTCGGTTCACCCGGCCATTATTCGTACAACAAGCCACGCCGGTTTCCCGCGTGGCTTGTTGTTTTTTGACGCGCCCGCGGGCGCCCAGAGAGAAGAGGCACATTGATGAGTGCATTGGTTGGCGTGATCATGGGCTCCAAGTCCGATTGGTCCACCCTTAGCCACACCGCCGATATGCTGGAAAAGCTCGGCATCCCCTACGAGGTGAAAGTGGTCTCTGCCCACCGCACCCCGGACTTGCTGTTCCAGTACGCCGAAGAAGCCGAGGCCCGTGGCATCGAGGTGATCATCGCCGGTGCCGGTGGCGCGGCCCACTTGCCAGGCATGTGTGCGGCCAAGACCCACCTGCCGGTGCTGGGCGTGCCGGTGCAGTCGTCGATGCTCTCGGGCGTCGATTCGCTGCTGTCGATCGTGCAGATGCCGGCCGGCATCCCGGTGGCGACCCTGGCCATCGGCAAGGCCGGTGCGATCAACGCCGCCCTGTTGTCGGCGAGCATCCTGGGCGCCAAGCACCCGCAGTTTCATACCGTGCTGAAAAAATTCCGTGCTGAGCAGACAGACAGCGTCCTGGACAACCCGGACCCGCGCATTGCCTGAGGTGGTTGACGAATGAAGATCGGTGTAATCGGTGGCGGCCAGTTGGGTCGCATGTTGGCCCTGGCGGGGACGCCGCTGGGGATGAACTTCGCTTTCCTGGACCCAGCGCCGGACGCCTGTGCCGCCGCGCTGGGTGAGCACCTGCGGGCCGATTACGGCGATCAGGATCACCTGCGCCAGTTGGCCGATGAAGTCGATCTGGTGACTTTCGAGTTCGAAAGTGTCCCGGCTGAAACGGTTGCCTTCCTGTCCCAGTTCGTCCCCGTCTACCCAAGCGCCGAGGCGCTGCGGATCGCTCGCGATCGCTGGTTCGAAAAGAACATGTTCAAGGACCTGGGCATTCCTACCCCGGCCTTCGCCGACATTCAATCCCAGGCCGATCTCGACGCGGCCGTCGCCGCCATCGGCCTGCCGGCTGTCCTCAAGACCCGCACCCTGGGGTATGACGGCAAGGGCCAGAAAGTTTTGCGCAGCCCTGAAGACGTGGCCGGCACCTTTGCCGAACTTGGCAGCGTGGCCTGCCTGCTGGAGGGCTTCGTGCCGTTCACCGGGGAAGTCTCGCTGATCGCCGTGCGTGCCCGCGACGGTGAGATCCGCTTCTACCCGCTGGTGCACAACACCCACAAGGACGGCATCCTCAAACTGTCCGTCGCCAGCACCGACCACCCGCTGCAAGCCTTGGCCGAGGATTATTCCAGCCGGGTGCTCAAGCAGCTCGACTATGTCGGCGTCATGGCGTTCGAGTTCTTTGAAGTGGACGGTGGCCTCAAGGCCAACGAAATCGCCCCGCGTGTGCACAACTCCGGGCACTGGACCACCGAAGGCGCCGAGTGCAGCCAGTTCGAAAACCACCTGCGGGCGGTGGCTGGCCTGCCGCTGGGGTCGACCGCCAAGGTCGGTGAAAGCGCGATGCTGAACTTCATTGGCAAGGTGCCGGACACCGAGAAAGTCCTGGCGATTGCCGACTGCCATCTGCATCACTATGGCAAGGCCTTCAAGGCCGGCCGCAAGGTGGGTCACGCCAACCTGCGTTGTGCTGACCGGGCGACCCTTGCCCAGCAGATCATCCAGGTCGAGGCGCTGATCGCCGAGCAATAATCTGAAACATTGTTGGAACCATTCGTCGGCCGAATTCTCTCATGGCAAGGTGCCAAAGTCTGACTAGGCTTTGGCATGACGCTCAATCAAAAGGGGAATTGCCATGGGAATCATCGGAACCATCTTTATCGGCTTGATCGTCGGCCTGCTGGCACGCTTCCTGAAACCGGGCGATGACAGCATGGGCTGGATCATGACCATCCTGCTCGGTATCGGCGGTTCGTTGGCAGCCACCTACGGCGGCCAGGCCCTGGGCATTTACCAGGCCGGCGAAGGCGCGGGCTTCATCGGTGCCCTGGTGGGCGCGATCGTGCTGCTGGTGATCTACGGCCTGATCAAAAGAAACTGATTCAAATGCGACAAAGCCCTCTGCTCGCGGCGCGCGCAGGGGGCTAGAATGCTCGGCGTTCCACCCTTTCCTCATTGCCGAGCCCGTTCATGCGCCGTCTAGTGTTGACCCTTCTTTTGCTAGGCAGTGGCCTGGCCCATGCTGCCGAATTGCCGGAAACCGATTGGCTCGAGCTGATGCCCAAGTCGGACCAGAAGGCCCTTGAGGCCATGCCTGAAATCGACCACAACTCCCCCGAAGCCGACGGCACGTTCACCAATAAAGGTGGCCTGAAGCAGAGCAAGGGGTTGCCGGCGGTGATGTATTCGACCAAGACCGTGGCGTCGATGAACGACAAGCACATCCGCATCGGCGGCTATCCGGTGCCGTTGGAAGCCGACGCCAAGGGCCGCAGCACGCTGTTTTTCCTGGTGCCTTACCCGGGTGCCTGCATCCACGTCCCGCCACCGCCGCCCAATCAACTGGTGCTGGTGCGCTACCCCAAGGGCTTGAAGCTGGACGACATCTACACACCGCTGTGGGTGATCGGCACGCTAAAGATCGAAAAGGTCGACAACGACCTGGCCAGCGCCACCTATGCGCTGGACGCGGAAAAGGTGAGGGTGGTGAAGGAAGCTGATCTGTAACGCAGAAACGCTTTGTAAAACTCCATGCTGGCCTTTCATCCAATTGTCATATTTCAGCCATAGAGTGTTCACACGGCTTACCGATACTTGGCCGACTTAACACACCCTATCTGCTAGGAGTAAGGCATGAAACTGAAGCGTTTGATGGCGGCAATGACCTTTGTCGCCGCTGGCGTTGCGACTGCCAACGCGGTTGCCGCTGTTGACCCTGCGATCCCGAGCTACACCAAGACCACTGGTGTGTCGGGCAACCTGTCCAGCGTCGGCTCCGATACCCTGGCCAACCTGATGACCTTGTGGGCCGAGAACTACAAGAAAGAATACCCGAACGTAAACATCCAGATTCAGGCCGCCGGTTCCTCCACCGCGCCGCCCGCACTCACCGAAGGCACCTCCAACCTGGGCCCGATGAGCCGCAAGATGAAGGACAACGAGCTGCAAGCCTTCGAGCAGAAGTACGGCTACAAGCCAACCGCTATTCCAGTGGCGGTCGACGCCCTGGCGGTGTTCGTACACAAGGACAACCCGATCCAGCACCTGACCATGGAACAGGTTGACGCGATCTTCTCGTCCACCCGTCTGTGCGGCGGCAAAGCCGACGTCAAGACCTGGGGCGACCTGGGCGTGACCGGTGACCTGGCCAACAAGCCGGTGCAACTGTTCGGCCGTAACTCGGTATCCGGCACCTACGGCTACTTCAAGGAAGAAGCCCTGTGCAAAGGCGACTACAAGGCTAACGTGAACGAGCAGCCTGGTTCGGCTTCGGTCGTGCAGTCCATCAGCTCTTCGCTCAACGGCGTGGGCTACTCGGGCATCGGCTACAAGACCGCCAGCGTGAAGACCGTGGCCCTGGCCAAGAAAGGCAGTACTGAGTACATCGAAGACACCGAAGAAAACGCCCTGAACGGCAAATATCCGCTGTCGCGTTTCCTCTACGTGTACGTCAACAAGGCTCCGAACAAGCCTCTGGCCCCGCTGGAAGCCGAGTTCGTGAAGCTGGTCCTGTCCAAGCAAGGCCAGGAAGTCGTGGTCAAGGATGGCTACATCCCACTGCCAGCCAAGGTCGCCGCCAAGGCGCTGGCTGACCTGGGTCTGTCGGAAGGCGGCAACGTCGCCAAGAAGTAACGCCTGAGTCCGGGCCAATGCCCGGGCTTTCTGTGGGAGCGAGCTTGCTCGCGATAGCGGTGGGTCTGTCGACACTGATGTTGAATGTGGCGCCCTCATCGCGAACAAGCTCGCTCCCACACACTAATTTTCTCTCCGCTGCCGGTTCCCACGGGCGGCGGTTTTGTTGCGTCACTGCATTGTCATCTTTCTGTCATACAGGATCGCTAGGGTGTGCGCATGAATGATCTGGCCAATTCCACAATGACTACGACTTCCCCTCCCAAGCGCATTGACTTCAATACGCCTGAGCTGCAACGCAAGCGCCGTGTCCGTGCGCTCAAGGATCGCCTGACCCGCTGGTACGTCCTGGTGGGCGGCCTCGCGGTACTCGCGGCCATTACCTTGATCTTCTTCTTCCTGGCCTATGTAGTGCTGCCCCTGTTCCAGGGCGCGGACCTGACCGCCAAGGACCCGATCACCCCGGCCTGGATGCAAGACGCCGGCAAACCCCTGATGATTGCCATCGAAGAACAGAACCAGGTGGCGATGCGGGTTTCCGACAAGGGCCAGGCGCTGTTTTTCGACGTTCACAATGGTACCGAGCTGCGCCGCGTCGATCTGCCGATCCCGGCCGGCGCCAGCGTGACGTCCATCGGTGAAGACCAGCCCGGCAGCCCGCTGGTGGTGATCGGTTTGTCCAACGGCCAGGCCCTGGTGTTCCGTCACACTTATAAGGTCAGCTACCCGGACGGCAAGAAAACCATCTCGCCCGCTGTCGAGTACCCGTACGGCGAAACGCCTATCGCCTTGAACGAGCAGGGTGCCGCGCTGGAGCATGTCAGCCTCAACGCCACCGATTCGACCCTGCTGCTCGCCGGTTCCAGTGGCGCCCAACTGCAGGTGCTGTCGCTGACCAGCGAAGAAAACATGATGACCGGCGAAGTCACCAGCGAGCAGACGCGCATCGACTTGCCGCAGATGACCGAGCCGGTGAAGAACATCTTCGTCGACCCACGCCAGCAATGGCTGTATGTGATCAACGGACGTGCCCAGGCCGACGTGTTCAGTCTGCGGGACAAGAGCCTCAACGGGCGCTACAAACTGCTGGAAAACGGCGAAGCCCAAGTCACCGCGTCGACCCAGCTGGTGGGCGGCATTTCGCTGATCGTCGGCGACTCCAAGGGTGGTCTGAGCCAGTGGTTCATGGCACGCGATCCTGACGGCGAGCAGCGCCTGAAGCAGATCCGCAGTTTCCAGATGGGCACCACGCCGATTGTCGAGATCACTGCCGAGGAGCGTCGCAAGGGCTTCGTTGCCCTCGATGCGTCCGGCAAGCTCGGGGTGTTCCACAGCACGGCCCATCGCACGTTGCTGGTGGACCAGGTGGTCGACGGCCAGGGCCTGTTCGGCATGTCGCCACGGGCCAACCGGTTGATCGTCGAGCAGGGCGGCAAGCTGCAACCGCTGACGCTGGATAATCCGCACCCGGAAGTCTCGTGGAGCGCGTTGTGGAGCAAGGTCTGGTACGAAAACTACGACGAACCCAAGTACGTCTGGCAATCGACCGCGGCCAACACCGACTTCGAGCCCAAGCTGAGCCTCTCGCCGCTGACCTTCGGTACCCTCAAGGCGGCGTTCTACGCGATGTTGCTGGCGGCACCGCTGGCGGTCGCGGCGGCGATCTATACCGCCTACTTCATGGCTCCGGGCATGCGCCGCAAGGTCAAGCCGGTGATCGAGCTGATGGAAGCGATGCCGACGGTGATCCTCGGTTTCTTCGCCGGCCTGTTCCTGGCGCCGTACGTCGAAGGCCACCTGCCGGGCATCTTCAGCCTACTGATGTTGCTGCCGATCGGCATCCTGGTGGCCGGCTTCGTCTTCAGCCGCCTGCCCGAGTCCGTGCGCCTGAGGGTGCCGGATGGCTGGGAAAGCGCCTTGCTGATCCCGGTAATTCTGTTCGTGGGCTGGCTCTCGCTGTACATGAGTCCGTACATGGAAGCCTGGTTCTTCGGCGGTGACATGCGCATGTGGATCTCCCATGACCTGGGCATCACCTACGACCAGCGTAACGCCCTGGTGGTCGGCCTGGCGATGGGCTTCGCAGTGATCCCGAACATCTACTCCATCGCTGAAGACGCCGTGTTCAGCGTGCCACGGGGCCTGACCCTGGGCTCCCTGGCCCTGGGCGCCACGCCGTGGCAGACCATGACCCGCGTGGTGATCCTCACCGCCAGCCCGGGCATTTTCTCGGCCTTGATGATCGGCATGGGCCGCGCGGTGGGTGAAACCATGATCGTGCTGATGGCCACCGGTAACACCCCGGTCATGGAAATGAACCTGTTCGAAGGCCTGCGCACCCTGGCGGCCAACGTGGCGGTGGAAATGCCCGAGTCGGAAGTCGGCGGCAGCCATTACCGCGTGCTGTTCCTGTCGGCGCTGGTGCTGCTGTTGTTCACCTTCGTCATGAACACCCTCGCCGAGCTGATCCGTCAGCGTCTGCGCAAGAAATATTCGTCGCTTTAAGAAAGGTAGAAGTCTGTGAAACAGAACTCCCTGAAAGGATGGTTCAAGAGCGGCGCCCCCGGCGTCTGGATCAGCGGTGGCGCGGTGTCCATCGCGGTCATCATGACCATTGGCCTGCTGGCGGTGATTGCCGTGCGCGGCCTGGGCCACTTCTGGCCGGCGGACCTGATCCACGCCAACTACAACGTGCCGGGCATGCCTGCGCACCTGGTGGTGGGCGAGGTGGTGCAGAAAGAAGAAGTGCCTCGCGAGCGGCTCAAGAGCGCCGGCCTGCCGGTGCCCGACGAAGGCCCGGAATTCATGATCCGCGAGCTGGTCAAGGTGGGCAACCGTGACCTGAACGGCACCGACTTCACCTGGATCGTCGGCGACTGGCTGACGAACCAGACCACGCCACCGGAACTGATGGCCATCGAGCGTCGTGAGTGGGGCAACTTCTACGGCTACCTGGTCAACGTCAAGGAAGATGGCAAGGTCATCGCCGAGGGCGAGGCTGCCTGGCCGCAGTTGCAGACCCGCATTGCGCGGGTCAACAAGCTCGCCGCGGAACTCAAGACCCTGGAAAAATCCGACATCGGCGCGATCAACGCCGGCCTGGAACGTATCCGCCTGCACGGGCGCAAGCTGGAGCTGGAGGGCAAGCTCGACGCCGCCGCCCAAGCTGACATGGCCAGTGAGCGGGCCGAGCTCGACGCCCGCTACAAGGACATCGAGGCGCGCCTGGCCGACCTGCACGCGCAGTTCAACCGCGACAGCCTGACTGCCCGCGACGCCAACGGCAAGGAAGTGGAGATCGGCATTGGCAAGGTGGTGCACGCCTATCAGCCGAACGGCATGGGCACGCTGACCAAGCTGGGCTTCTATTTCAGCAAGGTCTGGGAGTTCCTCAGCGACGACCCGCGTGAAGCCAACACCGAGGGCGGCATCTTCCCGGCGATCTTCGGCACGGTGATGATGACCCTGATCATGGCGATGATCGTGACCCCGTTCGGCGTGCTGGCCGCGGTCTACCTGCGTGAGTACGCTCGCCAGGGGCCGATGACCCGCTTGATCCGCATCGCGGTGAACAACCTGGCGGGGGTTCCGGCGATCGTCTACGGCGTGTTCGGCCTGGGCTTCTTCGTCTATGTGCTGGGTGGCTCGGTGGACCGTCTGTTCTTCCCCGAAGCCCTGCCGGCGCCGACCTTCGGCACCCCCGGTCTGCTCTGGGCGTCGCTGACCCTGGCGCTGCTGGCGGTCCCGGTGGTGATCGTGGCGACGGAAGAAGGCCTGGCGCGGATCCCGCGTACCGTGCGCGAAGGCTCCCTGGCCCTCGGCGCGACCAAGGCCGAGACCTTGTGGAAAATCGTCCTGCCGATGGCGAGCCCGGCGATGATGACCGGCATGATCCTCGCCGTGGCCCGTGCCGCCGGTGAGGTGGCGCCGCTGATGCTGGTGGGTGTGGTGAAGCTGGCGCCGTCGCTGCCGCTGGACGGCAACTACCCGTACCTGCACCTGGACCAGAAGATCATGCACCTGGGCTTCCATATCTATGACGTGGGCTTCCAGAGCCCGAACGTCGAGGCCGCACGGCCGCTGGTATACGCCACGGCGCTGTTGCTGGTGCTGGTGATCGCCGTCTTGAACCTGTCGGCGGTATGGATCCGTAACCACCTGCGCGAAAAGTACAAAGCATTGGATAGCTGACAGCGCTTAGCCACGAGCGGCAAGCTAGAAGCCGCCTCTGCCCAAACTTGCAGCTTGCAGCTCGAAGCTTGCAGCTACGAACGGAGTGAGACCATGCAACACGAAGCACATACACACGGCATCAACATGTCGGCCCTGGGCCGCGACAAGCAGAGCCTGGACCTGGCCCAGGAAACCGTCGCCATCGAAGTGCCCGGCCTGAGCCTGTTCTACGGCGAGAAACAAGCGCTGTATGACGTCAGCATGAACATCCCGAAGCAGCGCGTCACCGCGTTCATCGGCCCGTCGGGTTGCGGCAAGTCGACCTTGCTACGCACGTTCAACCGCATGAACGACCTGGTGGACGGTTGCCGCGTCGAAGGCGAGATCAACCTCTACGGCAACAACATCTACCGCAAGGGCGAGGACGTGGCCGAGCTGCGTCGTCGCGTGGGCATGGTGTTCCAGAAACCGAACCCGTTCCCGAAAACCATCTACGAGAACGTGGTCTACGGCCTGCGCATCCAGGGCATCAACAAGAAGCGTATTCTCGACGAAGCCGTGGAATGGGCGCTCAAGGGCGCGGCGCTGTGGGACGAGGTCAAGGACCGCCTGCATGACTCGGCCCTGGGCCTGTCCGGCGGCCAGCAGCAGCGCCTGGTGATTGCCCGCACCATCGCCGTGGAACCCGAAGTGCTGCTGCTCGATGAGCCATGCTCGGCCCTGGACCCGATCTCGACGCTGAAGGTCGAGGAGCTGATCTACGAGCTCAAGTCCAAGTTCACCATCGTCATCGTGACCCACAACATGCAACAGGCGGCGCGAGTGTCCGACTACACCGCGTTCATGTACATGGGCAAACTGGTGGAATTCGGCGACACCGATACCTTGTTCACCAACCCGGCCAAGAAACAGACCGAAGACTACATTACGGGCCGCTATGGCTAGCGGTAGCTGCGAGCCGCAAGCTTCAAGCGGCAAGTAAAAGCAGTTTAGCGTAACGACACATATCAGCTTGCAGCTTGAAGCTTGCAGCTCACAGCTTTTGCGGAGCAAAACCATGATTTCGAAGGAAGGCCTTACTCATCACATTTCCGCACAGTTCAATGCCGAGCTCGAGGAAGTGCGCAGCCACCTGCTGGCCATGGGCGGCCTGGTGGAAAAGCAGGTGAACGACGCGGTGACCGCGCTGATCGAGGCCGACTCCGGCCTGGCCCAGCAGGTGCGCGAGATCGACGACCAGATCAACCAGATGGAACGCAACATCGACGAAGAGTGCCTGCGCATTCTGGCCCGTCGTCAGCCGGCGGCGTCCGACCTGCGCCTGATCATCAGCATCTCCAAGTCGGTGATTGACCTTGAACGGATCGGCGACGAAGCCACCAAGATCGCCCGTCGTGCCATCCAGTTGTGCGAAGAAGGCGAAGCGCCCCGTGGTTACGTCGAAGTGCGCCACATTGGCGACCAGGTGCGCAACATGGTTCGCGACGCGCTGGATGCGTTCGCCCGCTTCGACGCCGACCTGGCGTTGTCGGTGGCCCAGTACGACAAGATCATCGACCGCGAGTACAAGACCGCCCTGCGTGAGCTGGCGACCTACATGATGGAAGACCCGCGCTCCATCTCCCGGGTGCTGAGCATCATCTGGGTCCTGCGTTCCCTGGAGCGTATCGGCGATCATGCGCGCAACATCTCCGAACTTGTGATCTACCTGGTGCGCGGTACCGATGTACGGCACATGGGGCTCAAGCGCATGAAGGAAGAAGTTGAAGGCACCCCGTCCGAAACCGCTAATGTTCCAGGCGAGACGGACGATAAGTAAGATTGCCAAGAAAAGCGCCCGGCCTTCTGGTCGGGCTTTTTTTTGGGTTTTTTTTAATCGAAAGCAGCACCCCGTGAACGAAAAGTCCCGGCGTGACTGACGGTTTTTGGCAATGTGCCATCAGTAAAAGCGGTATGCTTGCCGGGATTTTTTAGAGGTGTATCTGGATGAGTAAGGTCAGTGTGTTGGTCGTGGATGATGCGTCGTTCATTCGCGACCTGGTGAAGAAGTGCCTGCGCAATTACTTTCCGGGCGTGCGCATCGAAGACGCGGTAAACGGCAAGAAAGCCCAGGCCCTGCTGGCCCGCGAGGCGTTCGACCTGGTGCTGTGCGATTGGGAAATGCCCGAGATGTCCGGCCTGGAGCTGCTGACCTGGTGCCGTCAGCAGGACAATCTCAAGGGCATGCCGTTTGTCATGGTGACCAGCCGTGGCGACAAGGAAAACGTCGTCCAGGCGATTCAGGCCGGCGTGTCCGGCTACGTCAGCAAGCCGTTTACCAACGAACAGTTGCTGACCAAGGTCAAGCAGGCCCTGCACAAGGTCGGCAAGCTCGACACCCTGATGAACAGCGCCCCGACCAAGATGAACTCGGCGTTCGGCAATGACTCCCTGAGTGCCCTCACCGGGGGCAAGGCCGCTCCGGTCGTGGCGGCTACGCCTGCCGTTGCCGCCGCCAGGCCGGCCGCCGCGGCGCCTGCACCTGCTGCCGCCGCTGCGGCGCGTGGCCTGCTCAACAGCCCACCGGTCAAGGCCCCTGCTGCCGCCGCGCCGGCTGGCAATCGTGGCCAGGGCCAACTGCGTCTGTCCAGTGGCACCCAGCAATGCGTGATCAAGGCCCTGAGCCTCAAGGAAGCCTTGCTGGTGGTCAAGCGCAGCGACAACCTGCCCCAAGTGCTGGAAAGCGCCGTGCTGGACATGGAGCAGGGCGACAACGCCGAGACCGCACGCCTGAACGGCTACCTGCACGCCATCGTCGCTCACGAGCAAACGCCTGACAGCGAATGGCTGCAACTGACGTTCCGCTTCGTCGACAAAGACCCGCAGAAACTCGACTACATCTCTCGCCTGATCGCCCGCGGCACCGCCCAGAAGCACTTCGTACCGGGCGCCTGATCCGGCGGCGCCCTTCAGGCAGCCTTCGCGAGCAAGCCCGCTCCCACACTCGATCCAGTGAACACTGAAGATCCCTGTGGGAGCGGGCTTGCCCGCGAAAGGGGCCATCGAATTCACCGCGTGCTCTGATCCAATTTTGAAACATCCGTCGACTACGCTGGTCCATCCCAGCTGCTAGGCTGCTGTGCAGGCCTTCATCTTTCGACAGAACCTTTGCCCATGCTCGCGCCCCTGTTGTTCGCCTGCGGTCTGGTCCTGGCCTCCACCTCGGCCATGGCCATGACCATCTACAAATCCACCGACGCCAACGGCGTGGTGTCCTACAGCGACCGCCCGAGCAAGGGTGCCCAGGTGTTCGTGTTTCGCGACCGCATGGTCGAACACCTGGAACGGCAGGTGTTTCTCGATATCAAGAAGCAGAAGGGCGCGGACGCGGTGTTCGTGCGCAATGACCTGTACGCCCCGGTGGAGATCGAGTTGAGTTTTGCCGGGCTGGGCAACGTGAGCGGGGCGCCGAGCCGGCCGATCCGCAGGGTACTGCCGGCGCGCAGCAACCTGCGCCTGGCGCTGCTCACGGCCACCCAACCCGGCAGGCCGCTGGTGTATACCCCAAGGTTCGAATACTCCCTGGGCGACCCGGCAGGCGCGGCACAGGCCTATCGTTACCCGTTGCCGTGGCGGGGTGGGCCTTTCCGGCTGAGCCAGGGCGCCAACGGCCAGTACAGCCACTACGGGCCGAAGAACCGCTACGCCATGGACATCGCCATGCCCGAAGGCACACCGATCATCGCGGCGCGGGGCGGGGTGGTGATCAAGACCGAGAATGAGCAGACTGGCCGTGGCGACGATCCCTCGGGCAACTTCGTGCGGGTGCTGCACGACGACGGGACCATGGGGGTCTACCTGCACCTGCAGAAGGGTTCGGTGAGCGTGCGCGAAGGGCAGCGGGTGACGGTGGGCTCGCCTTTGGCGTTGTCCGGCAATACCGGCAACAGCTCCGGCCCGCACCTGCATTTCGTGGTGCAGCGCAATACCGGGCTGGGGCTGGTGTCGATTCCGTACCAGTTCGATCGACCGGTGGGAGAGCTGCCCAACTTTGCGTTGGGCAAGCAGTAGCATGGTGGTGTGCTAAGGGCGCTTTTGTGGCGAGGGGATTTATCCCCGTTGGGCTGCGCGGCAGCCCCAAAATGCAGCTCCAATCTACCTGTCACACCGAGTCGCCTGGTTTCAGGGCTGCTGCGCAGCCCAACGGGGATAAATCCCCTCGCCACAGAGCCTTGTGCTCAATCGAGCATCAACACCTTCGCCAGGATGATCTTCGGCCCTTTCATCTTCTTGATGATGATCCTCAGGCCTTCGACTTCCAGCACTTCTTCCTCTTCCGGCACGCGCTTGAGGGTTTCATAGACCAGCCCGGCGAGGGTTTCGGCCTCGATGTGGTCCAGGTCGATCCCCAGCAGGCGCTCGACCTTGAACAACGGCGTGTCGCCGCGTACCAATAGCTTGCCCGGCTGATACGCCAGGATGCCGCGCTCGGCCTTGCGGTGTTCGTCCTGGATATCGCCGACTAGCACTTCCAGCACGTCTTCCATGGTCAGGTAGCCGATGATGTTGCCGTCGGCTTCCTCCACCACGGCGAAGTGCGAGCCGCCCTTGCGGAACTGCTCCAGCAACTGCGACAGCGGCATGTGCCGCGACACGCGCTCCAGGGGCCGGGTCAGCTCGGCCAGGTTGAACGACTCGGGAATGTGATCCAGGGCCGCCAGCTCCAGCAGCAGGTCCTTGATGTGCAGCAGGCCGACGAACTCCTGGCGCTCGCTGTCGTACACCGGGTAGCGGCTGAACTTGTGGCGACGGAACATCGCCAGGATTTCCTTGAGCGGCGCGTTGAACTCCAGCGTGACCAGGTCTTCCCGGGAGTTGGCCCAGTCCACCACTTCCAGTTCGCCCATTTCCACGGCCGACGCCAGGACGCGCATGCCCTGGTCGCTGGGGTCCTGGCCGCGGCTGGAGTGCAGGATCAGTTTCAGTTCTTCACGGCTGTAGTGATGTTCGTGATGCGGGCCGGGCTCGCCCTGTCCGGCGATGCGCAGGATGGCGTTGGCGCTGGCGTTGAGCAGGTAGATCGCCGGGTACATGGCCCAGTAGAACAGGTACAGCGGCACGGCGGTCCACAGCGACAGCAGTTCGGGCTTGCGGATCGCCCAGGACTTGGGCGCCAGCTCGCCGACGACGATGTGCAGGTAGGAAATGATGAAGAAGGCAGTGAAGAACGAAACCGCCTTGATCACTTCCGGTGACTGCACGCCCACCGCGCCCAGCAGCGGCTCGAGGATGTGGGCGAACGCCGGCTCACCGACCCAGCCCAGGCCCAGCGAGGCGAGGGTGATGCCCAGTTGGCAGGCCGACAGGTAGGCGTCGAGCTGGCTGTGGACGGTTCGCAGGATGTGCCCGCGCCAGCCGTTCTGCTCGGCGATTGCCTCGACCCGGGTCGAGCGTAGCTTGACCATGGCAAATTCGGCTGCAACGAAAAAGCCGTTGAGCAAAACCAGGATCAGAGCGAAAAGAATCATGCCGAATTCGGCGAAGAGTGTAACGAGGGACAAGCCAGGGGAAGGGTCCATGATGGAGTTTTGCAGGTTCCGTATTAGCCGTAAAAGTAGGAAATCAGTGCCTGAAAAGGCAGGCACAAGTCAGCCAATGTAGCGGCTGACTCGGCTGTTGCCTAGGGGGCAATGCCGGCCGGTATCAATCGGCCGGGCTGGCGAGGCGCGCGCGAACCACTTGTGCCGGGGTGAAATGGCAGGTGAACGTGCTGCCATGGCCGGGCACGCTGCTGATTTCCATGCGCCCGCGATGACGCAGCAGCACGTGCTTGACGATCGCCAGGCCCAGGCCGGTGCCCCCGGTGTTGGAGTTGCGGCTGGAGTCGACGCGGTAGAAGCGTTCGGTCAGGCGCGGCAGGTGCTTGCTGTCGATGCCGATCCCCGAGTCCCGCACGCTCAGGTGCGCGCCTTGCTCGTCGCCCCACCAGCGCACGTGGATCCGGCCTTGCTCGGGCGTGTACTTGACCGCGTTGAACACCAGGTTGGAAAACGCGCTGCGCAGTTCCGCCTCGCTGCCCTTGAGCTGCACGCCCGGGTCGGCTTCCAGGGTGATGGTCTGTTGCTTGGGGCCGGACAGTTCCTGTGCGTCCTCGGCAATGGTCTGCAGCAGGTCGTCGATGGGCACCGGCTGGTTGTCCGACGGATAGTCGGTGGCCTCCAGCTTCGCCAGCAACAGCAAGTCGTTGAGCAGGGTCTGCATGCGCCCGCTTTGCTGGTGCATCTGCTGCAAGGCTCGGGTCCAGCGCGGGTTCACCTCCTCGACGTTGTCGAGCAGGGTTTCCAGGTAGCCGCAGATCACCGTCAACGGCGTGCGCAGTTCGTGGGACACGTTGGCGATGAAGTCTTTGCGCATCTGCTCCAACTGGTGGATGCGGGTCACGTCCCGCACCAGCATCAGGTGCTCGTTGTTGCCGTAGCGCGTGATGTACAGCTGGATCCGCAGCCGGTCGTTGGTGGGCGAGGGGATTTCCAGCGGTTCGGCGTAGTTGTCCTGCTCGAAGTATTCCTTGAAGCGCGGATGGCGCACCAGGTTGGTCACCGGCTGGCCGCTGTCCTGGGGCGTCTTGAGGCCCAGCAGGGTCTCGGCGGCGCGGTTCCACCATTCCAGGTTGCCTTCGCTGTCGAGCATGATCACGGCGTCCTTGAGGGCCGCGGTGGACTCCTGGACCCGGTCGATCACCGCTTGCAGGCGCCCGCGCACGCGCTGGTCCCGCCGTTGCAGGTGGTAGATGCTGTCGAACACTTCGCCCCACAGGCCATAGCCGTCGGGCGGGGCTTCGTCGGGTTGGTGCAGGCGCAGCCATTCGTGCAGGCGCAGCAGTTGCTTGAGGGTCCAGGCCAGGTACAGCCCCAGGCCCGCAGCCAGGCTCCAGCCGTAGTAGCCGGTGATCAGGCCGACGACCAGGCTGCCGGTCACCAGCAACAACATGTGGCGAATCAGGGTGCCATGCCAGTTTTGATTCACGGGGCTTCCTTTCGAAGCAGCTGAAAGCTGCAAGCTTCAAGCTGCAAGTTTGAAGCGGGTCGATAATGGCTTTTACTTGCAGCTTGTAGCTCAAAGCTCGCAGCTGCTTTTCTCATGCCTTCGTCGAAAAACGATACCCGGTGCCGCGCACGGTTTGTACCAGATTCTCGTAGGCATCGCCGAGGGCCTTGCGCAGGCGTCGGATGTGCACGTCCACGGTGCGTTCCTCGACGTAGACATTGCCGCCCCAGACCTGGTCCAGCAGTTGCCCGCGGGTGTAGGCGCGTTCCTGGTGGGTCATGAAGAATTGCAACAGGCGGTATTCGGTCGGGCCCATCTCGGCGGGTTTGCCGTCGATGGTTACGCGGTGGCTGATCGGGTCCAGCAGCAGGCCGCCGACTTCGATCGGCGCTTCGCCATCGGTCGGCCCGGCACGGCGCAGCACGGCCTTGAGGCGCGCCACCAGCTCGCGCGGGGAAAACGGCTTGGTGATGTAGTCGTCGGCACCGACTTCCAGGCCCTGGATCTTGTTGTCCTCTTCGCCCTTGGCGGTGAGCATGATGATAGGGATGTCCCCGGTCAGCTCGTCGCGCTTGAGCCGGCGCGCCAGTTCGATGCCGGACGTGCCGGGCAGCATCCAGTCCAGCAGGATCAGGTCGGGCTTGCGGTCGACGATGATGGCGTGGGCCTGTTGAGAGTTCTCTGCTTCCATGCAGTCATAGCCGGCCATCTCCAACGCAACGGCAATCATCTCGCGGATGGGCGCCTCGTCGTCGACGATCAGAATGCTCCTGCCAACCATGGGGTAATCCTCTTGTCATTTAACTGTCTTGCGCCGCATTAGATAACGGAATTATTGCAGTCGTGTGACAACAATTTCATTGACCGGCGATGTGGGGGATCCTGGGCTAAGCTTTCAGTCCGAATCCTGACAACCACAAAAGAAGGTTTCCATGACTCCGATGACTGTTTCTTTCAAAGCCCTGCTGCTGGCGGCTGCCGTGGCCCTGCCTGGATTGGCCATGGCTGCCGATCCCGCAATGGAGAAGGACGGCATGTTTACCGACCATAAGGGCATGACTCTCTACACCTACGACAAGGACGCAGACGGCAAGTCCAACTGCAACGGTCAATGTGCGGAAAACTGGCCACCGCTGATGGCTGGGAGCGATGCGAAGACGATGGGCAAGTGGACCGTAGTGAAACGTGATGATGGTTCGATGCAATGGGCATACGACGACGATCCGTTGTACACCTACAAAGGCGACGAGAAGGCCGGTGACAAGGCCGGTGAGGGGAAAGGCGGCGTCTGGCACATAGCCAAGCCTGACTGACTCGGGTCTGCCAAGAGACGATGTGGCGAGGGGATTTATCCCCGTTGGGCTGCGAAAGCAGCCCTAAGGCCGCGATCCCAGTCTGCCTGACACTACGAGATGTCAGGTTTCAGGGCTGCTTCGCAACCCAGCGGGGATAAATCCCCTTGTCACAAAAAGCGCCGCTCAGCGCAGCGCGTAATCCAGCACGATCCCCACGAAAATCGCCATCCCGGCCCAATGGTTGTGCAGGAATGCCTGGAAGCAGCGCATCCGGTCCTTGCCGCGGGTGTACCAGAACTCCCAGGCAAAGCACGCGGCAGCGGCGACCAGGCCCAAGTGGAACCAGCCGCCGAGCTTGAACTGCGAGCCGGCCAGCAGCAGGCAGCCCAGGGCCAGGCCTTGCAGGGTCAGGATGATCGCCCGGTCGGCATCGCCAAACAGAATCGCCGTGGATTTCACGCCGATTCGCAAGTCATCGTCCCGGTCGGTCATCGCGTAATAGGTGTCGTAGCCCACCGTCCACAGCAGGTTGGCGATGTACAACAGCCACGCGGCTGCCGGCAGATGGCCGGTTTCGGCGGTGAAGGCCATCGGCATGCCCCAGGAGAACGCCGCGCCCAGCACCACTTGCGGGTAATAGGTGTAGCGCTTCATGAACGGGTAGGTGCACGCCAGGGCCAGCCCGCCCAGGGACAGCAGGATGGTCGGCGCGTTGGTGCACAGCACCAGCAGGAAACTCACGGCCATCAGCACGGCGAAGAACACCAATGCCTCTTTCGAACTGATCTTGCCACTCGCCAAAGGGCGCTGCGCGGTGCGCTTGACGTGGCCGTCCACCTTGCGGTCGGCCCAGTCGTTGATCACGCAACCGCCGGCGCGGGTCAGCACCACGCCGAGGACGAAAATCACGATATTGGCCAGGGAGGGCGAGCCTTCACCGGCGACCCACAGCGCCCACAGTGTTGGCCATAACAGCAGGTAGATGCCGATGGGCTTGTCCATGCGGGTCAGTTGCACGAAGTCCCAGGCCCGAGGGTTCAGGCGGTTCAGGGATTTGAGCAGTTGCAGGTACATCAGCAATTCTCCGAATAGGCACGGGCGACCGTCCACACGCGTGGCAAGAAGACTTCCGCCACCAGCACGCTCAGCGCGCCGCGGTCGAAGCGCGAACGGCGGCCCCACAGTTCACGGCGGCGCACATCGGCCGGCAACCATTGTTCGGGGTAATGGCAAACCTCGATGGCCCGGCGCTGGAACGCCTGGTCGCAAAACAGCAGTTCGCCCAGGGAGCGGCTGCCCAGTTCATCCAGGTGCAACCCGTCGCCCTGCAACGCACTGCGCGCCGCCACGCTGCGGGCAAATACCCACGGCTCGCCGTGACCGCGCAGGTACACCTCGCGCACCCAGCCCTCGCTGCCGTGCGCCAGGTCCAGAGCCGCGCATTCATCGTCGCGCAGCGGTTGCCAGCCTTCGAACAGCGGCGTCACGCTGAAGTGATCGTCCGACAGGCTCGTCAGGCGGCGGGTCAGGGAACCTTCGTCGAACAACCAGTCGAGTACACAGGCATCGGGACGGGGCGACAGCAGCGGCCCGGGCAGCCATTGGAGTGTAGGAAATATCGAATTTGTCGGCGGCACAGAGGTCATGAATGGCAGCAAATGAGGCCGCGAGCTTACCATGTCGGTCGGCGATGTTGACGGGTTGGACCTGCCGTCGTTCCGATCACGCTTGCATCTGGCGCGACCGATCAGTACAAAACGCCCTGAGCCGGAAGGGCGTTCTCATCGACCCGACCAATACCGGCAAACGCCTGACACCTGAGGAAGTACCTGAATGAAGAAGTGGCAATGTATCGTCTGCGGCCTGATCTACAACGAAGCCGAGGGTTGGCCCGATGACGGCATCGCCGCCGGGACCCGTTGGGAAGACGTACCGGCAGACTGGCTGTGCCCGGACTGCGGCGTCGGCAAGATGGATTTCGAAATGATCGAAATCAACTAAGCGAACCCCTGACCGTTTCCCTGGATGGAGAGCAACATGAGCGCACCTGTCGTCATCGTCGGTACTGGCCTGGCCGGTTACAACCTGGCCCGGGAGTTTCGCAAGCTCGATAGCGAAACCCCCTTGCTGTTGATTACCGCCGACGACGGTCGCTCCTACTCCAAGCCGATGCTCTCCACCGGCTTTGGCAAAAACAAGGATGCCGACGGCCTGAGCATGGCCGAGCCGGGGGCCATGGCCGAGCAGCTCAAGGCCGAGGTCCGCACCCATACGCGCATCAGCGGCATCGACCCGGGGCACCAGCGGCTGTGGATCGGCGAGGAAGCGGTGAACTACCGCGACCTCATCCTGGCCTGGGGCGCCGAAACCGTGCGTGTGCCGGTACAGGGCGACGCCTCGGACCTGATCTTCCCCATCAACGACCTGGAGGACTACGCGCGCTTCCGGTCCGCCGCTGCCGGCAAGCGCCGGGTGCTGCTGCTCGGCGCCGGGCTGATTGGCTGCGAGTTCGCCAACGACCTGATCCTGGGGGGCTACGAGGTGCAACTGGTGGCCCCGTGCGAACAGGTGATGCCGACGCTGTTGCATCCGGCGGCCGCTGCGGCGGTTCAGGCCGGGCTGGAGAGCCTGGGGGCGCGGTTCCACCTGGGCCCCGTGCTCAATCGCCTGCAACGCGGCGCCGACGGGCTTGAGGCGCACCTGTCCGACGGCCAGGTGATTGCCTGCGACCTGGTGGTGTCGGCCATCGGCCTGCGCCCGCGCATCGACCTGGCGGCGGCTGCCGGCCTGGTGGTCAATCGCGGCGTGGTGGTCGACCGTCATTTGAAGACCTCCCACGCCAATATCTACGCCCTGGGCGACTGTGCCGAGGTGGATGGCCTGAACCTGCTGTACGTCATGCCCCTGATGAGCTGTGCCCGGGCCCTGGCCCAGACTCTGGCGGGCAACCCGACCGCCGTGAGCTACGGCCCCATGCCGATCACCGTGAAAACCCCGGTGTGCCCCCTGGTGGTGTCGCCACCGCCTCGCGGCCGAGAAGGCGTGTGGAGCGTCGAAGGGCAGGGCGCCGACATCAAGGCACTGTGTCGCGACGCCCAGGGCAACCTGCTGGGCTATGCCCTGACCGGCGCCGCGGTGATGGAGAAACTGGCGCTGAACAAGGAACTTCCGGGCTTGCTGGCGTAAATACTGGTCGTTCTGTCGCAAAAACCCTACTTTTGACCCCACAAAGGTCGTTCGGACACTGGCGTCGTCCTCGGCCCCGTGCCATTCTCACTCCCGTCTGCCGCAGTGTAGAGCCTGCGGCGCCTTAGGGGCTGTTCCACAGAGAGCAGCACGGACATAACAACAAAAAAACCGTCAAAGGGGCTTCATTCATGCGTAAACCAGAACTCGCCGCCGCCATCGCGGAAAAAGCAGACCTCACCAAAGAACAAGCCAACCGCGTCCTCAACGCGGTACTCGAAGAAATCACCGGCGCCCTGCACCGCAAGGACAGCGTCACCCTGGTGGGCTTCGGCACCTTCCTGCAACGCCATCGCGGCGCCCGCACCGGCAAAAACCCACAAACGGGTGAGCCAGTGAAAATCAAGGCCAGCAACACCGTTGCCTTCAAACCGGGCAAGTTCTTGAAGGACAGCGTTAATCCGTAATTGCTACGGGCTCTCCGGACTGGGGGATAAAGCAACCACGAAAAAGGCACACCGAGGGAGTCGGGTGCCTTTTTTTTGAGCGCGCGATTTGTCCCGCCGGTTACGGCATGCTCATCAGTGCCATGCGCAGGCGTCTGATCAGTTTCGGGGTCTTGAGGCAATCGGCCGGGCGCTTGTTGTCCAGGGCCGGGACGACCTGTTCCAGCCACCACAGGCCTTCCTTGAGGCCGCGTTTGCCGTAGAGCACGACGGCCATGTCGAGGTGGCCGTCCATGGCCTTGGCCAGTGCGCGGGCGTTGTCGTCGAGGTAGTCCTCTTCATACAGGCGCACGAACGTTTGCCAGTCGGCATCGCCGACGTATTCGTCTTCCAGTCCCATGTCAGAATCCGTCAAAGGAGATCAAGTTGCTGCCGGTCGGGTTTCGCGCCGACGGCGCCAGGATCCCATCGTAACCATTGGCCTTGGCCCACGCACCAATCTGGTGGGTCTGGGTGTATTTGTTGCCGGTGATGCTCTTGAGGGACACGCCCAGTTGCTTGCGGACATCGGCCCGGGTCAGGTCGAGGACGTTGTTGAGCTGGACCTTCTTGCTCACCAGCACCCGCGTGGACAGGTCCACGCCCCAGTGGTTGACCTCGCCCATGGCGGTCTTGCGCGAGTTGGCGCCGTATACCCCACCCAGCCCCGGCGCGGTGTACCGGTGGCGGGCGGCCACGTTCCACTTGTGCGCCGTCCAGGTCGTGCTGATCCGCCCCGGCTCTTCGAATCGATACACCGTCCGGTTGACCTTGCGGCCCTTCGGCGGGGTGCTGCACTTCATCAACCCCAAGGGGTCGACCCAGCTCACCGGGTTCGGCGCGTACTGGTAGAGGTTCAGGCCACCGGCCAGGCCAATGGGGTCCGGCGTGGTGAAGCGGCCGATGTCCGGGTCGTAGAAGCGCAGGGTGTTGTAGTGCAGGCCGGTTTCCCGGTCCAGGTACTGGCCCTGGAACCGCAGGTTCTGCTCTTCGATGTAATACGGCTCGCGCAACTCTTCGGCGGTGTTGCCCCACACCTGATAACGGGCCCGCCACAGCGTATGGCCGTCGCTTTCCGACAGTTGCTCGGGCTGGCCGTTGAAGTCGTTGTGGTAGTAACGGACTTTCTGCTGCTCGCCCAGGCCATCGACCCTGGCCAAAGGCTCGTGGCCGTCGTCGGCGTAGATGTAGAGGCTGGTCTGGCTGTTGCGGTGCTCCTGTAACAGTTGCAGCGCATCCCAGGTGAAGCGGGTGCGGCCCAGCAGCGTCGCGTGGCGGTCGTACTCGGCCTTTTCGATGCGCCTGCCCAGCGGGTCGTAGGTCATTTTCACGACCGAGCCGTTGTCGTTATGCACCTGAACCAGGCGCTGCTCGGCGTCGTACACGAACCGCTGCACACCGCGCTGGCTGCTGCGCTTTTCCACCATGCGGCCGAAGCCGTCGTAGCGGTAGCGCTTGTCCTGATAGGTCAGCAAGCGGTTATGGGCGACGTGCCCCGTGCCCATCAGCCCGTCGAGCAGGTTGGCGGCCGGATCGTAGGCAAAGCCTTCGCGCTGGCCCTGGAGGTTGTCCTGGCTGGCGAGGATCCGGCCGGTGGCGTCGTAATGCAGCAGTTGGCGATGAGGCGTTTCGGGTTGGTTGTCGAAGCGCTCCACCAGTTGATCGCTGCCGTCATAGGCAAACAGCGACTGCGCCGCCGGCGGCAGCAACGTCGACTGGCCTTGCTGGCGGCGCTGCCGGGCCCGTAGGCGCCCGCTGCGGTCGTACTCGCTGCGGGTACTAAGGCGGCCCTGGGTGCGCAGCACTTCGCGGTGCAGGCGGTCGCGCTCGAAATCGCTGATGACCCTGCCGTCGAGGTTGATCTGGTGCAGATGCCCGCTGCCGTAGTGCAGGCGATTCAGCCAGCGGCCATCGGGGAGCTGCGTCTGGGTGAGGTTGCCCAGTTCGTCGTAACGATGCTCCAGGCTGCCGGCCCAGCCCTGTTCGGCGATCAGTTGCCCAAGCGCGTCATAGCCAAAGCCGATGCTCTGCTGTTCACCGGTCAGGCCGGTGAAGGTGATGGCGTTGACCTGGTCGAGGTCGTCATAGCGGTACTCGGTGCGCCCGTCGGCGGTGACCTTGGCAACCAACCGGCCCACGGCGTCGCGTTCCAGCTCATGGACGATGGGGGCTTGTGGCGCGAGGTCCAGGTCGGTGCTGCCGGGAACGGCGATGGCTTCCACACGGGTGACGTTGTCCAGCGGGTCATAGGCGTAGCGCTTGAGACTGCCGTCCAGGCTGTGCTGGGCACTCAGGCGGTCGCCGGCGTCCCAGGCGAACCGATAGCTTTCGCCATTCTCGTTGGTCAGCGCCAGCAACCGCCCGTAGTTGTCGTAGCTCAGTTCGATCCGCCGGCCATGGGCGTCGGTGCGCAGGCGCAGTTGCCCGCTCGGGGTGTGCTGGAAACGGGTGGTGTGCCCGGCGGGATCGCTGTAGCCGATCAACTGGCCGCTGGCATCGCGCTGATAGTGCTCGGTGCGACCGTCCGGCAGTTGCTTGCTCAGCAACCTGCCTTGGTCGTCATAGCTGAAGCGCGTGCGCTCGCCCAACGCATCGCTGCTGCTGACCAGCAGCCCGCGTTCGTCGTAGCTCAGCCGGGTGGTGTAGCCAGAGCAGTCGGTGTGTTCGCTGAGTTGTCCGAGGGCCGTCCAGCGCATCGTCTTGCGCTTGCCGCTGGCATCGATGACATCCACCACCTGGCCGTGGGCATCGTGGCGATAGCGGGTGACGTGGCCCAGCGGGTCGGTTTCACGGATGCGGTTACCCCGCGCGTCATAGCGGTACTGCCAGGTATTGCCGGCCGCGTCGGTTTCCGCCAGGGGCAGGGCCCAGTGTTCGAGCCACAGGGTCGACTCGCTGCGTCCGAGCGGGTCGAGGGTCTGGCACAGATTACCTGCTTCGTCATAGCTGAACTGATGCTGCCCCCCGTTGGGGTCGGTCGCGCCCAGCAGTTGGCTTTCATCGTTCCACTGGAACGTCCAGGTGCGGTCCAGGGCATCGGTGGTTTCGAGGATCTGGTAGCGGGCATCCCAGCGCCGGGTACTGCGGCGGTTCAAGCCGTCGGTGATGCGCGTGACACCGGCGGCCAGGTCATAGGTGAAGGTGTAGGTGTCGCCGGCGTCGGTCCAGTGGCGGACCACGCGCCATTCCCGGTCTTCGATCAGCGCCCATTCGTAGAAGCAGCGCAGGCCGGTGGGCAACTGGTGCTCCACCATCCTCCGCCCGAGGTCGTAGGCGTAGCGCCGCTTGACCTGGCTGTTGGACTGGCGAACTTGGGCCAGGTCCCCCTGGCTGTCGTAGTCGTAGTGCATCAGCACGTCGCGACGCTGGTCGGGGTAGAGGCGCTCGATCCGGCTGACCCGGTGTGGCCAGCGCGCGTCGTAGGCCAGTTCGGCCTGCACCAGGTCGAAGGTGTCGCGCAGGCGCACCAACCGCCCGCTCTCGTCGTAATCGAGGTGGATGCGGTTGTCGTTGCGATCGCCCAGCTGGTTGAGGCGCAGCAAGGCCGCGTTCCCCGGCGCCGGTGCGAACAGGCGGTACAGGCCGTCCGCGCTTTCGATCAGCAGTTCGCCGTTGAGGTGCCGGCGCACGTTGAGCCCTTCGCCTGGGCTGAACACCGCGCCGCCCAGGGGAATCGAACCCATGTCGATGCGCCGGCCCTGTTCGTCGGTGTAGACCAGGGTCTCGCCACCCTCGGGATGGGGCAGGATCTCGACGCGCACCTCGTAGGCCACGCTCCAACCGGCGCCGAACAACCCTTCACGGCGCTCGTCGCGGCTGTTGTAGAAACGCTGCCAGTCGATCGGCAGGATGCCTGGCAGGACGAAGTCCAGTTCCTCGACATCCCCCAGCACCTTGGCCCCGGTGGCGGCATGCACCGGGTTCGACGAACCCATGGCCGCATTCGCCGCCGCGCCCATCGCGCTGCTGACCGCCATCGATGCTGCGCCGCCAATCAGCATGCAGGGCAGGTTGCTCAGGAACTTGCCCTTGCCGCCCTTGAGCATCAGCAATGCCGTGACGGCCAGTCCCACGCCGGGTGTCTTGCCGCTGCGGATCTCGCGCACCACCACGGTACCGCCGCCGATGGTCACGTCAGGGGAAATCAAACCGGACGACACCACGGTCGCCTCGCAAGTGCTGCGGTCGCCGCTGCGCACGGCGGGTTGGCCGTTGATGGTGACCTTGTCCGAGCCTTCGGCCAAAAACTGCGGCGGCATCGGCGGATGTTTCAGGCAGGTGATCATGTCCAGCGGCTTGGGCACGGCGCCGGGCGCGGGCGTGGCGACGGTGGGGCGCCACATCTGCGAGAAGAAGCTCTCGGCCATGTCCAGATAGCTGGGCTCGGGCTGCGGCTCCTCGAGTTCGGTGCCGGCGGGCGCGACATGGGACTCGATGGCCCCGGCGGCGCGGGCCGCTGGAATGTTGTTGGTCAGGGTGTCGGTGGAGCCGGTGAGGATGTTGGCCTGCACCGTGGGCGGAAAGAGAGCGTTGCCGATGCCCTCGCATAAATTGCTCAAGCCTTTGTCGGCCCCGGTCTTGCTCATGGCGATGCCCACCACTGCACCAACCACCGCGCCAAGCAGGAAGCAACCGAGCCCACCGGTGGCCACGGTGATGCCGGTGGCTGCTACCACGGCGGCGGTGGCGACAGCGGTGATGGCGATGTTGGCCGCCACTTCCAGGACGCCGCCGAGAATGTCGGCCATCATCGAGGTGTGGTTCAGCGCATCGCCCAGGCGTGCGGCCCAGAGCGCGTCAGACATGCCTGTCGCTCATCAGGCCGGCACGTCAAACAACAGCGAGCCCTTGATACTCGCCCAATGGGCGGCTTCGGCATCGCCGAGCTTCTCGGCTTTGACATAGCTCAGGGCGAACATCTTGCGGGTGCCGGGCAGCACCAGGGCCAGTTGGTACTGGAACACCTTTTCGGTGCCCTTGTTGAACTGGCTGCGCAGCTCGATGCCTTCGACTTCCTGGCTGGCGCCCAGGCGCACCGGGACGCCCGGTTGGCAGCGCAGGTCCTGGACCTGTTTTTCCAGGCGCGCCAGTTGGTCGTCGAGGTTGCTTTGCAGGGTCTCGCCCTCGGCGAGCAGGCTGCGACTGACGATCAAGGACGTGCCCAGCTCGGGGAACTTGAGGATGTTGATCGTCGCGTCGAGCAATTCGCTGGGCGGCAGTTGGAACTGGAATTCGTTGATGCGGTAAGTCATGGCGCCTGAATCTCTGGATTAACCCTGGGGGAACGCGGCTTTGATGTTCGCGTCGATGCTGCCCTTGACGCCCTGGCCGTCCGGCGTGGCACCGGGGCCGCCGCCGTTGTTCAGGTGCAGCACGCCGCCGGTGTTGAACTCGGCATCGCCGCTGGCGTAGAAGCTGATCTGCACGCCGGTCAGGTTGATCTGGCCGCTGGCATTGAGCTCCAGGATGCTTTCGCCGCACACCAGGCGCAGGTTCTCGCCCACCTCGATGACGTAGCTCTGGCTGATGCTGTCGGTCTTGCGCAGGCCCACCGAGAGGATGTCTTCCTGCTTGACGATGCGCAGGCGGTTGTTGCCGATGGTCACCGTCTCGTCATGGCCGATGCTCTTGTTGCGGTCGTGGCCCACCGAATGGCTTTCGTCCACTTCCACCACGATGTCCTGGTTGCGCTCGGCATGGATGTACAACTGCTCGGCGCCTTTCTTGTCTTCCATGCGGATTTCGTTGAAGTTCGCCGGCGTGCCGCCCTTGCTCGAACGGCTCTTCATGCCGCTCTGGGTCGCATTGGCGGGCAAGTCGTAGGGCACGGTCTGTTCAGCGTTGTAGACACGACCGGTGATGATCGGCCGGTCCGGATCGCCTTCGAGGAAGCTGACGATCACTTCCTGGCCGATGCGCGGGATCTGCATCGAGCCCCAGTTTTTCCCGGCCCAGGCCTGTGACACGCGAATCCAGCAGGAGCTGTTTTCGTTGGACTGGTCGTGACGGTCCCAATAGAAATGCACCTTCACCCGGCCGAACTGGTCGGTCCAGATTTCCTCGTCCTTGGGGCCCACCACCAACGCGGTCTGCGGGCCTTTGACGATGGGGCGATGGGTGATGGGCAGCGGTCGATAGCTTTGCTGGGCGTCGATGCAGGTCAGGCTGCTTTCGAACTGGGCCGAAGGCGCGCCACCGTTGGTTTCGCCGCTTTCCTGGGAAATGTAGTAGCGGGCACCGACGATCAGGTACTCGCGGTTCTGGTCCTGGCGGGTGAAGCCGGTGAGGCTGAACAGGTTGCCCGAGCCCAAGCCGCGGGCGTTGCCGGCCAGCTCGACCTGCTCGTGCTGGGTCTGCAAGGCTTCGATGCGGGTGCGGGCGTAGTGTTCGCCATCGGCGCTCTGCACGTAGGTGCCGGGGTAGTCGTACAGCGGATAGTCACCGGCGGCATGCGGGCGTGGCATGGCCGAACGCACGTCGATCCGTGCGCTGGGACGCTGGAAGTCGTAGTCGTTGAGCTCCAGCGAACCCGGCTGGACTTCCTGGGCCAGGTGCCAGTCGTGGATGTGGTCGCGTTCGCGTTGCTGCTCGTTCTTCGGGTAGTAGGGCACCGACGCGTAGCCGGGCGCGCTGGTGTGCGCGCCGTAGGCATCGGCCAGCACCAGCACGTGGCGGCCTTGTTCGTGGCGGAAGAAGTAATAGATCCCTTCCTGCTCCATCAGCCGGCTGACGAAGTCGAAGCTGGTCTCGCGATACTGCACGCAGTATTCCCACTCGCGGTAGGTGGCGCTCAGGCTGTCTTCGAAATCGGAAAACCCGAGGTCGCGGAACACCTGCTTGATGATCTGCGGGATGGTCAGGTTCTGGAAAATCCGGCAGTCGGAGGTGCGCGTCAGCAGCCACAGCCAAGGCCTGAGCGTGGCCTGGTAGCTGGAGAACTGGCCCTGGTCGACGTTCTGGCTGCAGCGGGCAACGATGCCGTGGAAATACCGTTCGCCGCCGCCGTCCAGTTGCAGGCTCACGCACATGGGCTTGCCGAGCAACTGGTTGAGGTCGATGGCGTTGTCCAGCGAGTGCAGCTGCAACTCATAGTTGAACAGCCGCCCCAGCTCTTCGCCGCCACCCATGTCCTTGAGCAGCAGCACCTCGGGCCCCAGGGGGCTGGTGATTTTGGCCAGGCGTGAGGCTTGGTTGAATAACATCGGTTATCTCGTCGTTGTATGGGCTGCGCCGCTGTTTCCCTGAATAGACCGGATCAACTGTGGGAGCGAGCTTGCTCGCGATGGCGGTGTGTCAGTCAACCGTAATGCTGGCTGTAACTACGCTATCGCGAGCAAGCTCGCTCCCACAGGGGCCGGTGTACCTTTCAATCAGGCCGCGTCGCTGAAATCGTACTGCAATTCGTTGTCCACCGCGCTGATCCGCACGCCGGCCATGGCCTTGCCTTCGAGCATGCGGGTCAGGAACTCGCGGCTCATGTCCGGCAGCAGGCTGTTGGTCAGGATGGTGTCGATCATACGGCCGCCGCTTTCGGTTTCGGTGCAGCGCGAGACGATCAGGTCGATCACCGCGTCGTCGTAGTCGAACGCGACTTTGTGGGTACTTTCCACGCGCTTCTTGATGCGGTTGAGTTGCAGGCGGGTGATGGCCTTGAGCATTTCGTCGCTGAGCGGATAGTACGGGATCGTCACCAGGCGGCCGAGCAGGGCCGGCGGGAAAATCTCCAGCAGCGGCTGGCGCAGGGCCTTGGCGATTTCTTCTGGCTCGGGCACGTTTTGCGGGTCTTTGCAGACGTCGGCAATCAGCTCGGTGCCGGCGTTGGTGGTCAGCAGGATCAGGGTGTTCTTGAAGTCGATCACCCGGCCTTCGCCGTCCTCCATGACGCCTTTGTCGAACACCTGGAAGAAGATCTCGTGCACGTCCGGGTGGGCTTTTTCCACCTCGTCCAGCAGCACCACGCTGTACGGTTTGCGCCGCACGGCTTCGGTCAGTACACCGCCTTCGCCGTAGCCGATGTAGCCCGGTGGCGCGCCCTTGAGGGTGGACACGGTGTGGGCTTCCTGGAACTCGCTCATGTTGATGGTGATGACGTTCTGTTCGCCGCCGTACATGGCTTCGGCCAGGGCCAGGGCGGTTTCGGTCTTGCCCACGCCAGAGGTGCCGGCGAGCATGAACACGCCAATGGGCTTGCTCGGGTTGTCCAGGCCGGCGCGGGAAGTCTGGATGCGCTTGGCGATCATCTGCAAGGCGTGGTCCTGGCCGATGATGCGTTTTTTCAGGTGCTGGTCGAGGTTGAGCACGGTTTCCAGTTCGTTGCGGGCCATGCGGCCCACCGGGATACCGGTCCAGTCGGCGACCACCGAGGCCACGGCCTGGTAGTCCACGGTCGGCAGGATCAGCGGGTTCTCGCCTTGCAGGGCGCTGAGGCGTTGTTGCAGGTCCACCAGTTTTGCCCGCAGGTCGTGGCTTTCGTTGTCGCTAGCTTCGCTGGCGTCGTCGCTGTCCACCACGCCGACGCGCTCGCGCAGGGTGGCGCGGGTGGCGAGCAGTTCGTCCACCAGGTTCTTCTCTTCGGCCCAGCGGCTTTCCAGTTCGGCCAGGCGTTCGCGCTCGGCGCTCAGCAGGCTTTCACTGTGGGTCTGGCGGTTGCCGATGACGACGCCGATCGCGTGCTCGCGGGCGATGATCTGCAGCTCGGTTTCCAGTGCCTCGATGCGCCGACGGCTGTCATCCACTTCGGCCGGCACCGCGTGCAGGCTGATGGCGACGCGGGCGCAGGCGGTGTCCAGCAGGCTCACGGACTTGTCCGGCAACTGGCGAGCGGGGATGTAGCGGTGGGACAGCTTGACCGAGGCTTCCAGGGCTTCGTCGAGGATCTGCACCTGGTGGTGCTGTTCCATGGTCGAGGCCACGCCGCGCATCATCAGCAGGGCCTTGTCTTCCGACGGCTCGGCCACTTGCACCACTTGGAAACGACGGGTCAGGGCCGGGTCTTTCTCGATGTGCTTCTTGTACTCGGCCCAGGTCGTAGCCGCCACGGTGCGCAGGGTACCGCGGGCCAGGGCCGGCTTGAGCAGGTTGGCCGCGTCACCGGTGCCGGCGGCGCCACCGGCGCCTACCAGGGTGTGGGCTTCGTCGATGAACAGGATGATCGGCTTGGGCGAGGCCTGGACGTCTTCGATGACCTGGCGCAGGCGCTGTTCGAACTCGCCTTTCATGCTCGCGCCGGCCTGCAACAGGCCGACGTCGAGGCTGCGCAGTTCCACGTCCTTGAGCGACGGCGGCACGTCGCCGGCGACGATGCGCAGGGCAAAGCCTTCGACCACGGCGGTCTTGCCCACGCCGGCTTCACCGGTGAGGATCGGGTTGTTCTGGCGGCGGCGCATGAGGATGTCCACCAGTTGGCGGATCTCTTCATCGCGGCCGACGATCGGGTCGAGCTTGCCGCTGCGGGCCTGCTCGGTGAGGTCGACGGTAAAGCGCTTGAGCGCTTCCTGCTTGCCCATCGCACTGGGGGCCATGGCGCCGCTGGCTTCGCCGGGCACGCTGCCGGCGTTGAAGCCGTCGCTGGCGGTCAGGGCATTTTCCGGGGAGTCGCCGACGTATTCGTCAAAGCGTTCGCTCAGGGCTTCGGCCTTGACCTTGTCGAACTCCGACGACAACCCCAGCAGCGCGTGGCGCAGGCTTGGCGTCTTGAGGATGCCGAGCACCAGGTAGCCGGTGCGCACCTGGCTTTCACCGAACATCAGGCTGCCATACACCCAGCCGCGTTCCACGGCTTCCTCGACGTGGGACGACAGGTCGGTGATCGAGGTCGAGCCGCGTGGCAGGCGGTCCAGGGCGTCGGTCAGGTCGCGGGCCAGGCGCGCCGGCTCGACGTTGAACTGGCGGATGATGCGGTGCAGGTCCGAGTCCTGCAATTGCAGCAACTGGTGAAACCAGTGGGCCAGTTCCACATAAGGGTTACCGCGCAACTTGCAGAACACGGTGGCGGCTTCGATGGCTTTGTAGGCCACGCTGTTGAGTTTGCCGAACAACGCGGCGCGACTGATTTCACCCATGCTCATGGCTCCTTGAGGTCTGTGAGGTGTTGGCCTGTTCGGCGTAATGCCGGGCCAGTATTAGATCGTTGGCATCTTTTTCGGGCTGGCCCAGCCAGGTGTTGAACCCCAGGCGGAAACGGCCGTTGAGTTGTAGCGCCGGGACCTCGGGCTGCTCCAAGACCAGGTTCAGGTCCCAATCCAGTTCATGGCCCAGGTATTCGGCGACCCAGGCCACCAGTTCATTGAACGGCTGGCTGCCGGGCAGCATGCCCATGTAGTCCACCAGCTTGAGCGGCCCCAGGCGAATGCGGAACTTGTGCTGGCGATCCCAGACGTAGCGACCCAGGCAGAAGTCCACGCCCAGTTGATGGGCGCTGACGCCGACGCGGCTGCGTTCCGGCAGCTCCAGCCATTGGCCGACGTACTCTTCGATTTCCACCGGCAGGCCGAAATACTCGCCAAGGATCGCCTTCAAACCGTCGGGGTAGCGGGTTTGCGCCGCCAGGTGGCCGCTGTAGTGCAGCTTCGCCGTGTCGGGAATCAGCCCCTGCTTGAGCAGGCTGGGCATGCCGCGTCCGCTCAAGGACGCCAGGCGCGCCGACCAGTAGTCGTCGTCCGGGCGGTCGTGGCTGACCGTCGGCCGCGCTTCGGCCCAGGCCCGGTAGAACAGGCTGAGCAAGCGATGGTGGAACACGTCGAGAAAGCGCTTGCTGGTGCTGTCGGCGTTGTTGCGCTGGCGTTCGCGCACGTATTCGGTGATGTGCAGCGGCATCGGCCCGTTGGGGCCGCCGAGGCCGAAGAAGAATTGCTCCAGCCGCGCGGGCGCGCCGTCGCTGCCCGGTTGCACCGAGGCCAATGTCGCCGGCGCGAAGGTGCAGTCGGCTTGTTGGCCCAGGCGCAGCGGGTCATCGGCCAGGCGTAGCGAATGGCCCAGGCGCGGCAGCTCGGGGGATTCACACTCGATGCGCCGCAAGGCCTGGAAGAAGTCGTATTCCCAGGGCTCCTGGTGCATCGCTTCCAGGGTACTCACAGGGTCGGACGACGTCCGGGCTTGGCTTTCCATCGCATGATCTCGCCGCGTTCGGTGGTACGAATCACCGTTTCGGTAAAACTGTTGATCGACACGTAGCGTGCCAGGAAGCGCTCGAACACCGCGCCGAGCAGGAATACGCCGGTGCCGCGAAACGCGTTTTCATCGAACTCCAGGGTGATCTCCAGGCCGCGACCGAAGACGATCGGGCCGGGCATCGGCAGGCGTCGGGTGCAGGCTTTGCTGCTGACTTCCCGCAGGCCTTCGATCTGCAATTGCAGCGCCGCATCGTTGCTGTCGCCGTACAGGCGCAGCAGCTCGCGCAGTGCGGCGGCGCCCTGGCCTTGTTCACTGAGGGACAGGTAGTTCAGCGACAACTGGCTGATCAGCCGCCAGGCCTTGGCGTCGTGGGCATGGCTGGCCCGTGGACGACTGGGCCCGGCCACGCAGCGCACGGCGCCGACCGGGGCACTGTCGGCCAGGGTGAAGTCGGTCTTGCCGCTGCCCACGCTCATGAACAGCGGCAGGTCGCGGTTGGTGCACAGCGCCGTCACGCCCAGTTGACGCAGGTCATGGCGATAAGGCGCCTGCTGGCTGTCCACCAGGCTGACGAACGTTTCGCTGCCGATGTAGGTCGAGCGCGGGCCGTTGCGGCGCTGGTCGCTGGAGAGCACCCGCGGTTCACGACGCACCGTGTAGTACGCCTTGTCGCGCCCATAGCGCGACGGATCGCGCACGGCGTAGAACGGCAGGAATGGCTGTTCCGGCCCGGTGCCGTGGCCGGTGAGGCCGGTCAGCGAATGCACTTCGAAATCCATCGGCCGGGTACGGTCGGCGATCACGTGGTGTTCGTTGACCCGCTCCGACAAGTGAATGCGATCCAGGCGCTTGGGAAACAGGTTGATGGCCGGGGTGCAGAACGGCAGGAACTGCGCGGCCCCGACGCTGCCTTCCAGGCTCGGGTCGTGGCGGTCGAACAGCACGATCAGCTCCAGCTCCTGGCCGTCGCAACGCTTGACCGCCCGGCCCAGCTGGGTGAAGTCGACGAACAGAAAACGCTGGGGCAGCGCGAAATATTCCTGCAACAGGCGATAGCCCTGGAAGGCCCGCGACACCACGGGCAGCGCCGCGTCGGCATCGTCGAAGCCGCGCGAACGCAGCGCGTCCTGAGGCAGGCGCTCGACCCAGTCGCCGCCGGGCTTGCGCGCGAACACCGCGCAGGCGTTGCCCAGTAGTTGTTCATAGAGGCGGAACGGCTGCTCGTCGGCACCGCTCAGGTACAGCGGCAGGTTGTCCAGGGCCAGGCTGTTGAACGGCAGTTCGGCCCCGGTGCGCAGGGTCAGGCGCAGGCCGGCCTTGGCCTTCGGCTCGCTGGCGGCCAGGCGCCCGAGCACCGTGGACGGGTTGCCGAAGTATTCGGCGTGGCTGACCTGCAACGGCCACAACGTCACCGCGTGGGCGGTGCGGTACTCGCAGCAGGTCTGGGTTTCACGGCCCAGGGCGGCGCGCAGGACGCTGTCGCGGGGCAGCGGGAAACCGCTGCTCAGCGAGCCTTCGTCCGGGTCAGCTTGCAACTGCACCACGGTCATCGACGGCGTGGGCGCCAGGTAATGGGGGTAGGCGATTTCCAGCAGGTTGTGGGTGAAGGTCGGGTACTCGGCGTCGAGCTTGAGCTGCACCCGCGCCGTCAGGTAGGCGAAGCCTTCGAGCAGGCGCTCCACGTATGGGTCGGCGCAGTCCATGCCGGACAACGTCAGCCGGCTGGCGATCTTGGGGTATTCCTTGGCGAACTCCGCCGCGCTTTCGCGCACGTGGTGAAGTTCCTGGTTGTACAGTTCCAGCAAACGCGGGTTCATGAACGTCTCCGCTGGTCGGCATTGACCACCCGCACGTGGCCGGTCTCCAGGTCCAGGTCGGTTTGCAACATCAGGCGCAGGGGCACCGGCTGAGCCCAGAGGTCGCCTTCGATCTCGAAGCTCAGGGCGTTGTGGTTCATCTCGGCGGTGGCCCGAGCACGCACGCGCAGGGTGTGGCGCAGGATCCGCGGCTCGAACGTGGCGATGGCCTGGTGGATCAGGGTTTCCAGGGCCGAGACATCGACGTTCGAGGCGCTGTTGCCGGCCAGTGCCGGCAGCCCGAAGTTCACCACCGAGGTGCCGGCCGCCGTGTGCAGCGTGGCATCGGCGTCGAGCAGGGAGGTGGTGTTGAGCAGCCACGCCAGGTCACGCAGCACCGAGGCCTTGAGCTGGGTGAGCGAGAGCACGCGTTTGTCGGCGCTTTCCTTGGGATTGGTCGGATCGTCGTCAGTCAACCGGTCCAGCAGGGACGGTTGCAGGCGATCGCGGGCGGCGATTTCGGTTACCACCTGAATAACGCCGTGAACATTTTCTGGTCTTGCTGACCGAGTCCGCACATGGCGCTGGGATTGACCGACGAAGCTTCCAGCGCACCGTTGATTTTGCGCACAGCCTGGGATTTGGCATCACAGTCGCGGCTCGGTGGCGGCTCGGGAACGCTGCGCTCTACCAGAAAAATCGGGACACCGTTGAACGTCTCGACGCGCAATTCGCCGCTCTGGTTCAGGTTGAAGTAGCACGGCCACTCCATGCCCAACACCAAGTGCGTCTGGTCCGGTTTCAACACTGCGCATTGGCCGTTCAGGTCTACCAGCTTGAGCGCCTGGCCAGCGAATGTACCTTGGGTGCGAGCGGGTGCATCGAGACGGTCAGGGTCGGCTTCGGCGCAAGCGTTCAAGCTGATTAGCAAACCGCACAACAGTGTCGCTCGCAGCGTCGGCCCTATCATGTCAACTCCCAGAACCAGACCTGTTTGGACATAAAGTCGCCATCAAAGAAGCCTTTGGTCCGGCCACGATTCCACAGATCAATATGATCGCCTGTGCGCCCGCTTTCGGCCTCGCCCGCACGGGCAAAGCAGTCTTTGAAAAAAACGATTCCGGTCTTCTGGCTGAGCGTCAGCCGATCAGCTGCACTCCCACTCAGAATGGTCGGACGTCCTAAATGATGCCGCCAGAGCCAGTTCGCCAGCGACTCGGCGCCACGGGCATGCTCATGGTTGCATTTGGGTTCGGTGTAGGTCGACTTGTTGACCTTGATAGTCAACTCGCCATTCAACGCGACGCTCATGCGGATAGCGCACTGGTTGCCCCAGGGCTGATCGCATGGGTTCTTGACCGTTGGATAGCTGTTCCACAAATTGATAAACGAAGGCTTGGCCATGACTCAGATACCGCGCGCAAAAGGATTGGATTCGAGCAAGCACCAAACACCCCCGGCGCAGGGCACCGGGGGCGTGTTCGATTACACCTTGACGTTCTGACGCACGTTCCAGCCGAACTTGACCGGACCGCCTTCCTTGGTGCCGTCGGCTTTCTGTGGCTGGTAGTCCACCAGCACCTTGGCGAAGTTCAGGGTGACGTTTTCGGTCAGGCGATCATCGCTGCCCGAGCCGCCGGTGCTCAGGGAGGTGATCAACACTTCTTCCAGGTTGATGATCATGTACTCGACCTGGCTTTCACCGCCGGCCTTGCGCACGGTCAGCTTGACCTTGTCGATGTGCTTGCCGCTGGCGCAGTGCATCATCAGGTTCGGCGAGGCCTTGTCGACGAACTTGGTCAACGACAGGTCCTGGATGTTCACCTTGCCCGCACCACCGCCGCTGCCGGTGTGCATGTTGCCGGACTGGGACATGCCCCAGCTCCAGTTCAGGACGTCGATTTCGTCCTTGTGGGCCTTGTCCATGGACTCGCCCTTGATGTCGCCGATCTTGATGAAAATATCAACAGCCATGTTTTCTCCCTGTGTGGTTTCTAACCACATTGTTTGGTTGACGCTGACCTTGCGAAACTTCTTTGGATGTCAGCCGAAACACCGTACCTGTGGGAGCGGGCTTGCTCGCGAATGCGGTGGGGCAGCCAACGCCGATGTCGACTGATCCGACGCCTTCGCGAGCAAGCCCGCTCCCACAAGGAACAGGCCTGCCGACAAATACTGTTGCTTACGCGCCCTTGGCCGACGGCAGTTTCGATACCAGGCGCAGCGACACGGTCAGCCCTTCGAGCTGGTAGTGCGGACGCAGGTAGAACTTGGAGTTGTAGTAACCCGGGTTGCCTTCGACTTCCTCGACGATCACTTCGGCCGCCGCCAGAGGGTGCTGGGCCTTGGTGGTCTCGGTGGAGTGCGCCGGGTCACCGTCGACGTAGTTGAGGATCCAGTCCTGCAACCAGCGCTGCATCTCGTCCTTCTCTTTGAAGGAACCGATCTTGTCGCGCACGATGCACTTCAGGTAATGGGCGAAACGGCAAGTGGCGAACAGGTACGGCAGGCGCGCGGCCAGGTTGGCGTTGGCGGTGGCGTCCGGGTCGTCGTACTCGGCTGGCTTCTGCAGCGACTGGGCGCCGATGAAGGCCGCGAAGTCGGTGTTCTTCTTGTGCAGCAGCGGCATGAAACCGTTCTTCGCCAGCTCCGCTTCACGGCGGTCCGAAATGGCGATTTCGGTCGGGCACTTCATGTCCACGCCACCGTCGTCGGTCGGGAACGTGTGGGCCGGCAGGTTTTCCACTTCACCGCCAGACTCCACGCCACGGATGCGCGAGCACCAGCCGAAGTGCTTGAACGAGCGGTTGATGTTCACGGCCATCGCGTAGGCGGCGTTGGCCCAGGTGTACTTGGAGCTGTCGGCGCCGTCGGTGTTTTCTTCGAAGGCGAAGGCTTCCACCGGGTCGGTCTTGGCGCCGTATGGCAGGCGCGCCAGGAAGCGTGGCATGGTCAGGCCGATGTAGCGCGAGTCTTCCGATTCACGCAGCGAACGCCAGCCGGCGTACTCGGGCGTGGTGAAGATCTTGGTCAGGTCGCGCGGGTTCGACAGTTCCTGCCACGAGCCCATGCCCATCACGGTTGGCGAGGCGGCGGAAATGAACGGGGCGTGCATGGCCGCGCAGACTTTCGACAGTTCGCCCAGCAGTTCCACGTCCGGTGGCGACTGGTCGAAGTAGTAGTCGCCCACCAGGCAGCCGTATGGCTCGCCGCCGAACTGGCCGTATTCTTCCTCGTACATCTTCTTGAAGATCGGGCTCTGGTCCCACGCGGTGCCCTTGAACTTCTTCAGGGTCTTGTGCAGGTCGGTCTTGGAGATGTTGAGCACGCGGATCTTGAGCTGCTCATCGGTCTCGGTGTTGTTGACCAGGTAGTGCAGGCCACGCCAGGCGCTTTCCAGCTGCTGGAAGTCGGGGTGGTGGATCACCTGGTTGACCTGGGCGGTGAGCTTGGCGTCGATGGCGGCGATGATCGATTCGATCGACTTGATGGCGTCGTTGGACACCAGGTCAGTCTGCGCCAGGGCCTGCTCGGCCAGGGTGCGCACGGCCGTCTCGACGGCCTCGCGAGCACGTTCGGTCTTGGGCTTGAACTCTTGCAGCAGCAGGGAGGCGAATTCGCTGGTCTCTTCGGTCGCGCCGAGGTTCTGGACGCCTTCGCGGGCGGTATTGTCAGTCATGATCATTGGTCCTGTGCTGGCTTCGGCGCGCTCGCCAGGGCCTGCAACAGCGCTGGGTCCTTGATCGCCTTCATGATGATTTCTTCAGCGCCGGTCTTGCCGTCCATGTAGGTCAGCAGGTTGGCCAGTTGGGTGCGCGCTTCGAGCAGCTTGTTCAGCGAGTCGACCTTGCGCGCCACGGCGGCGGGGCTGAAGTCGTCCATGCTTTCGAAGGTCAGGTCCAGGCTCAGGTTGCCTTCGCCGGTCAGCTCGTTGGGCACATGGAACGCCACGCGCGGTTGCATGGCCTTGAGGCGCGAGTCGAAATTGTCGACGTCGATTTCGAGGAACTTGCGATCGGCCACCGGTGCCAGAGGCTCGGCGGGCTTGCCGGCGAGGTCAGCCATTACCCCCATGACGAAGGGCAACTGGACCTTTTTCTCGGCGCCGTAGAGCTCGACGTCGTACTCGATCTGCACTCGAGGCGCGCGGTTGCGCGCGATGAATTTCTGAGAACTTTGCTTCGCCACGTTGCTGCTCCTGGTCGCTTGAGCGACGGTGTTGGCGTCATCGGTGGTACCGGTGACGTGACTGCGTGATCCGTTCGCTTTTATTCGCTATCTGGGCCGCGCAGGTTTTCAAATTGACTCATGCCGTCGGGAATCAGGTTGCGCACGATTGCCGCAAAATCGGCGTGCACCAGATTCTTGGCCCGGTTCAACAGCACCGGCAGGGGGCTGGAGGGCTCGTGACGGGTGTAGTAAGCGAGAATCCGATCAAGGCTGCGCAGCACGTCGTCGCGGTTGGCGATTTCGCCGCTGGCGGCACGCGGTGCGCCTGGCACGCTGGTGGCCGCGCCGCTGGAAGGGGCGCCATCTAGCTCGTCGGGCGCGCTGTCCTCGTCGACTGGTGCGGCGTCGTCGCTTTGCGGGGCGAACTGACCGAGGATCTGCAAGGCCATCTTGAGCGGCTGCTTCAGTGGGCCGAGGTCCACGCCCTGGGCCGAACCCACCTGGTCGCTGACCTGCTGTTCGATGGCTTCGGCGGCGCTGCGGGCTTGCGACAAGGCCGCACGGGTGATCTCCAGTTGCTCGGCATCGCTGTCGCGCAGGGCGCCGGCCAGTTGTTCGGCGCCGAGGGTTTCGTCGGCGAAACTTTGCAGGCCGCTGGCGTTGGCGGCGGCGCGCAGGCTGACGGCACCGAAGGTGCGCGAGCGTGCCAGGATGCTTTCGCGCACCAGGCGAATGGTCATGTCGGATGTCAGGCCGGCGAGGGCATTGATGCGCACGGTGGGGTCGTTGTCGTCATCGGCATCCAGGCGCGGATGCAGGTCGGCCCAGTATTGCTTGAGCAATTCGCTGATCAGGGTCAGCGAGCTGGCCAGCCCCGGAAGGCCTTCGAGGGCCAGGGAGCTTTGCAGCAGGAAATGGGTAATGCGCAGGTCTTTGCTGCGTTGCAGCAGGTCCAGGCTTTGTTGCTGGATGCTGCGCCATTCAGGGGGTTCGGCAGGCAGGATCGAGTCGCCCATGCTGCGCTCGGGCTGGCCTCGGGAATCGCGTTCCAGGCGCAAGAAATCCGCGTCATATTCCAGGTCTTCACCGCAAGGCGAGTTCGCGGAAACGGCGGCGAGCAGCAAAGGCACATCCACTTGGATCGATCTCCCTATCGCCCGTGCACAATGAAGTCGGGCAGTTCACGCAAGTTCCGGATGGAACTTCACATGTCTCTTGACGGTAATGGCCCGATAGATGCGCTATGATCTTAAAGTGCCATCATTGATATTCAAGAAGTTGTGCATTTTTGGTGTAGTACTTATCGCTTGTCAAGGTAAGCTATTTCGACTCTGTTACAGTTGTGAGGCGCTTAACAACCCACGCGACTGGCAGGTCGAGGTAGGTACCGAGAGCGGTTTTTTGTCATGCAGGCCGGTTAAGATCAGCCATCATGCTGGCAAAAAGCCGTTTCGCGGTGCTTTGCAAGGTTTTTGGCGTGTCGCCGGGGCAGTTCTCCCCCGGCTACGCCCACGCGCGAAGACGTGCGCAGAAGTATTCAGCAAGGAGGCGAGATGCCGCTGTGTTTGACTATCACTAGTTATCACAAGATTACCCCGGGTCAGTGTTCTGAAAAGTCCATGGACCAGGGGGTGATGGCAATTGGCCGTAATTCCGATAATGATTGGGTATTGCCGGACCCGGAGCGCCTGGTATCCGGCAAACATTGCGTTATTCAATACAAGGACGGGCGCTATTATTTGACTGATAACAGCACTAATGGTGTGGAATTGGTCAAGGCCGGCGTTCGCTTGCGCAAAGGCAACAGCGAGCCATTGCAGGATGGCGAAGTGATCCGCATCGGCGATTATGAAATCCAGGCGCGCGTCGACTTCAACCTGCCGGTCACCGACAGCAACCCGTTTGCCGAATCACCCAGCAGCTTCGAAGCCTTGATGGGGCGCCAGGGCGCCGCGGCGCCTGCCCCCATGCCGGTGTCGATGCCGATGACGTCGCCTGCGCATTTCCAGGGCGGGTCGGCCATGGACACCTTGCCGGACCTGTTCGATTTCCTGGCGCCCTCCAGTATTGCGCCGGCCACCCAGCCCGATCATGTGCCCGCCCAACAGCACGATTTCCGTCCCCCGACGCCGATCCCACGGCCTGCGCCGCCGCCCGTGGTCGAGCCGGTAGCGGTCAATCCTGGCTCGGTGATCCCGGAAGACTGGGACCTGTTCAGCGACAAGCCGGCACCCGTAGCGGTGCCCCCTGTCGCCGTTGCGCCGCCTGTGGCGCCGCCGATCATCGAGCCGATACCGATCCCCGTGACCCCCGTGACCCCCGTGCCGGTTCCGCCGGTGGCCGTACCCGTCGAGCCCGTGCCGCTGCCTGAGGCGCCGGTCACTCGCGTTGACGCACCGGTGCCCCGCGCTGAAGCGCCGGCGGCCCCGGTCGATAGCCTCCAGCCCGACCTGCTGCAAGCGTTCCTGCGTGGCGCCGGGCTGGACCAGTTGCGCCTGGACAAGGCCCAGGCCGAGGCACAGATGGAAAGCATCGGTCGCAGCTACCGGTTGATGGTCGAAGGGTTGATCGATGTCTTGCGCGCTCGCAGCAGCCTCAAGGGTGAATTCCGTATCCAGCAGACGATGATCCAGCCGGTGGAAAACAACCCGCTGAAGTTCGCCCCCAACGTCGATGAAGCGATGCTGCTGCTGTTGCGCCATGGCAACCAGGCGTTCATGGCGCCGGACGCAGCGGTGCGGGACAGTTTCGATGACCTGCGTGCACATCAACTGGCGGTGATGGCCGGGGTAGAAGCCGCCATCAAGCATCTGCTGGCGCGTTTCGAGCCGGCGCAACTGGAAGAACGCATGGGCAAGCCCGGCGGGCTTTCGGGTATTTTCAGCGGCTCGCGGCAAGCCCAGTACTGGCAGCAGTTCACCGAGCTCTACAGCAATATTTCCCGGGAGGCCCAGGAGGATTTCCAGGACTTGTTCGGCCGTGAATTCAGCCGCGCCTACGAAGAACACAGCACACGACAGCGACGCCATTGAGCGTCGTCGTCCCATAACAATAACCACAAGCACACAACGGATAGCTCAAACGTCATTGAGGACGCAGGATGATTCCCAGGTTTTTACTCGCAGTCGCCACCGCGCTTCTGTTGACGGCGTGCGCCAAGGATGGGGCCAAGTCCCAGCCCGAAGAGGCTGAAGCCGACACCGCCGCCGTCGAGCTGCACTTGCATGCCATTGCCGGCCTCAACCCCGGCGCCACCGGCCAGCCGGCCCCGGTGCGGGTGCGCATTTTCGAACTGAAAAATGCCGCCACCTTCGGCCGCGCCGATTATTTCGCCCTGGCCGAACGGGCCCAGGCGACGCTGGGCGCCGACCTGATCGACCAGGACGAGGTGCTGATCCAGCCCGATCAGCAACTGAGCCTGCAACGTGACCTCGACCCGGCCACGCGCCACATCGGCATCCTGGTGGGCTATCGCGAACTGGATCAGTCGCTCTGGCGCACGGTCTTGAATGTCCCGCCGCGCCAATACACCGAATACCAGATCAGCCTCGACGTGCGCGCCGTGCGCAGCAGCGTCGTCGTCCCCCCATCCAGCCCTGCCCAATAAGCAATCGGAGCCCCCATGTCCTGGAACAATCGCGTGGTCTGGTCGGAAGGCATGTTCATTGGAACGCAGCACTTCCAACAGCACGACCGTTACCTGGAAAACCTTATCGACGCGCGCAGCCGACCGTTGTCGGCCGGCGCCTGGGGGTTTTCCGAATTGCTGATCGACCAGGGCCTGCTGGCCCAGGGCAAGCTGGCGATCATCTCGGCACGGGGCCTGTTGCCGGACGGCACGCCTTTCAACATCCCCCACGATGACCTGGCGCCGACCCCGCTGAACATCGACGACAACCTGCGCGATGGCCTGGTGTACCTGGCCTTGCCGCTCAAGCGTGCCGGTGCCCGCGACACCGTCGATGAAGGCGAGGCCCTGGGCGCCGCGCGCTACATCAGCCAGGTCAGTGAAGTGCGCGACGACAACGCACCCTTCGAAAACCGTGCCCCGGTGGCCTTGGGTGCCCGCGCGCTGCGCTTGCTGACCGCCGAGGATGGCATCGGCGACTACGCGGCCATCGGCGTGGTGCGCATCAAGGAAAAACGCGCCGACCGGGCGCTGGTGCTCGACGACACGTACATCCCGCCGCTGTTGGATGTCATCGCTTCCAAGCCCCTGGCGGCGTTTCGCAGTGAGTTGCTGGGCTTGCTGCACCAGCGTGGCGAAGCCCTGGCCGGGCGAGTGGTGGCGTCCGGCGCCGGTGGCGCCTCGGAGATCGCCGACTTCATGCTGTTGCAACTGGTCAACCGTGCCCAGCCGCTGATCCAGCACCTGAGCCAGTTGAGCCCGTTGCACCCCGAGCGGTTCTACAGCGAACTGGTGGCCCTGGCCGGGGAGTTCTCGACCTTCACCGCTTCCGGGCGCCGACCGCAGGAATACCCGCAGTACCAGCACGATGACCTGGCGTTGAGTTTCGCCCCGGTGATGCAAGCGCTGCGCGAAGCCTTGTCGATGCTGATCGACAGCAAGGCGACGCCGATTCCGATTGTCGAGAAAGCCTACGGCATCCACGTGGCGATGCTGGCCGACAAGACCCTGCTCGACAGCGCCAGCTTCATCCTGGTGGTGCGCGCCGATGTCCCCGCCGAAACCCTGCGCGGCCGTTTCGGCCAGCAGAGCAAGGTCGGTTCGGTGGAACACATCCGCGACCTGGTCAACCTGCAACTGCCGGGCATCGGCCTGCTGCCGTTGCCGGTGGCGCCACGGCAATTGCCGTATCACGCCGGTTCCACCTACTACGAGCTCGACCGCGGCAGCGACCACTGGCAGCAACTGAGCAACTCCGGCGGCTTTGCGTTCCACATCGCCGGTCAGTTCCCGGGCTTGAACCTGGCTTTCTGGGCGATCCGAGGATAAACCGCGATGAGCAACGACGATCGTACCCAGTTCATGCCGACGCCCGGTGGCCGTGGCGCGGACCCCTTCCGCCAGGACCCGGGACGCCCGCAACCGGCCCCCGCGCCCCTGTCGATGCCGGCCGCGCCGGTGCTGACCGGCAAGGCCCAGGGACTCAACCCGCTGGAAAGCGCCGCTGGCCCGCTGCTGGCCTTGTTGACGCGCCTGCGCAACACCATCGCCCACCCGGCCCCGGCCAGCTTGCGCGCGCAACTGCTGGCCTACCTGCGTCAGTTCGAAGAGCGTGCCGAGGCCGCCGGCGTGGTGCGCAACGACGTGCTGCTGGCGCGCTACGCCTTGTGCACCGCGCTGGATGAGGCGGTATTGAGCACGCCGTGGGGTGGTACCAGTGACTGGGGCAAGCAAAGCCTGTTGATCACTGTGCACAACGAAGCCTGGGGCGGCGAGAAGGTGTTCCAGCTGCTGGAGCATTGCCTGCAAAGCCCGCGGGAACGCCTGTACCTGCTGGAGCTTTTGTACCTGTGCATGTGCCTCGGGTTCGAGGGTCGCTACCGGGTGATGAACGACGGTCGCAGCCAACTGGAAGCGTTGCGCGAGCGCACCAGCGCGGTGATCCGCAGCGCCCGTGGCGAATACGAGCGTGAGCTGTCGCCTCATTGGCGCGGTGTCACCGTGGCCCGTGATCGACTGGCGCAGTTCATGCCGCCGTGGATCGCCGTGGCCATTGGCGCGGCGCTGCTGCTGGCGCTGTTGTTCGGCCTGCGCATGAAGCTGGCCTCCGACGCCGAGCCGGTGTTCAAGAACATTCACTTTCTGGGCGAAATCCCGGTGCAAACCATCGACCGTCCCGTGGTGCAGCCGAAACTGATCGAGCGACCACGCCTGGCCGGTTTCCTGGCCGATGAGATCAAGGCCGGACGGATTGCCGTGGAAGACGCCGTCGACCGTTCGGTGGTGACCATCCGGGGCGATGAGCTGTTCGCCTCGGGCAGCGCCAGCATCAAGGACGATTTCCAACCGTTGATGCTGCGCATCGCCGATGCCGTGCGCAAGGTCAAGGGCCAGGTCCTGGTGACCGGCCACAGCGACAACCGTCCGATTGCCACATTGCGGTTCCCGTCCAACTGGGCGCTGTCCGAAGCACGGGCGCGCTCGGTGCTGGACATTCTTTCGGCCAAGACTGGCCAGCCCGAGCGCTTCAGCGCCGAAGGCCGCAGCGACACCGAGCCGCTGGCTTCCAACGCCACGGCAGAGGGCCGTGCGCGCAATCGTCGGGTTGAAATCACCGTATTGGCGGAGGGGGTCGAGTGAAGGCGTTTTTCAGTTTTATGATCCGCTGGGTCATCCCGTTGCTGGGGCTGATCGCCCTGAGCCTGATCATCTGGTTCGTTGGCCCACTGCTGGATTGGCTGGTGCCCGAAGGCCGGCGCTGGGCGCTGATCATCCTGGTGTTCGCGGTGTGGATCGCCTACCGGGTTTTTCGCATTATTCAGGCCCGCCGGCAGGCCGCCGAAGTCATGCGCAGCTTGGCCGAGCAAACCCCGCCCGACCCCACCAGCATCGCCACCGCCGAAGAACTCGAGACCCTGCGCCAACGCATGGACGAAGCCCTGGCGCTGCTCAAGAAAGCCAAGTTGGGCGGTGACGAACGCCGCAACCTCTACGAGCTGCCGTGGTACGTGATCATCGGCCCACCGGGTTCGGGCAAGACCACGGCGCTGGTCAACTCCGGACTGCATTTCCCGCTGGCCGCGCAACTGGGCGCCGGTGCGGTACGTGGCGTGGGCGGCACGCGCAACTGCGACTGGTGGTTCACCGACCAGGCCGTGCTGCTCGATACCGCCGGCCGCTACACCACCCAGGACAGCGACGCGACCGTGGACAAGGCCGCGTGGCTGGGCTTCCTCGGCCTGTTGAAGAAGCAGCGCGCCCGTCGCCCGATCGACGGCGCGTTCATCGCCATCAGCCTCTCCGACCTGCTGCTGGGCAGCGAGGCCGAGCGCGCCGCCCATGCCGCGGCGATCCGCCTGCGTATCCAGGAGCTGTACACCCAACTGGGCGTGCGGTTCCCGATCTACCTGATGCTGACCAAGCTCGACCTGGTGCCGGGGTTCATGGAGTATTTCGATACCCTGAGCAAGGAAGAGCGCGCCCAGGTCTGGGGCATGACCTTCGCCCTGGACGATGGCAAGGGCAACGACAGCCCGCTGGCGCACCTGCAAAGCGAATTCGCCGGCCTCGAGCAGCGTCTCAACGACCGCCTGGTAGAACGCCTGCAGCAAGAACGCGACCCGGCGCGGCGCGACTTGATCTACGGTTTCCCGCAGCAGTTCGGCGCCTTGAAGGATTGCCTGCAAAGCTTCCTGGAGGGCGTGTTCAAGCCCAACGCTTTCGAAGAGCGGGTGTTGCTGCGTGGCGTGTATTTCACCAGCGGCACCCAGGAAGGCAGCCCGATCGACCGACTGATCGGCTCCATGGCCCAGAGCATGAACCTGGACCGCCAGCACCTGGCGCGCCAGACCGGTACCGGGCGCAGCTATTTCATCGAAAAACTGTTCACTGCCGTGGCCTTCGCCGAGCGTGGGCTGGTGGGCGTCGATCCCAAGGTCGAACGGCGGCGCAAGTGGATCGCCCGAGGCGTGCTGGCCTCCACCGTGGTCCTGGTGCTGGTGGTCGGGACTTTGTGGTGGGTCAGCTACCGCGCCAACCAGGCGTACATTGCCCAGGTCGACCAGAAGGTCGCGCCGCTGGGCCAGACCGTGCAGAACCTCAGCCCGGCCCAGCGTGATGTGCTGGCGGTGTTGCCGCTGCTCAACGCGGTCAAGCACCTGGCCGACGATGCTCCCGACGGGGCCGAGGGCCTGGGGCTGTACCAGGGCGACATGCTCGAAGCCGAGTCCGGCAGCGTGTACCGCAAGCTGCTGATCGCGGTGTTCGGGCCGCGCCTGCTGACCCGGATCGAAGAGCAACTGCACAGCGGCGGCAATTCGGATTTCCTCTACGAAGGCCTGAAGGCCTACCTGATGCTCGCCGACACCGAACATTACGATGCCGACTTCATCAAGGCCTGGATCGCCCTGGATTGGGACCGCACCCTGCCGCGCGACCTGCCGGCCGAACAGCGTGCGGCCTTGAACGAGCACTTGCAGGCGCTGTTCGAGCGACGTCCGCCGACGGCGCGCCTGGACCCGCGCCTGATCGAAGACCTGCGTCGCCAGTTGCAGCAACTGCCCGTGGCGCAACGGGTGTATGACCGGATCAAGCGGCAGAAACTGCCCGACGGCATCCCGGATTTCCGCATCAATGAAGCCGCCGGACGTGATGCTGCGCTGGTGTTCAGCCGCAAGAGCGGCAAGCCGTTGGGCGAGCCGCTGAGCGGGTTCTTCACCGTCAAGGGCTACCGCCAGGGCTTTCTGCTCACCGGCCTCAGCCAGGCCGGGACTCTGGCTGAGGAACAGTGGGTCCTGGGCTTTGAGCAGGCCGACCAGCAGAACGTCGCCAGCCTGGCGGCGGACGTGCGGCGCCTGTACTTCCAAGACTACCAGCGCCAATGGGACGCCCTGTTGGCCGATATCGACTTCGTGCCGATCACCAGCGTGGCCCAGGCCGCCGATGTGCTGCGGGTGATTTCCGGGCCGACCTCGCCGTTGAAAAAGCTGTTGGTGGCGGTGGCGAAGGAAACCGACCTGCAACAGGATGAGCGCCTGCTGGCCGCCCAGGGCGCGCCGGCGGAGGGTGGGGTGGACAAGCTCAAGGAGCGCCTGGGCAGTTTGCTCGGCCAGGAGCAGGCACCGCAGGACGCGCCCCAGGCCAATGACGATCCGATCACGGCGCACTTTGCCGAGCTCAACAGCATCGTCAGCAAGAAAGAAGGCGAACCGGCGGCCATCGATGGCCTGCTGGCCGACATGAACGCCCTGTACGTGCAGGTCAGCGCCATGGTGGGCGCCAGCGGCGACGCCTTGCTCGGCGAAGCCAAGAACCAGGCCCAGGCGGCCGCTACTCGGGTCAGTCTCAATGCCGAACGCCAGCCACCACTGGTGCAGGGGTTGGTCAAGTCGGTGGTCAATTCCACCACCAACAGCATGATGGGCGGGGTGCGCAACCAACTGAACGCTGCCTGGACCAGCGAAGTGGTCAACATCTATCGCCAGTCCCTGGCCGGGCGGTACCCGATGTCGCCGGGCAGTGCGCGGGACGCGACCCTCGACGACTTCGGCCAGTTCTTCGGCGTCGGCGGGGTGATGGACAACTATTTCCGCAAGTACCTGCAACCCTACGTGGACACTTCCACCCCGACCTGGCGCTGGCAGCCGGGCGCGGCGCAGAAACTCGGCATCGCCCCGGGCGTGCTGCAGACCTTCCAGCGCGCGGCGGCCATTCGCGATGCGTTCTTCCGTTCCGGCGGGACCCAGCCGATGGTGCGCTTCGAGCTCAAGCCGGTGGCGATGGATTCGACCATCACCCAATTCTTGCTCGACCTCGATGGCCAGCAGTTGAGCTACGACCACGGCCCGAGCCGCCCGACCGCCATGCAATGGCCGAACCCGGGCAGCATCGGCGTGGTGCGGATCTCGATCATGCCGCCGTCCTCCAGCGGCCGCTCCGGCATCACCCTGGACGGGCCGTGGGCCTGGTTCCGGCTTCTGGAGCAATCGGACCTGACCGCCGGCAACTCGCCGGATCGCTTCAACCTGCGGCTGCGGGTCGATAACGCCAGTGCTTCCTACGAGCTGCGGGCCAACAGCGCCTTCAACCCGTTCAAGAGCCGGGTGCTCAGTGGCTTCAGCCTGCCGGAGCGGCTATGAGTACGCCGGGCTTCTATGGAAAGTTGGCCAGCCGTGGAGATTTCGTCAGCCGTGGTTTGCCCCAGAGCTTCATCGGCCCGTGGGATTCGTGGCTGGCGGCGGGCCTGCTCGCCAGCCAGAGCAGCCTCGGCGAGCGCTGGCTGGATGCTTATCTGGTCAGCCCGCTGTGGCGGTTCCTGGTGGCGCCCGGGGTGTGTGGGCCGGACGCCGCAGCCGGGGTGGTGATGCCGAGCATCGACCGGGTCGGACGGTATTTTCCGCTGACGGTGGCGGTGTTGCTGGAGCCCGACGCCGACCCTGCGTCCGTGGTCGGCGGTGCGGACGACTGGTTTGAACGGGTGGAAAACCTGTTGCTGAGCACGTTGAACGTGGAGGCCAGTTTCGAAGCGTTCGGCGCCGAGCTGGACAGCCTCGGCAGCCCGATGTACCTGCCGCGCACCCCGGGCGGCCGGTTCGCCAGCCTGCATCGCTTCGATGCCACCGACCCGCAGCGGCGCATGAGCGCCCTGGCCGAGTCGGCCTGCGAAGGCGCGAGCCTGTGGTGGGGTCAGGGTTCCGAGCGCATCGCGCCTGGCCTGATGCGTTGCCAGGGGCTGCCGGCCGCCGCTGATTTTGCGCAATTTTTGCTTGGCCAAGAAGGTGTTGTGTAGATGCGTCCAAGTGCCGGAAAAGCTTTCAAGTCTGCAAGCAAGAGCCATGTCGGCATGGTCCGCCAGGTCAACGAAGACGCCTGCCTGGATCTGCCGGAGCACGGCTTGTGGGTGGTCGCCGATGGCATGGGCGGGCACGCGGCGGGCGACTACGTCAGCAGCCTGATCGTCGACAGCCTGCGTGGCATTGCCGTGGGCCGTTCGCTGGAAGAGTACGTCGCGGCATTGCAGAGCGACCTGTTGCGGGTCAACGCGGCCGTGCGTGAAGAAACCGCCAACCGTGGCGTGACCATGATGGGCAGCACCGTGGTGGTGCTGGCGACGCGCGACCTGCGCGGCATGTGCCTGTGGGCCGGCGACAGTCGCCTGTACCGCCTGCGCGACGGCGTGCTGGAGGGCGTCTCGCGGGACCACAGCTACGTCCAGGACCTGCAGGACAGCGGCCTGCTCAGCGAAGCCGAGGCCCGGGTGCATCCACGGGCCAACATTGTCACCCGGGCCATCGGCGTCGAGGCGCAGTTGAACCTGGCGATGGTCGAACTGCTGCTGGTGCCGGGCGACAGCTACCTGCTGTGCAGCGACGGGCTGACCAAGACCGTCGAAGACGAAGAGATCCGCGAAGTGCTGAGCCATGACGACCCCGGCGAAATCGCCAGCAGCCTGGTGTCCCTGGGCCTTAGGCGCGGTGCGCCGGACAACATCACCGTGGTGGTCGTGAAGGTGCCGTCATGAACCCTGCCCTGAACATCCAGATCCCCGGCTACGACATCGAAGGCGAGATCGGCGAAGGCGCGATGGCCAGTGTCTACCTGGCGACCCAGCGCTCGCTGGAGCGCAAGGTCGCGCTGAAGGTCATGGCCGCCGCGCTGGCCGCCGACCCGACGTTCTGCGAGCGTTTCCTGCGCGAAGGCAAGACCCTGGCACGGCTGTCGCACCCGCACACCGTCACCATCCATGACATCGGCAATGTCGGTGAGCTGTACTACATGGCGATGGAATACCTGCCCAACGGCACGCTCAAGGAACGCATCGCCGCGGGCCTGACGCCGGAGCAGGGCCTGATCTACATCCGCCAGATCGCCTCGGCCCTGGGCTACGCCCATGGCCTGGGCCTGGTGCACCGCGACGTCAAGCCGGCGAACATCCTGTTCCGCGCCGACGGCACGGCGGTGCTTTCGGACTTCGGCATCGCCAAGTCCCTGGACGACCGCACCCAGTTCACCCAGGCCGGTTTCGCCGTCGGCACGCCGAGCTACATGAGCCCGGAACAGGCCCGCGGGCAGGACATCGACGGCCGCGCCGACCTGTATGCCCTGGGCGTGGTGCTCTATGAAATCCTCGTCGGCAAGCTGCCGTATACCGGCAATGACGCGCTGTCCACGGCCCTGGCCCACCTGACCGAGCCGTTGCCGGAGTTGCCGGTGCACCACGGCCGTTACCAGGACGTGCTGCGCAAGCTGTTGGCGAAGGATCCGGCGGAGCGTTTCCCGGATGCAGCGGCCCTGCTACGGGCGCTGGACAACCTGCCCGCGGATTCGAATGAGGCGACGCTGATCCGGCCGTTGCCGTTGCCGTTGCCGTTGCCGCTGCCGGTGACGACCAAGCCCGTGGGCGAGGACCTGGCGGGATTGACGCCGGTGTCCATCGACATCCCGAGCGGCCCCGCGCAGCCGCCGTCCCGTCCCCAGCCAACACCGCCGCCACCGCCGGTGAGCCCGCCGCCGCGCCCGCCCGTGGCACCGGCCCGCAAGACCCCGGTGTTCGCCCTGGCCGCCGTCGCGGTGGCCGTGGCGCTGGCGCTGGGCGGCGCGGGTTATTGGTGGTTGTCCGGTGATGACGGCAAAGCGGCGAAGCCCCCGGTGGCCTCCACGCCTTCGTCGAGCAAGCCCCCGGTGAAGGTGCCGCAAACACCCCCGGTGAAGACGCCCGAAACCCCAGCGGCCAAGCCGCCGGTAAGCCCACCCGTGGCCACCGAGGCCGACGGTGGCCAGCGTCCGCTGTTGATGGCCGGCAAGAAAACCCTGTTCCAGCGGGTGCTGACCAAGCCGGGGGCAAAGCTGGCCGATGCGCCGGGTGCCGCGCCCGGCAAGGACCTGCCGGCGTTCTCGGTGCTGTACGTCTATCAGCGCAAGGATGTCGACGGTAGCCCGTGGGTGCGTGTGGGCGCCGCCACCGATGGTCGCAGCGACGGTTGGTTGCCGGCCGCCCAGGTCAGCGACTGGAAGCAGAGCCTGGTGCTCAAGTTCACCGAACGTTCCGGCCGCGCGCCGGTGATGTTCCTGCGCCAGCCTGGCGAAGTGGAGAAACTGCTGGCAAACCCCTCTGCCGCCAGGAATGTGCTGCTCAAGGCCCAGCAGAGCCCGTCCGACAACCAGCAGGTGCTGGCCCTGGAGCCGGCCGCCAGCGCCGTGCCGGAGAAACAGTTCTACCTGCTGCCGATCTTCGACTCCCGCGAGAGCCTCGACGAGAACGGCCAGCCGGTGCAGTTGCTGAACGTGGCGTCCATCGACCCGGGCAATACGGCCAAGGCGGCGTCCGGCAACACGCCGATCCTCAATGCCAACGCCGACGCGTTCCGCACCGCCGTGGTGCTGGTGGTGGACACCACGGTGTCCATGCAGCCGTACATCGACCAGGTGCGCGACGTGGTGCATCAGTTACAGGCCCGGATCGCCGAGCGTGGCGAGCTGGACAGTGTCAGTTTCGGCATGGTGGGTTTTCGCAGCAGCGTCAAGAAAACCCCAGGCCTGGAGTACGTGGCCAAGACCCTGATCACCCTGGACCAGGGCCGCGACCCGCAGCGCTTCATGGACCTGGCGCGCCAGGTCAAGGCGTCCACGGTGTCGAGCCATTCGTTCAACGAAGACGCGTTTGCCGGGGTCATGGAAGCGGTGGAGGGCATGGACTGGTCCGGCTATGGCGGGCGCCTGATCCTGCTCGTCACCGACGCCGGCGCCCTGCGCAAGAACGATCCCTTCGCCGCGACGCAGATGAACGAAGCCGAGGTGCGCCAGGCGGCGCTGGGCAAGCAGATCAAGATCTACGCCTTGCACCTGCTCAGCGACGCCGGCAAGAAGACCCACGCCGGTGCCCAGAGTCAGTACCGTACCCTGACCGCCGACGCCAACCCGCAGATCGGCGACTTGTACATTCCGGTGCCGGGCGCCGATGTGCGCAAGTTCGGCGAGCGCGTCGACGAGATCGGCACGGTGTTCGCCGACCTGGTGCATCAAGTGCGCAGCAACAAGGAACAGAGCGTGCCGCAGTTGAGCGCCGCGCCGAGCCTGGCCGACAAGTCGGCGGCGGTCGGTTACGCGATGCACATGGATTTCCTGGGGCGCAAGAGCGCCAGCCAGGCGCCGCAACTGGTCAGCGCCTGGACCGCCGATCGCGACCTGACCAACCCGGCGCTGCCGGCGTTCCAGGTGTGCGTGATGCTGACCAAGCTGCAACTCAACGACCTGCAGCAATCGCTGAAGCTGATCGTTGACGCGGCCCGCAAGACCCAGAGCTCGCCGAAGGACTTCTTCCAGGAAATCGCCAGCGCCAGTGCCTACATGAGTCGCGACCCGTCGGCCTTGCGCAAGGGCGGCAACCTCGCCGACGGCGGGATCCTCGGCGAATACCTGGAAGGACTGCCGTACCGCAGCAAGTCGCTGAACATGACCCAGGACTTGTGGTTGTCCTTGAGCGTGGCCGAGCAGGAAGACTTCATCGACGAGCTGGATTCGAAAATCCGTCTCTACGAAACCTTCCACAACGACCTGGCGAACTGGGTGCGCTTCGGCGATGCCGAGCCGGGTGATGCCTTGTACCGCGTTCCGTTGTCGACGCTGCCGTGATGCTCGACATGACCGCGGTGCACAAGAGCCGAGGCGCTGGCAGCCAGCGCTACAGCCTGGTGATCCCACGGCTGCAATTGCGTGCCGGTGAGCAACTGGCGGTGGTTGGCCCCAGTGGGTGCGGCAAGAGCACGCTGCTCGACCTGCTGGCCCTGGTGTCGGCGCCTGACCAGGCCGGGCGGTTCGACTTCACGCCCGCCAACACGCCACTGGACATCGCCCGGTTGTGGCGCGGCTCCGGGCAGGGCGCCTTGGCGCAGTTGCGCAGCCAGCACCTCGGTTACGTGCTGCAAACCGGTGGCCTGCTGGGTTTTCTGGACGTGCGCGGCAACATCGAGCTGTCGCGCAAGCTGCTCGGCTTGAAGGACGACGGCAGCGTGACGCGCCTGGCCGGGCAGTTGGACATCGCCGACCAACTGGACAAGAAACCGGCGGACTTGTCCGTCGGCCAGCGCCAGCGCGTCAGTTGTGCTCGGGCCCTGGCCCACGGTCCTCGGCTGTTGCTGGCCGATGAACCGACCGCCGCCCTCGACCCTTTGAACGCCGAGCGCGTGATGCAACTGCTGGTGGCCCAGGCCCGCGAGTACGGTGTCTGCTGCGTCGTCGCCACCCATGACGAGGCGCTGGCCCGTGCCAGCGGCTTGCAGGTGCGCCGCATCAGTTGTCGTCGCGATGCCGACGGCGGCGTCACCGCCACGCTTGGGGAGGCTTGCTGATGCGCAGCACGCTGGTGGCTTCCCTGGCCTGGCAGGATTACCGCAACGATGCGTGGCTGTCGGCGTGCTCGGTGCTGGCGCTGGTGGCGGTGGTGGCGCCCTTGCTGGTGTTGTTCGGGCTGAAGTTCGGCCTGGTCAGCAGCCTCACCGAGCGGTTGCAGAACGACCCGGCCACCCGCGAGATCATCCCCCTGGGCGGTGGCCGCTTCAGCGCCCAGTTCATCGAGCAGTTGGGCCAGCGTGGCGACGTTGCCTTCGCCTTGCCGCGCACCCGGCAGATCGCCGCAACCGCTGAGTTGAGCCGCGACGCTTCGCCGGTCACCGTGGAAATGATCCCCACGGCAGCCGATGACCCCTTGCTCCAGCGTCTGCCGGTGCCGCAGGGGCTGGACCAGGTGGTGCTCAGCCAGACTGCCGCGGAAAAACTCGGGGCCAAGGCGGGCGATTGGTTGCAGGCCAGTTTCGGCCGCCAGGTGGCCGGTCGCAGCGAGGCGCAGCGCACGCAGGTCCAGGTGCTGCACGTGCTGCCGCTGGAAGCCTTCGCCCGGGACGGCCTGTTCGCCCCGCTGGCCTTGTTGGAGGCGGCCGAGGACTATCGCGACGGTCGCGCGGTGCCGGCGTTCAACTGGCCCGGCGAAGTGCCGGGTGTGGCGGGGCAACGGGTGTACCCGGCGTTCCGGCTGTACGCCCGCGGCCTCGCTGACGTCGAGCCGCTGCGCCAGTATTTCGCCGCGCAGCACTTGCTGGTGTCGACCCAGGCCCAGACCATTGCCCAGGTGCAGTCGCTGAGCCGCAATCTGTCGATCGTTTTCTGGATCATCGCCGGGTTGGCCCTGGCCGGCGCCTTCGCGGCCATCTTCGCCGGGGCCCTGGCGGCGGTCGAGCGTAAGCGCCGGGAATTGTCGGTGTTGCGCCTGCTGGGGGTGTCCACCGCTGCGCTATTGTTGTTCGTGGTATTGCAGGCGCTTTACAGTGCCGGGCTTGCGGCCCTGCTCAGCGCCGGGCTGTATGGCCTGGCGCAGTCGGGGCTGAATTATCTATTTGCGCAGCTGCCGGGCGAATACGCCAGCCATCTGCTGCTGCGCCACTACCTGTTGGCCCTGGTGGCCGTGCTCGGCGTCAGTGCCGTGGCGGCGGCATGCGGTGGCTGGCGTGTGGCGCGCATCCAGGCCAGTGAAGGAATCCGAGATGTATAAGTTATTAGCCGCCGCCGTGGCGTTGAGCCTGGCGGGCCTGGTTGCCCTGCCTCATTCGGCGAGTGCCGACGAGGCCAGCGACAAGCTGGACAACCCCAAGCCGTTGCCGGATGACGTCAGCCTGCCGCTGCCTTGCGAAGGGCAGATGGTCTTCCGTTACGTCTATATCCTGGCCCAGGGCACCCTCGACGACCGCGAGATCAGCCTCGGCTACCCGTTCAGCGAGGGCGAGGCCGGTTACCAGCAGTCGTTCATTTCCGGTTACCGGCGTGATTTCATCAACGGCCAGTTCACCCTCAAGGACCTGCCCAAGGACTGGAACAAGACCATCACGCCATTGATGCCCAAGACCGACGCCAAGACGCCGCTCAAGCCGATGCTGTACTTCATCGGCAAGTACGAAGTCACCGCGCGCCAGTACGCCCAGGTCATGGCCCAGGCCCAGTCGCTGGCCAGCGGCGAACCGGCACCGGCCTGCGAGGCCTTGCAGGCCGACCTGCCCCAAGGCGTGGCCGGTCGGCTGCCCAAGGTGAAACTGTCGAAGTTCGAGGCTGAGCGTTTCTCGGCGGTGTACAGCGCCTGGCTGATGAAGTACCACAAGGACCTGCTGCCGGTGAGCGGCCGCGGCACTTCCGCTGAGGACGGCGGGCTGGGCTTCGTGCGCCTGCCCACCGAAGTCGAGTGGGAGTTCGCCGCCCGTGGCGGGCAGGCGGTCAGCCGCCAGGACCTGGAAGGGCGACTGTTCCCCCGGCGCCTGGAAGGCAGCGAAAGCGACGGGCCGCTGGCCGACTGGGCGGTGTTCAACCAGGTCGCCGGTGGCACCGGCCAGGCCGCACGGCTGATGCCGATCGGCACCAAGCTGCCCAACCCCATCGGCCTGTTCGACGTGGTGGGCAACGCCGCCGAAATGGTCCAGGAGTCTTTCCAACTGGTGCACGCCGGGCGCCGTCAGGGCGCCTATGGCGGCTTCGTGGTCAAGGGTGGCAACTACCTGGAAGGCGAGGGCACGCTGTTCACCGGGATGCGTCGCGAGTACCCGCTGTTCGCCGCCGACGGCACCGAGCAGAGCAACGAAACCACCGGCTTCCGGGTGGCGGTCGGGGCGTTGTCGGCGCCGCGTTCGCGCTACAAGGAACTGTTTGCCCAATGGCAGAAAGAAGGGCGCCTCGCGTCCCTGACGGACGCCATCGACGATGCCGAGGACCCGACCAAACGCCTGGACAGCATCATCGCCGCCAGCGTCGACCCGCGCCTGCAAGCCGAGCTGGGGCTGGTCAACGAAGAGCTCAAGCGCAACGTTTCGCTCATCGCCCAGCAACGCGAGGAAGCGGCCGGCAACCTGATCCAGTCATCGGCCCTGGTGGCCGAGACCGTCAACAACTACAACATCCGCCTGACCAATCTGCAGAACAGTCGCCAGGCGGCCCTGGATGCCAAGGACGACGCCAGTGCGCAATTGTTCGCCACGGCCATCGACAACGGTCGCAGTGCGCTGGAGGGCGCCGTGGCGATCTACATCGACAACCTGGCCACCGGCACGCGCTACACCGACGCGGTGATCCAGGCGCAATTCCAGCGCGTCAAGGAAGAGCTGGAGCGCAAACCGGTACTGGGCAAGAGCCTGGTGGCGCGTGCCACGTTATTCGTTCGCCATGTCGGGGATTATCGTCAGCAAAAACGAGCCGACCCGGCGGCGATATTGAAGGAATTGCTCGCATCAAGCGCTCAGCGGTCTTGAGCGTTCGTTGTTAGCGAGCTTGGAAGGGACTCAGGCGGCGATGGGGCCGCGCTGAGCTGGTCAAAACTTAAACGAGAACACAACTATGCTTTTCTCCCGTAAACCTTTTGCTTCGGTTTCCAAGCGTCACTTGCTGCTGGTCGCTGTAGGCTTCAGCACTGTATTGACCGGTTGCGCGACTTCGCCGACGTCCAAGGTCGCGTCGAGCACCAAGGTCGAGTACTACCCGAACTGCTACGAGCCGGTGCAGCACCTGCGCTCCACCGAGGGTGACATGACCAAGTCCGTGGTCACCGGTGCGGCCGTCGGTGCCGTGGGCGGTGCGCTGCTGGGCGCCCTGACCGCCGACAAGGAAGACCGTGGCCGCAATGCTGCCATCGGTGCCGCGGGCGGTGCCCTGGCCGGTGGCGCCGCCGGTTACTACACCGAGCGCCAGAAGCAGATCGCCGATGACAACCAGCGCATCGCTTCCTACGCCGCTGACGTCAACAAGAGCGCTTCGGACATCGACCGCAGCACCGCGTACGCCAAGGCTTCGCAACAGTGCTACCAGAGCGCGTTCACCAAGCTGGTGGCCGACCGTAAGGCCAAGACCGTCAACGACACCGAAGGCCGCAAGCGCCTGGCGGAAATCGTCGCCGGCCTGAAAGAGTCCAACGACCTGATCGTCGCGGTCAACGGCAAGGCGGCTGAAGACCTGAACAACTACACCCAGGCTTACGAGAAAGACCTGCAGCAGGTAGGCGTGCAGCGTACCGACGTTGTCACCGTGGCCACCGCCGACACCACGCCAGTCGTGGCACCGACCAAAACCAAGACCAAGGCCAAGGTTCAGCCGGCGAAGAAGAAAGAGCTGCCAGCGGTGCCGAAGGAAGCCGTTGCCACCGAGAAGACCCTGCAGGATGCCAAGGCCAAGCAGGCTGAAAGCAAGCAGGTTGCCAGCGCGGGTACCAGCCAGGTCAACAGCATGTGCAAGAACCCGGACCTGGGCGACTGGGCACCGGTGCCTTGCCCGAATGTTTGATTGAGTGGTTGCTGGTGATCACGGCTTTTGCGGCGTGATCACCGCATGAAAAGTCTGTGGGAGCGGGCTTGCCCGCGAAGGCTGCTTTATGGTCTGGATTTTGTTTTTGGGTACATATCCATTGCTGCGGTAACGGCCACTTAGGGTTCCGCTCTTACAGCGGGTCACTTTTGGCAAACGCCCCAAAAGTAACCAAAAGGTCTCGCCCCACCACTTGGCACCTCGCCTAAGGCGAGGTGTTCCCTCACTCCGGCATTGCTCCGTGGGGCCCGCCGCGAAGGGCCATCCATGGCCCAGCGCGGCTACCTCGGCATCCATGCCGAGGTGCCCACTGCGCAACACCTGCGTTCGGCCATCGTGGTTAACGGGGCCTCAAGATCAAAAGCCAAAGCCAAAGCCAAAGCGAGGCGAGGCGGTTTACGGCCGACTTGTCTCTCTCGGGTGTACGCCGATCCATTGTGGGAGCGGGCTTGCCCGCGAAGGCGGCCTTATAGCCGACCTACCTCTCCCGGTTGTACTTCATCCACTTGTGGGAGCGGCCCGGCTTGCAATTGCCCCTTGCCTGCCAGCGCCGATGCCTCCTGCGCTTCCAGACGATCCAGCGCCCGCTCAACCAGCAACTGAACCCCATCCACCATGCGGCTGATCGCCAGGGCGACGCTGCGGCGTGAGTCTTCTACGTCATCGGCCAGGTCGGCGGCGAGGGTGCTGATAGAGAGCAGGTCTTCGGAGGCGTTGGCCAGCAGGGTTTCGGTGTCGATGTGAGGGGCGACGATGAAAAGCTGGTTCTTGTCGGCTTCAGGCGGGGAGGGTTTGGGATTGAGGTAGTAGTCGAGGGCGCGGGTGGCGGCGTCTTCGTCCTTTTTGGTTTCGAGGGCTTCGGCGCGGGACTTTGCCGAGTTCGGCGGATTGGGAGAATGCTTGACCATATCTATGTACCAGAGTTGGGGCTGCCGACCATTCGCTTGCATTCGAAGAGGTGGCAACTGTGCGTAGGTGTGCAAGACCGGTCCGGTACCGCCGGCAGACCCGAAGGTCTCCCACGCACAATCGCCATAACGGGACGCGAGCATAGAAAAATGCTCGGTCAATAGCCATAACCAATTGCGTACCAAACCGGACTTGCACGTCCGTGTCACCGTTTTTTGCGATGACGGCCAAAGGTTAGCGGGCCTCCGAAAGGCTGCCTAGTTCATCGATAGCCCGGCGTCTTGCAGGAAATGTCCGAGAACTAGGACGGGGAAAGGACCGAAAATTCGGATTGTTCGCCAGCACCTACAGAGGCTTCTTACATGCGAGTATTTTCGTGACTTGGTAGTCATCATGCGGAAAAAAAGGCTGATCTCCTGCTAAAGCGATCCGATGATGGCGTTCCGCCAAAGAATCGCTAAACTGCGCCTGCATTCATCTTTTTTTACGAGGCGCTGCCGATGAAATTTCGTTTCCTGCTGTGGATGCTGGGCTTGCTGATGGGCAAGGCCAGCCGGACCAACCCGGCGTTTCAACAGCAGTTGGGCGATAAGGAGCTGGTGTTCCAGTTGCAAACTCTGGACGGCAAGGTGGCCCGGCATTTCACCGTGAAGAACCAGCGCATCACCAGCCAGTCCGGTACTTACCCGACGCCGGCGTTCGCCATCGCGTTCAAGGACGCGGCTTATGGTTTCGCGACGATGCAGGCCAAGAACAAGCAATTGGCGTTCATGACGGGGATTCAGGACAAGTCGATCCAGATCAAGGGCAATCCGGCGCTGGTGATCTGGTTCCAGGGGTTGACCCGGTATCTGAAGCCGAAGAAACCGAAAGCCTAGCCACAGCCCCGTGGCGAGGGAGCTTGCTCCCGCTGGGTGGCGCAGCCGCCCCAAATGGGGCGCGTGATGTGCCAAAGGGTGCCCACCACGTTGATTGACGACTGCTGCGCAGCCGAGCGGGAGCAAGCTCCCTCGCCACAGAAGCTCATCCCCTGCGCTCGTCAGGTTGGCTCAAGCGCAGTGTTCAGCCATGAAACTGCGAAGCCAACTCCCGCAGTAACACCTCAGCCTCCAACACCTTGCTGACGACATCGTTGGCCTTTTCCCGCGTCAGCCCAACGCGCTCGAGCAGCGCATCGGGAATCTCTTCGTCCGGGCCGGAGCCGATGCCGCGCGCGCGCAGCAGGCGAACCGCCAGGCATACCAGGTTCGGGTAGGCGGCGTACTCACCGTCGTAGTGCGGGTCGTGCTGGAAACGCAGGGCGGTGGCCAGTTCGTCGGGCATGTCCCAGTAGCGCATCAGCCAGGCGCCGATCTGTTCGCGGCTGATCCCCAGCAGGTGCTGTTCCACGTAGCTGTGGCACAGGTGCGGGTTGACCTCCAGGTGCCGGCAAATCAATGAGAAGTGCGGCGGGAACACGTGGGCCAGCAACAGGTAGCCGAAGTTGTGCAACAGGCCGGACAGGTAGGTCAGCCCACCTTCAGGGCGCTGGGCGCGTGGCATGGCGCGGGTCAGGCCTTCGATGACGGCCGCGGTGTAGATCGACTGTTGCCAGTACGGCGTGGTGTGTTGCGGATGGTCCTTGGGCAAGCTCAGGGTCTTGCCCAGCGCCAGGCCCAGGGCCAGGTTGATCACCAGGTCGAAGCCCAGTACCCGGACGATGGCGTCTTCCACCGAGCGAATCTTGCCTGGCGAGGCGTAGTACGGCGACGCGGCCCAGCTCACCACTTGTGCGGCCAGGGCCGGGTCGGTCTCGACGACGCCGGTGATGTCATCGATGGTGGCGTCAGGATCGACCCGCAGCTTGATGATTTTTTGCGCGGTTTCGGCCAGCGGCGGGATCTCGATGGTCTCTTCCAGCCGTTGCTGGATGCGCCGCGCGGTGAACGCTTGCACCGCCTGGGTGATTTCCGCGCGGTCGTCGTGCGGGCGGTCCAGGTTGGGGGTGATGTTGCTCGTGGCTTCGCCGAATGCCGCGGCGCTGGCCTTGGAGAGCATGGTCTTGAAGGCTTCGCTGGTGATTTCCAGCAGCAGCCCCGGCTCGCCTGAGTTGATCAGCAGCTTGGGCTCGCGCAGCAGGCTTTCTTCGTACAGGCAGGGCGAGCTGGTCAGCGCCGGCAGGCCGGGCAGCAGGCTCAGGCTGTGTTTGCCGAGCATTTTCTCCAGGCGCTCGGTGGGCACTGCGGTGAGCTTGCGGCCGGTCAGCTCGGCCAGGCGATTGAGGTCCAGCAACTGGTTTTGGGGGAACAGCACCATGAGCGCGCCAACGGCATCGTGCAACAGGACCGCTTGCACCTTGCGGGCCGGGTTGAGGCCGGGCCGTTCGAGGACTTCGTCATAGCCGATGCCCAATTTCTCGAGCAGCAGCCGAATAACAGACGGAGCGTGCGGGGATTCGGGGGCTAGGGCAGCTTCTGTCATGGTCTGTATCCGTTTTCCTACAAGTTGGTCAGTATAACCAGCTTGTCCGGCACGCGGGTCCGGAAACTGAGAGCGTGCTCACACTTGGCCGTATTGCTGCCCATGTCGCAGCCAACGGTCCAGCAGCGGGCTGACGTGAGCGGGCCAGCGTTCCAGCAACGCCTGGGCGGCGTCACGCACGGCGGGGAGCAGGTCGGCGTCGCGCATCAGGTCGGCTACCTTGAATTGAAGCAGACCGGTCTGGCGCGTGCCGAGCATTTCGCCAGGGCCGCGCAATTCGAGGTCTTTTTCGGCGATGACGAAGCCGTCGTTGGTTTCGCGCATGATGCCCAGCCGCTGGCGTCCGATCTGCGACAGCGGTGGGTGGTACAGCAGGACGCAATGGCTGGCGGCGCTGCCCCGGCCAACCCGACCGCGCAGCTGGTGCAACTGTGCGAGGCCCAGCCGCTCGGGGTTCTCGATGATCATCAAGCTGGCATTAGGCACGTCGACCCCAACCTCGATCACCGTGGTAGCCACCAGCAGTTGCAGGGCGCCGGCCTTGAATTCGGCCATGACGGCGGCTTTCTCGGCGGGTTTCATGCGGCCGTGGATCAGCCCGACCTTCAGTTCACCAAGGGCGGCGGTGAGGTCTTCGTAAGTGGTTTCGGCCGCCTGGCAGGTGAGCTCTTCCGATTCTTCGATCAGCGTGCACACCCAATAGGCCTGCCGACCCTCGGCGCAGGCACTGCGCACCCGTTCGATCACCTCGACCCGCCGGGTGTCGGTCACCAGTACGGTGTTGACCGGCGTGCGCCCGGGCGGTAGTTCGTCGAGGATCGAGGTGTCGAGGTCGGCGTAGGCGCTCATGGCCAGCGTCCGCGGGATCGGCGTGGCGGTCATGATCAGCTGGTGCGGGCACATCCGCCCGCCAACGCCTTTCTGCCGCAGGGCGAGGCGCTGTTGCACGCCGAAGCGGTGCTGTTCGTCGATGATCACCAGGGCCAGGTTCTTGAACTGCACTTCGTCCTGGAACAGCGCGTGGGTGCCGACCACCATGGGTGCGCCCTCGGCGATCTGCGCCAGGGCGGCGGCGCGGTTCTTGCCCTTGAGCTTGCCGGCCAGCCAGGCGACCTCGATGCCCAACGGTTCGAGCCAGCGCTGGAAGGTGATGAAATGCTGCTCGGCGAGGATCTCCGTGGGCGCCATCAACGCCACCTGGTAGCCCGCCTCCAGCGCCTGGAGCGCGGCGAGGGCGGCCACCACGGTCTTGCCGGCGCCGACATCGCCCTGGATCAGCCGCAGCATGGGTTCGGGCTGGCTGAGGTCGTAGGCAATTTCGTTGCCGACCCGTTGTTGCGCACCGGTAGGGCTGAAACCCAGGTTGCGCAGGTACTTGGGCGGCAGCTCGGTGGCCTTGGGCATGGCCGGTGCGCGCAAGGCACGCATGCTTTCGCGCAGGCGCTGCTGGGACAGTTGATGGGTCAGCAGTTCTTCGAAGGCCAGGCGATGCTGGGCCCAATGGTGCCCCAGGGCGAGTTCGTCGACATCGGCATCGGCCGGCGGGTTGTGCAGGTAGCGGATCGCGTCGGCCAGCGGCGCCAGTTGATAGTCACGCGCCAGCTCGGTGGGCAGCCAGTCGGGCAGGCTGGTGGGCCCCAGCAGGGTCAGGGTCTGCATGCACAATTGGCGCAGACGCTGCTGCGTCAGGCCTTCGGTGAGCGGATAGACCGGGGTCAGGGTTTCATCCACCGGCGGTGGTTCGTCGCCGGTGATGGCGCGGTATTCCGGGTGGTAGATCTCCAGCCCCGAAGCACCGGGGCGTGCTTCGCCGTAGCAACGAATCCGCGTGCCGCGCTTGAGGCCTTCCTTCTGGGCATTGCTGAAGTGGTAGAAGCGCAGGCTGAGCCCGCCGGTGCCGTCCTGCAAGCGCACCACCAGGCTGCGACGGCGGCCCATGACCACGTCGGCGCCGCTGACCGTGCCTTCGACCACAGCGTCCTGGCCCGGCCGCAAATGGCCGATGGGCACTACGCGGGTGCGGTCCTGGTAGCGCAGCGGCAGGTGAAACAGCACGTCCTGGAGGTTTTCCAGGCCGACCTTGGCCAGTTTCTCGGCCATCGCTTCACCGACACCCTTGAGTGCCGTGACCGGTACGTTCGACAGCTCAGTCATGGCACGGCTTACTTGGCCGCAGGCGGCTTGGCCACGGAACACAGGCGGATCGAGTCAGCGAGGATCTCGATGGCCTTGGGCCGCGGGAAACTGGCACGCCAGGCAATGGCAACGGTGCGGAACGGCACAGGCGCCGACAGCGGCCGGACTTCGATCACGCCCGGCGCATAGTGATGGCTGTCCACCGCCGACAGCGGCAGGATCGAGATGCCCAGGCCGGAAGCCACCATGTGCCGGATGGTTTCCAGGGAGCTGGACTCCACCGTGGTGTGCTTGGCGCCTTCGCCGCCCTTGGTCAGCGTCGGACAGGCTTCGAGCACCTGGTCGCGGAAGCAGTGGCCTTCGCCGAGCAGCAGCAGGCTCTTGTCGTTGAGCAGGCCGGCGTCGATGGTTTTCTTCTGGGTCCAGGGGTGCTGGGCCGGCATCAGGACGTAGAACGGTTCGTCGTAGAGCGGCAGGGTCAGCACGTCGGCTTCGTTGAACGGCAGGGCGATGATGATCGCGTCCAGTTCGCCGTTGCGCAGTTTGTCGCGCAGCACGTGGGTGAAGTTCTCTTCGATGTACAACGGCATCTGCGGGGCGACCCGGTGCAGTTGTGGAATCAGGTGCGGGAACAGGTAGGGGCCGACGGTGTAGATCGCGCCGACTTTCAGCGGGGCGGTCAGCTGGTTCTTGCCGGCCTGGGCCAGTTCACGGATGCCTTGGGCCTGCTCCAGCACTTTCTGCGCCTGGGCAACGATGCCTTCACCCACCGGCGTCAGGCGCACGGCGCTTTTGCTGCGCTCGAAAATCAGCACGCCGAGCTCGTCTTCGAGCTTCTTCACGCCCACCGACAGCGTCGGCTGGCTGACATGGCAACGCTCGGCCGCATGGCCGAAGTGCTGCTCCTGGGCGAGGGTGACGATGTAGCGTAATTCTGTGAGGGTCATGGCGAGCGTCCGTGAAGTTGCGAGCCAAGCATACCGGCTGCAATCGATAGACGCACGTTATCAGACTGCGGGCGCGGTGGGACACTGGCTAATGTTGGTGTGTGGCGAGGGGATTCATCCCCGTTGGGGTGCGAAGCAGCCCCATGATGAGACGCTTGAGGCAGGCTGAAAGATCGTGCCTGCTGTATTTGGGGCCGCTTCGCGCCCCAACGGGGATGAATCCCCTCGCCACAAAGTCACAAGCCTCTGTTACAGAGGCTTGCAATATCAGCGCCGGCGCTTGTCGATGGAGTACACGAACGGCGCCGTCAGTTCGATGGTGCCGTTGGTCAGCAGCTCAGGCGGTGGCTTGGGCAGTGGCTGGGCGCGGCGGATCATTTCCAGGGTGGCCCTGTCCAGCGACTCCGTGCCGGCACTGCCCACCAGTTCGAAGGACAACACGTTGCCGTTGCCATCCACCACGAAGCGCAGGCGGTTGGTGCCTTCCTTGTTCATCTGCTGGGCCCGGGGCGGGTACTTCTTGTACTTGCCCAAGTGCGCCAGCAGCGTGCCTTGCCAACTGGCCTTGGCCGCCATTTGCGCCGGCGAAGGACCAGGGGCCGGTTGCGCCGATTTTTCGGTCGGCGCCTGGGTTGGCTGGGTGTCGCTCGGCTTCTGCTCCGACGGTTGTTCCTTCGGCGGTTCGGGTTTCTTCTCTTCCACCGGTTTCGGCTTGGGCGGTTGCGGCTTGGGCTTGGGCTTGACCGGCTTGGGCACGGCGATTTCCGCCTTCGGCGCTTCGGCAAGCTTGGGCAGTGGCAGTTCCTCTACCGGCTCTGGCGGTTTTGGCGGGGTGACGACTTTCGGCGGCGCCGGCGGGGGTGGCGCGGGCACCGGCGCCAGCTCGACCATCATCGCCTGGGGCGGCAGCTCGATGGGCGGGCGGGACGTCCAGTTCAGCGTCAGCGCAATGGCGAGCGCATGCACGCCCAGCACCACGGCCAGGCTACCGCTGTAACGCGTCAGCTTTTGGCGCGTCGTGATCATTTCTTCGGCGCCGTCTCGAGTCCGACCAAGCCGACCTTCAGGTAGCCGGCACCGCGCAGGGCGTCCATCACACTCATCAGGTCGCCGTAATCCACGCCTTTATCGGCCTGGAAGAAGATCGTCGTGTCCTTCTTGCCCTGGGTCTTGGCGTCGAGGGTCGCGCCGAGGTTCTCGGTCTTGACCTCGTCTTCGCCGAGAAACAGGCGCTGGTCGGCCTTGACGCTGAGGAACACCGGTTTTTCCGGGCGCGGCGATGGCTTGGCCGTAGAGGCCGGCAGGTCGACCTTGATGTCCACGGTGGCGAGCGGAGCGGCCACCATGAAGATGATCAGCAGGACCAGCATCACGTCGATGAACGGCGTGACGTTGATTTCGTGATTCTCGGCCAGATCGTCGTCTGCGCCTTCTTTCAAATGCAGGCCCATGGCCGATTACCCCACTTTCACCATGTGCGGTTGCGAACCACGCTCGGGTGGCAGGTGGTCGAGGTCGCGGCTGACCAGCAGCAGGACTTCGGCCGAGGCGTCGGAGACCTGGGCCTTGTAGCCGGCGATGGAGCGGGCGAAGACGTTGTAGATGACCACGGCCGGGATCGCCGCGACCAGGCCCAATGCGGTCGCCAGCAGGGCCTCGGCGATGCCGGGGGCCACGACGGCGAGATTGGTGGTCTGGGTCTTGGCGATGCCGATGAAGCTGTTCATGATGCCCCACACGGTGCCGAACAGGCCGACGAACGGTGCGGTGGAGCCGATGGTGGCGAGCACGCCGGTGCCACTGCTCATGTTACGACCGCAGGCGGCGACCAGGCGCTCCAGGCGGAAGCTCACGCGCTCCTTGATGCCTTCCTTCTCGCGGCTGTTGGCCGACAGGCGCATCTCTTCGAGCGCGTCATGGACCAGCAGGTTGGCCAGCGTCCCTTCCTTGGCGGCGGTGGCGCTGGCTTCCTTGAGGGTGGTGGCCTTTTTCAGCGCGGCGATCTCGCCCCGCAAGCGGCGCTTGGCGCCCAGCAGCTCGAAGCCTTTGGCGATCCAGATGGTCCAGGTGATGATCGAGGCGATGGCCAGGCCGATCATCACGATCTTGACGATGATGTCGGCGTTCTTGTACATGCCCCAGGGCGAAAGGTCATGGGCCATGCCCAGTGAGTTGTCGGCCTTTTGTTCTTCTTCCATCTGCTTGGCGGCTTCACCGAGCCCAGCCAGAGCCTTTTGCACTTCAGGCGGCAAGGATGAAGTGTCGACGCTGCCGTCGGGGTTTCTCGGCACGTCTGCCTGGGTATTGGCCGCGGGCTCATTGACGGTCGCAGGGGCGGCCTGATCGGCGAAGGCGGCGGCAGGTGCCAGCAGCAGGCCGAGCAGCAGGGCTGCCATGGCGCGCCAGGCGCGAGGTCGGTTGGTTGGCGAAGCGGATAATAGGGCGTGTTTCATGCTGGCCGGACCTGAGAGGAAAAAAAATGGATGTTCTTCCAGGCCTCGTGGGGCCGAGAACAAAAGTGGCGTGCATTATTGCAAGTAATTCTTGTTAACAAAAGTAATAGAGTATCTTTTTTTCCTTCATTGCTAGCCGCTCATCCCTTTGCGAGGCTAGTCTGCGGCTTTACTAAAGGAGATGTTGATGTCCGCGCCTTCTGTTTTGATCGCCGGCTGCGGCGATATCGGCGGCCGGTTGGCTCGCCGGCTGGTGGCCGAAAACTGGCAGGTCCATGGCCTGCGACGTACGGTCGCTCACCTGCCCGCCGGGGTGAGCGGTGTGGCCGGTGATCTGTTCAGCGCGCAGTGCCCGGCCGACTGGCCCACCGGGCCGCTGGATTACCTGGTGTACAGTGCCGCGGCCACCGACCATGACGAGGCCGGCTATCGAGCGGCCTACATCGAGGGGCTTGAGCATGTGCTGGGGTGGTTGAAGCAGCACGGCCAGCAACCACGGCGCCTGCTGTTTGTTTCCAGCAGCAGTGTCTATGGGCAGCAGAAGGGCGAGTGGGTCGACGAAAACTCGCCTACCGAAGCGGAGGGGTATTCCGGCCGGCTGATGCTTGAAGCCGAGCAAGTGGCGCTGGACAGCGGCATTCCCGCCAGTCGCGTGCGCCTGACCGGCATCTATGGCCCAGGCCGTGAGTGGCTGTTGAGCCAGGTGCGCCAGGGCTATCGCGTTGTCGTCGACCCTCCTCTATACGCCAATCGCATCCATGCCGACGATGCAGCGGGTTTGCTGGCATTCCTGCTGGAAGCGGATCGCCAGGGCAAGAGGCTGGACGATTGCTACATCGGGGTCGACGACGCTCCGGCGCCGCTGGCCGAGGTGGTGGGCTGGTTGCGTGAGTACATGGGCGTCACCCAATGGGCCGAAGACGCCAGCGTACGGCGTGCCGGCAGCAAGCGCTGCAGCAATGCCCGGGCGAAGGCGTTGGGTTGGACGCCGCAGTATCCGAGTTTTCGCCAGGGGTATGCGGCGATCCTGGAAGGGCGCTGCTGAATTCCATAGCCCCAGAACAACTGTGGGAGCGGGCTTGCTCGCGAAGGGGCCTGGCATCGACTGTCTTCGTTGACTGTCGTGCCGCCTTCGCGAGCAAGCCCGCTCCCACAGGGTTGTTGCTGCTGGGTCGGGCTACTGCTTCTCCAGCACCCAGCGCCGGTCACCGGGCGTGAACGACGGCATTTCATCGGCCAGCGCGGCGTTGATGGTCTGGAAGATTTCCAGTTTCTTGCCGTCGCGGGCGAAGATCCAGGTGTTGCCCTGGCCGTTCTGTTGCAGCCAGATGTTGTCGTTGCCGCCGCTCATGGAGGCGCAATCGCCCGCCAGGCACAGGGCGTAGCGATCAGCGCCCGGCAGGCCGCTGACCTGGCCATCGGGTTGGAACTGCACGATCGCGCCTTGGCCGGGGCCGTTGACGATGCGCCAAGTGCCGCCGAGGTAGGCGGCGTACAGCGCTCGCTCGAAGCTGGCGCCGATGGGGGCGCCGTCCGGTACCTGGACTTGTGCGCGGTCGAACACCTGCTGCGGTTCGTTCTCGTTGGCGGCCTGGTTCAACTGGTCGCCGTCGCGTTTCAGTTCGCTGGCGGAACTGCCGTAGAAGTCGACTTTCCATGCCCCGTCTTCTTCGCCCAGCAACTTGCCTTCGACGTTTTCAAAACCGTTGGTGTAGCGTGCCTGGCCGGCCCGGGTGTTGATGTCCCATTCCAGGTTCGGGCCATAAGCCTGCAGCGCTTCGCGAAGTGGGCCGCCTTTGGCGGCAGCGTCGATGGCGGCCTGGTTGATCCAGGTGCCGCTGATGTCACGGTCGGCAGGGTCGCTGGCGCAGCCGCCCAGGAACAGGGCGACCAGCGAAAGAGCAAGCGCATTGCGCATGGTGGAATCCTTTCAAGACGAAAACGGCGCAGCGGGGGGACGCTGCGCCGGCCTGATTACTCGATGACCAGGATCGCGTCCATCTCAACCTGGGCGCCCTTCGGCAGGGCTGCCACGCCGATGGCCGCGCGGGCAGGGTAAGGCTGGTCGAAGTACTTGCCCATGATCTCGTTGACCTTGGCGAAGTGGCTCAGGTCGGTGAGGAAGATGTTCAGCTTGACGATGTCCTTGAATGAACCGCCAGCGGCCTCGGCCACGGCCTTGAGGTTTTCGAAGACCTGCACGGTCTGGGCTTCGAAGCCTTCCACCAGCTCCATGGTTTTCGGGTCCAGGGGGATCTGGCCCGACATGTACACGGTGTTGCCTGCCTTGATCGCCTGGGAGTAAGTGCCGATGGCGGCCGGGGCCTTGTCGCTGGTGATAACGGTCTTGGTCATGAATGACTCCTTGTAATGAACAGGCTACGCGCGCATCCGGGTGATGCGGATGACGCCGGTCAGGGCGCGCAGTTTCTTGATCACGCGGGCCAGGTGCACGCGGTCGTGGACGCTGACCACCAGTTGGACGACGCTGATGCGACCATCGCGCTCGTCCATGCTGATTTTCTCGATATTGCCGTCGGCGGCGTTGACGCTGCTGGCCAGCAAGGCGATCAGGCCGCGCTGGTGCTCCAGCTCGACCCGCAGCTCGACGTTGAATTCGCCGGTGACATCCTTGGCCCAGGAGAGCTGGATGCATTTTTCCGGGTTGTGGCGGATTTCGCTGATGTTGCGGCAGTTGTCCAGGTGCACCACCATCCCCTTGCCGGCGGACAAGTGGCCGACAATCGGGTCGCCCGGGATCGGTGTGCAGCATTTGGCGTAGCTGAGCACCAGGCCTTCGGTGCCGCGAATCGCCAGCGGGCCTTCGGGGCTCGGCAACTGTTCGCCTTCGCCGAGCAGGCGGCGGGCGACGACGTAGGCCATGCGGTTGCCCAGGCCGATGTCTTCGAGCAGGTCTTCGATCAGCTCGAGGCGGTATTCGTGGAGCATCACCTGCACGCGCTCGGTCGGGATCTTGTCCAGCGAGCTGTCGAAGCCGTTCAGTACCTTGTTCAGCAGGCGTTCGCCGAGGTTGATCGACTCGGAGCGGCGTTGCAGTTTCAAGGCGTGGCGGATGTGCGTGCGTGCCTTGCCGGTGACGACGAAGTTGAGCCACGCCGGGTTCGGCCGGGCGCCGGGGGCGCTGACGATTTCCACCGTGGAGCCGCTTTGCAGCGGTTCGGACAACGGGGCCAGGCGGCGGTTGATCCGGCAGGCGATGCAACTGTTGCCGACGTCGGTGTGCACTGCGTAGGCAAAGTCCACGGCCGTGGAGCCCTTGGGCAGCTCCATGATCCGGCCCTTGGGCGTGAAGACGTAGACCTCGTCGGGGAACAGGTCGATCTTGACGCTCTCGATGAATTCCAGGGAGTTGCCGGCGCGCTGCTGCATTTCCAATACGCCCTTGACCCATTGCCGGGCCCGGGCGTGGGTGCTCTTGGGCTGTTCGTCACCGCTGGATTTGTACAGCCAATGGGCCGCGATGCCGTTGTTGGCCATCTCTTCCATTTCGCGGGTGCGGATCTGGATTTCGATGGGTACGCCGTGCATGCCGAACAGCGTGGTGTGCAGCGACTGGTAGCCGTTGGCCTTGGGGATCGCGATGTAGTCCTTGAAGCGCCCCGGCAGCGGTTTGTACAAATTGTGCACGGCGCCCAATACGCGATAGCAGGTGTCGACCTTGTCGACGATGATCCGGAACGCGTAGACGTCCATGATCTCGTTGAAGGCCCGGCGCTTGCCGCGCATTTTCTTGTAGATGCCGTAGAGGTGCTTCTGCCGCCCGCTGACGTCGCCTTCGATGCCGTCGATGGCCAGGCAATGGCTCAGGGACTCTTCGATCTTGTTGACGATTTCCTTGCGGTTGCCCCGGGCGCGCTTGACGGCCTGGTTGATCCGCGCCGAACGCATCGGGTGCATGGCCTTGAAGCCCAGGTCTTCGAACTCGATACGGATGGCGTGCATGCCCAGGCGATTGGCGATGGGCGCGTAGATCTCCAGGGTTTCCTTGGCGATGCGGCGGCGCTTTTCGCCGGACAGTACTTCCAGCGTGCGCATGTTGTGCAGGCGGTCGGCGAGCTTGACCAGGATCACGCGAATGTCGCGGGCCATGGCCATGGCCATTTTCTGGAAGTTCTCGGCCTGGGCCTCGGCCTTGGTCTCGAAGTTCATCTGGGTCAGCTTGCTGACCCCGTCGACCAGCTCGGCCACGGTTTCGCCAAACTGCGCCTGCAGCGCTTCCTTGGCGATACCGGTGTCTTCGATCACGTCATGGAGCATGGCCGCCATCAGGCTCTGATGGTCCATGTGCATGTCGGCCAGGATGTTCGCCACGGCAAGCGGGTGCGTGACGTACGCCTCGCCGCTGCGGCGGCGCTGGCCGTCGTGGGCTTGTTCGGCGTAGAAATAGGCTCGGCGGACCAGGTTGACCTGGTCTGTGCCGAGGTAGGCCGATAAGCGATCGGCGAGGGCGTCTATGCTCGGCATGATGATGACTCCTGCCGTCTGCTGTGACCCCGCGCCGTGCTACGTCGACCAGGCATAGGCTTAGACCGCCTCGTTGGACTCGTCCTCGAACGCTGCGAACAGCGGTTCGTCCTCGACGATTTCAGCGTTGGCGATGAACTCGTAGCTCATCAGGCCTTCGGCGATTTCACGCAGCGCTACCACGGTAGGCTTGTCGTTTTCCCACTGGACCAATGGCTCTTTGCCGCCGGTGGCCAGTTGACGGGCACGCTTGGTAGAGAGCATGACCAGCTCAAAGCGGTTTTCCACGTGTTCTAGGCAGTCTTCAACGGTTACGCGGGCCATGGTATTCCTCGGAGCGAATGCAATATGCGCGCTGCCCGGTTGGGCAAGCGGACTCGACAGTTTAAAAAAACACCAGCGTTTAGGGAAGCGCTGATTTTTTGAGCAAGCCCTCGGCGCGCTGCGAGTACCAATGTAAAGCCGTCGCAGCGGTTTTGGGAAGGGCTTCTCAGCCCAGCAGTTCGGCCAGCAATTTACCGAAACGCTGCTGCTGGCGTTTCTGCTGCAGCTGGCTGGCGCGGAATATCGCCTTCAGGTCGTCCAGCGCGTGGGCGAAATCGTCGTTGATGATCAGGTAATCGTAATCGACGTAGTGGCTCATTTCGCTGACCGCTTCACGCATCCGCCCTTCGATGATCTCGTCGCTGTCCTGGCCTCGGTTGGTCAGGCGCTGGCGCAAGGCTTGCTGGCTTGGCGGCAGGATGAAGATCGAGCGGGCCTGGGGCATGAGCTTGCGCACCTGCTCGGCGCCTTGCCAGTCGATTTCCAGGATCAGGTCGTGGCCTTCGTCCAGGGTCTGCTGCAGGTAGCTCTGCGAGGTACCGTACAGGTTGCCGAAGACTTCGGCGCGCTCGAGGAAGTCGCCGTGCTCGGCCATCCTCACGAACTCTTCGCGGTCGACGAAGTGATAGTTCACCCCGTTCACTTCGCCCGGGCGCATGGCGCGGGTGGTATGGGACACGGAGACGCGGATCTGCGGCTCGGCGTCTATCAGGGCCTTGACCAGGCTGGTCTTGCCGGCGCCCGAAGGCGCGGAAATGATGTACAGGGTGCCGGTGCTGTGGGTCATGTCGGGTTAGCCTTACTCAATGTTCTGTACTTGTTCGCGCATCTGCTCGATCAACACCTTGAGGTTGACCGCAGCCTGGGTGCTGCGCGGGTCGAAGGCCTTGGAGCCCAGTGTGTTGGCTTCGCGGTTGAGTTCCTGCATCAGGAAGTCCAGGCGGCGACCGGCCGCGCCACCGGACTTGAGCACCCGGCGGACTTCGATGATGTGGGTGCTCAGGCGATCCAGTTCTTCGGCCACGTCGCTTTTTTGCGCGAGCATGACCATTTCCTGTTCCAGGCGCTGCGGGTCCAGCTCGGCCTTCATGTCGGCAAAGCGGTCGAGGACTTTCTGGCGCTGGGTGGCGAGCATCTGCGGAACCAGTTCGCGCAGGGTGCTGACGTCTTCTTCAATGGCGGTGAGGCGCTCGTTGATCAGCCGGGCCAGTTCCGCGCCTTCGCGCTCACGCCCGGCCTTAAGTTCCTTCAGACCTTGGTTGAACAGCGCCAGGGCCTCGGCGTTCAGTGCCTGCGGATCGCTGGCGTCACCCACCAGCACGCCGGGCCAGGCCAGTACTTCCAGCGGGTTCAGGGCGGCGGGGTTGCTGATCAGGCTGACAACGGTTTCGGCGGCAGCCACCAGTTGCGCGGCGCGTTCGCGATCCACCTGCAAGGGTTTGCCGGTGCTTTCTTCGGTAAAGCGCAGGGTGCATTCCAGCTTGCCCCGGGACAGGCCCTGGCGCAGCGCTTCACGCACGCCGCCTTCCAGGTCGCGGAAGGATTCGGGCAGGCGCAGGTGCGGTTCCAGGTAGCGACTGTTGACCGAGCGCAGTTCCCAGCTCAGCGTGCCTTGAGCCCCGGCTTTTTCGACGCGGGCGAAGGCGGTCATGCTGTGCACCATGGAGGTTCCTCGCATTGCAGGCCGACACGACCTGAGAATCTGTGGATTGAGCCCGGCGGGCAGCAAAGGCGCAGGATTGTAGCGCAGTGAAGCGTGTGCCCCCAAACCGTGCCTGTGACAAAGCGCTGCAACCCGTCGGCCGGGCGTTTGAGAGGCTGCACTCGTCGCGCCGGCTTTTTAGAACTGCCCTCGCGCGGCACACGGCTTTATAATGCCGGCAGTTTTCCGTCCTCAGTACAGGTGTTCCCTATGAAACGTCCAAGTGGTCGCGCTGCCGATCAGCTCCGCTCGATCCGCATTACCCGCAACTACACCAAACACGCCGAGGGCTCTGTACTGGTCGAATTCGGTGATACCAAGGTGATCTGCACCGTCAGCGTCGAGAACGGCGTGCCGCGGTTCCTCAAGGGCCAGGGCCAGGGTTGGCTGACCGCCGAGTACGGCATGCTGCCGCGGGCCACCGGCGAGCGTAACCAGCGCGAAGCCAGCCGTGGCAAGCAGGGCGGGCGCACCCTGGAAATCCAGCGCCTGATCGGCCGTTCGCTGCGCGCCGCGCTGGACATGTCCAAGCTGGGCGACGTGACCTTGTACGTCGATTGCGACGTGATCCAGGCTGACGGCGGCACCCGCACCGCGTCCATCACCGGCGCGATGGTCGCGTTGGTCGATGCCTTGAAAGTGATCAAGAAGCGTGGCGGCCTCAAGGGCGGCGACCCGCTCAAGCAGATGATCGCCGCGGTGTCCGTGGGCATGTACCAGGGCGAGCCGGTCCTGGACCTGGACTACCTGGAAGACTCGGCTGCCGAGACCGACCTGAACGTGGTCATGACCAGCGCCGGCGGCTTCATCGAAGTGCAGGGCACCGCCGAAGGCGCGCCGTTCCAGCCGGAAGAATTGAACGCTATGCTGGAACTGGCGAAGAACGGCATGAGTCAGATCTTCGAATTGCAGAAGGCCGCCCTGGCTGACTGATCGATTCACGCTTCAGACAAGGAGAGCGACATGAGTGATGAGCCAGTCCTGCTGCCCCAGCCGAGCAAAGAGGCGCGTCAATGGGCAATGTTTTGTCACCTGTCCGCCTTGCTGGGGATCTGGATTCCGTTCGGTACGCTAATCGGGCCGCTGGTGCTCTGGCAGCTCAAGCGTGAGTCCGACCCGTTCATCGATGCCCAAGGCAAGGAAGCGCTGAACTTCCAGATCACCGTGGCGATCGCCTCGGCGATCAGTCTGCTGCTGATGATCGTGGTGATTGGCTTCTTCCTGTTCGGTCTGGTGGCCATTGGTGCGTTGGTGTTGACCATCATCGCCGGGGTCAAGGCCAATGAAGGACAGCCGTATCGGTATCCGTTTACCTGGCGGCTGGTCAAATAGCGATCAGCTAGCGCCTTGCCCTGTGGGAGCGAGCTTGCTCGCGATTGCGGCTGTTCATTCAATATCGATGTTGGCCGATCCATCGTCATCGCGAGCAAGCTCGCTCCCACCGTTGATTTTCAGTGGCCACAAAAAAACCGACATCGACTGTCGGTTTTTTTGTGGCTGCGAAACGACACTCAGATCGTCAGCGTCCAGTCGTAGTCCACGATCAGCGGCGCGTGCTGCGAGAACCGAGGCTGGCGCGGCAGGCGAGCGCTGCGTACGAAGCGGCGCAGGCCGGGCGTCAGCAACTGGTAGTCGAAACGCCAGCCGAGGTTGAGCATCTCGGCCTGCTCGCTGTCCGGCCACCAGCTGTACTGGTCGCCTTCGCGGCTGACTTCGCGCAGGGCATCGACATAGCCCATGTTGCCAATGATCTCGTCCATCCAGGCCCGTTCCGGCGCCAGGAAGCCAGGAGATTGCTGGCTGTCGCGCCAGTTCTTGATATCCAGCTTCTGTTGCGCCACGTACAGCGAGCCACAATAGATGTACTCGCGACGTTTGCGTCGCTGTTTATCAAGATAACGGGCGAAGTCGTCCATCAACTTGAATTTCTGATTCAAATCTTCATCGCCGTTCTGTCCCGAAGGGAGCAGTAAGGTCGCGATGCTGACCTTGTCGAAATCGGCTTGCAGGTAGCGCCCGTAGCGGTCCGCCGTCTCGAAACCGAGACCGTTGATGACAGCCTTCGGTTGCAGCCGCGAGTACAAAGCCACGCCACCCTGGGCGGGGACTTCGGCATCGCAGGCATAAAGGAAGTAACCATCCAGTTGGAAGGCTGCATCGTCCAGTTCAAAGGCGGAGGCGCGGGTGTCCTGCAGGCAGATGACGTCGGCATTCTGTGCTTGCAGCCAACTGAGCAAACCACGCTCGACTGCAGCCTGAATACCATTGACGTTCACACTGATGATCCGCATAAATGGCCCCAAAAATCACGTGCGTGTATGATACACGGCGTGTACCTATTTAGCTAAATCCGCGGTATTTGAGGCTTTTTTCATGCAGGCGTATCAGCGCGATTTCATTCGTTTTGCCATCGATCGCGGGGTTTTGCGCTTCGGTGAGTTCACCCTCAAGTCCGGACGCACCAGCCCGTACTTCTTCAACGCCGGCCTGTTCAACAGCGGTTCGGCCCTGGCGCAGCTGGGGCGTTTCTATGCAGCGGCCATCGTCGAGAGCGGTATTGCGTTCGACGTCCTGTTCGGCCCGGCCTACAAAGGCATCCCGCTGGCCGCCACCACCGCCGTCGCCCTGGCCGAGCATCACGAGCGCGACCTGCCCTGGTGTTTCAACCGCAAGGAAGCCAAGGCCCACGGTGAAGGCGGCAGCCTGGTGGGCGCGCCGCTGACCGGCGACGTCCTGATCATTGACGACGTGATCACCGCCGGCACCGCTATTCGCGAGGTGATGCAGATCATCGCTTCCCAGGACGGCGCCAAGGCCGCCGGCGTGCTGATCGCGCTGAACCGCCAGGAGCGTGGCAATGGTGAGTTGTCGGCGATCCAGGAAGTGGAGCGCGACTTTGGCATTCCGGTGATCAGCATTGTGTCGCTGACCCAGGTGCTGGAATTCTTGGCTGATGACCCCCAGCTCAAACAGCATTTGCCGGCGGTTGAGGCTTATCGGGCGCAGTTCGGCGTTTGATCGGCTTGCACAATCCCTTGTGGGAGCGCGCTTGCTCGCGAATGCGATGGCAAATTCAACCTTGTGTTGACTGACCTGCCGCTTTCGCGAGCAAGCCCGCTCCCACATAAGTTTGCCTTGACCGGTAAACCGTGAAAAAAAGACCCCGCTCAACCAGGTTGAGCGGGGTCTTTTTTTACCGGAATCGCTTAAGGACGCTTGCGATTGCTGATCAACGTACCCACGCCGGTATCGGTGAAGATCTCCAGCAGGATCGCATTCGGCACCCGGCCATCGATGATCAGCGAGCTGCCGACGCCGCCCTGTACCGCTTCCAGCGCGCAGCGGATCTTTGGCAGCATGCCGCCGTAGATCGTACCGTCGGCGATGAGGTCGTCGACCTGTTGGGTCGACAACCCGGTCAGGACCTTGCCCGACTTGTCCATCAGGCCGGCGATGTTGGTCAGCAGCATCAGCTTCTCGGCTTTCAGTGCCTCGGCCACCTTGCCGGCCACCAGGTCGGCGTTGATGTTGTACGACTCACCGTTGGCCCCCACGCCGATAGGCGCGATGACCGGGATGAAGTCGCCCTTGACCAGCAGGTTCAGCAGGTCGGTGTTGATGCCCACCACTTCGCCCACCTGGCCGATGTCGATGATTTCCGGCTGGGTCATCTCCGGGGTCTGGCGGGTCACGGTGAGCTTTTTCGCCCGGATCAGTTCGGCATCCTTGCCGGTCAGGCCGATGGCGCTGCCGCCATGGCGGTTGATCAGGTTGACGATGTCCTTGTTGACCTGGCCACCCAGGACCATTTCCACCACATCCATGGTCTGCGCGTCGGTGACACGCATGCCATCGATGAAATGGCTTTCGATCGCCAGGCGCTTGAGCAGGTCGCCGATCTGCGGGCCACCGCCATGCACCACCACCGGGTTGATGCCCACGGCCTTCATCAGCACGATGTCGCGGGCGAAGCCGGTTTTCAGCTCCTCGCTTTCCATCGCGTTGCCGCCGTATTTGATCACCAGGGTCTTGCCGACATAGCGTCGGATGTAAGGCAACGCTTCGGACAGGACCTTGGCGGTATTGGCGGCGGCTTCGCGTTCGAGGGTCATTCAGGGCTCCGGTGGTGCTTCAAAAATCAGAACGGTAGTTGAAGATCAGGTGCAACACGTTTGAGTTGGGTGTGGAACACATCCTTGATGCGCTGCAGTTCGGCTTCGTTGTCGGCCTCGAAGCGCAGGACCAGCACCGGCGTGGTGTTGGACGCGCGCACCAGGCCCCAACCCTGGGGATAGTCGACCCGCACACCGTCGATGGTGGTCAGTTCGGCGCCTTCGCCCCATTGAGCGTCGTGCAGTGCATCAATGATGCTGAATTTGGTCTCTTCGGTCACATGGATATTGATTTCCGGCGTAGAAATATCGTTCGGGAAGGTCGCGAACAGGTCTTCGGCGCTGGAGGGCTCCTTGCTGAGGATCTCCAGCAGGCGCGCGGCGCTGTAGATGCCGTCGTCGAAACCGAACCAGCGCTCCTTGAAGAAGATGTGGCCACTCATTTCCCCGGCCAGCAGGGCGCCGCTCTGTTTCATTTTCTTCTTGATCAACGAGTGACCGGTCTTCCACATCAGCGGGCGACCGCCATATTCCTTGATCAGTGGCACCAGGCGACGGGTGCACTTGACGTCGAAAATGATCTCGGCATCCGGGTTGCGCGCCACGACATCCTTGGCAAACAGCATCAGCAGGCGGTCCGGGAACACGACGCTGCCGGTGTTGGTGACCACGCCGACGCGGTCGCCATCGCCGTCGAAGGCCAGGCCCAGGTCAGCGTTGGTTTCCTTGACCTTGGCGATCAGGTCTTGCAGGTTTTCCAGCTTGCCCGGGTCCGGGTGATGGTTGGGGAAGTTGCCATCCACCTCGCAGAACAGCGGGATGACCTCGCAGTTCAGGGCTTCGATCAGTTGCGGGGCAATCACGCCGGCGGCGCCGTTGCCGCAGTCGACCACCACTTTCAGGCGACGGGCGAGCTTCACGTCCTTGACGATCTCATCGTTGTAGCGCCCAAGGATGTCGACCTGGGTCACGCTGCCTTTGCCGCTGCTCAGGTCGTTGGTCTTGAGGCGGGTGTGCAGGGCCTGGATCTGCTCGTTGGCCAGGGTGTCGCCAGCGATGACGATCTTGAAGCCGTTGTAGTTCGAGGGGTTGTGGCTGCCGGTGAGCATCACGCCGGATTTGCCGGCCAGGACGTTGGCGGCGTAGTACAGCGCCGGCGTCGGCACCAGGCCCACGTCGCTGACGTGGCAGCCACTGTCGGCAATACCCTTGATCAATTGCGCGACCAACTCGGGGCCGGACAGGCGGCCGTCGCGGCCGACGCACACGTTCGGTTCGCCCTGGGCCAGGCTCTGGGAGCCAATGGCGCGGCCGATCCAGTAGGCGGTTTCGGCGGTGAGGGTTTCCGGTACCACGCCACGGATGTCGTAGGCGCGGAAGATGCTGTCAGGGAAGATCGGGGCGATTGCAGCTGGGGTGTTCATGGGCGGGGCGCTCTATCAGAGGGTGACTGGACAGGCCGACGAGGGGCGTCGGCAGGCTCAAGCTGAAGGGTATGACGGCGTTTTTGACAGAGAGTTCGTGGTGGGAAAATGCCATGAGATAGCGTTATCCCGAGCTCGGTCGCCTAATACATTGATTCCGGATGGGAAACCTAGCAGAAAGCCATTGCGCATTTTTCGCCCTGAAACAGAAGCTTAATAAACGGGCCGGGCAGCACGCCCGGCCACGAACCGCCGGCTCAGTGGCTGCCGGAGTGGCCGAAACCGCCGGCGCCGCGCTGGCTCTCGTCGAATTCCGTGACCAGTTCGAAATGAGCCTGCACCACTGGCACCAGCACCAGTTGCGCAATGCGTTCGCCCACGGCGATGTTGAAGGCCGTCTGGCCACGGTTCCAGCACGACACCATCAGCTCGCCCTGGTAGTCGGAGTCGATCAGGCCCACCAGGTTGCCCAGCACGATGCCGTGTTTGTGGCCCAGGCCCGAGCGCGGCAGGATCAGCGCGGCCAGGTTCGGGTCGCCGATGTACACCGACAGGCCGGTCGGGATCAGCAGGGTCTGGCCCGGTTCCAGGAGGGTGTCCTGCTTGAGCATCGCCCGCAGGTCGAGACCGGCGGAGCCGGGCGTGGCGTATTGCGGCAACGGGAATTCGTTGCCGATGCGTGGATCGAGGATCTTGGCTTGTAGAGCGTGCATGGAGATTTAAACCTGGTTCAGACGTTCGGCGATGAAGGTGATCAGCTGGCGGGCAATCTTGCCCTTGCTGGTCTGGGCGAAAAGGGTGGCGTGCAACTGGCGATCGATCACGCTGCAGGCGTTTTCCTCGCTGTTGAAGCCGATGCTCGGGTTGGCGACGTCGTTGGCGACGATCAAGTCGAGGTTCTTGTCCTTGAGCTTGCGCGCGGCGTAATCGAGCAGGTGTTCGGTTTCGGCGGCGAAGCCGACACTGAACGGCCGGTCGGGGCGGGTGGCGATACTGGCAAGGATGTCCGGGTTGCGCACCATCTGCAGCAGCAGGCCGTCACCACTCGTAGGGTCTTTCTTCAATTTCTGTGGGGCGACGACTTCGGGGCGGTAGTCCGCGACCGCTGCCGAGGCGATGAACAGGTCGCAGGGGATGGCGGCTTCGCACGCCGCGAGCATGTCCCGGGCGCTGACGACGTCGATGCGCGTGACCCGGTCCGGCGTGGGCAGGTGCACGGGGCCGGTGATCAAGGTCACCCGGGCGCCGGCTTCCACCGCGGCTTCGGCCAGGGCGAAGCCCATTTTCCCGGAGCTGTGGTTGGTGATGTAGCGCACCGGGTCGATGTTTTCCTGGGTCGGGCCGGCGGTGATCAGCACGTGTTTGCCGGTCAGGGCCTGGCGCTGGAAGCAGTCGGCGGCGCATTGGGCCAAGTCGGTGGCTTCCAGCATGCGGCCCATGCCGACATCGCCGCAGGCCTGGCTGCCGGAGGCCGGGCCGAAGACCTTCAGTGCACGGCTTTCGAGCAATTGCAGGTTGGCCTGGGTGGCCGGATCGCGCCACATGGCCTGGTTCATGGCTGGGGCGACGGCCACCACGGCGTCGGTGGCGAGCACCAGGGTGGTGAGCAGGTCGTCGGCGATGCCTTGGGCCAGGCGGGCGATCAGGTCGGCGGTCGCCGGGGCGATCAGCACCAGGTCGGCCCACTTGGCCAGTTCGATATGGCCCATGGCTGCCTCGGCCGCGGGGTCGAGCAGGTCCAGGTGAACCGGGTGGCCGGACAGTGCCTGCATGGTCAGCGGGGTGATGAATTCACTGCCGCCGCGGGTCATGACGACCCGTACTTCCGCGCCCTGGTCGATGAGTCGGCGAACCAGCTCGGCGCTCTTGTAGGCAGCAATGCCGCCGCCGACGCCCAGAACGATGCGTTTCCGATACAGCCGCTGCATAGGCCTGCCTTTCGATTTCAGTGGTCAGTGCAGTGCGAACCCTTCGGCAACAGCCTGCCAGGGTGCGAATCGCCTGCAAAAAAGATGGGCTACGATATCACAGCGACCGCTATGGAACAGCGGTGCGCCACAGACCAGGAGGTCCTATGAGTATTCGAGATTGGCCGGCGGCCGAGCGCCCGCGGGAGAAGTTGTTGCAATTGGGTTCGGCGAGTCTTTCGGATGCCGAGCTGTTGGCGATCTTCTTGCGAACCGGGGTTTGCGGGAAGAGTGCAGTAGACCTGGCTCGACACCTGCTGCATCAATTTGGTTGCCTGCGCGGTTTACTGGACGCCGACCTGCGTACATTCAGCATGCAACTGGGCTTGGGGCCGGCGAAGTTCGCGCAGTTGCAAGCGGTCCTGGAAATGGGGCGCCGACATCTGGCCCAGGACCTGCGACGAGAGTCGGTGCTGGAGAGCCCGCTGGTTGTACGCGACTACCTCAAGGCCGTGTTGCGCCATGAACCCCATGAAGTGTTCGGCTGCCTGTTCCTGGATTCCCGGCATCGGGTGTTGGCCTATGAGGCGCTGTTTCGCGGCTCGATCGACAGCGCCAGCGTCTATCCACGGCAAGTGGTCAAGCGCGCCCTGGCCCACAATGCCGCCGCGTTGATCCTGTGTCACAACCATCCTTCCGGCGATACCGAGCCGAGCCAGGCCGACCGGGTGCTCACCGGGCGCCTTCAGCAAGCGCTGGAGTTGATTGACGTGCGGGTGCTCGATCATTTCATCGTCGGCGATGGGGAGCCGCTGTCGATGGTGGAGTACGGGTGGATGTAGCCGCGATCTGGCAATGGCAAACTCTGTGGGGGCGGGCTTGCTCGCGAAGAGGTCGTGTCAGGCGACATCCGTGCTGGCTGACCCACCGCTTTCGCGGGCAAGCCCGCTCCCACAGGTTTCAATGCATACAGGTGGTTACTTGAGGGTGACCTTGGCGTAGTCCTGGCGACCGAACGGGCTGACCGAATAACCCTGCACTTCCTTGCGGGTGAGGGCGAAGGCCGTCGGGTGAGCCAGGGGCAGCCAGAGGGCCTGTTGCTGGATCTGTGCCTGGGCCTGCTCGTAGAGCTTGGCGCGCACGCCTTGCTCGCCGGTGGTCTTGCCGGCGCTGATCAGTTTGTCCAGGTCGGGGTTGCAGTAGCGCGCGAAGTTGGTGCCGGACTTGACCGCCGCGCAGGAAAACTGCGGCGTGAGGAAATTGTCCGGGTCGCCGTTGTCGCCCGCCCAGCCCATGAACAGCAGATCGTGTTCGCCGGCCTTGGCCCGACGGATCAACTCGCCCCATTCGATCACCCGGATTTCAGCCTGGATGCCGATTTCCGCCAGGTCCGATTGCAGCAGCTGGGCGCCAAGGCTCGGATTCGGGTTCAGCAGGCTGCCGGAAGGGCGGGTCCAGAGGGTGGTCTGGAAGCCTTCCTTCAAACCGGCCTTGGCCAGCAGTTCGCGAGCCTTGGCGGGGTCGTGGGTGTAGCCGGGCAGGTTTTTGGCGTAGCTCCAGGTGTTGGGCGGGTAGGGCCCGTTGGCCGCCTGCGCAGTGCCTTCGAAGACGGTCTTGAGGTAGCTGGCCTTGTCGAACGCCAGGTTGATGGCCTGGCGCACCTCAGGTTTGTCCAGTGGCGGGTGCTGGCTGTTGATCGCCACGAAGGCCGTCATGAAGGCGTCGGTCTGGGTCACGGCCAGCGTCGGTTCCTGGCGCGCGGCCTGCACGTCCAGTGGCTTGGGCGACAGGGCGATCTGGCATTCATTGCGACGCAGTTTCTGCAAGCGCACGTTGGCATCCGGCGTGATGGCGAAGATCAGTGGGTCCACTTGAGGCTTGCCGTCGAAATAGGCGTCGTTGGCCTTGTAGCGGATCGTCGCGTCCTTCTGGAACCGGTTGAAAATGAACGGGCCGGTGCCGACCGGCTGGTTGTTGAGCTTTTCCGGGGTGCCGGCCTTCATCAATTGGTCGGCGTATTCAGCCGAATAGATAGAGGCAAAGCCCATGCTCAACGTTGCCAGGAACGTCGAATCGGCATGGTCGAGGGTGAAGCGCACGGTCAACGGGTCCAGCGCGTCGATTTTCTTGATCAGCGTGGGCAGTTGCATGGACTGGGCGTGGGGGAAGCCGCTCTGGGCCACCTTGTGCCAGGGGTTGGCCGGGTCGAGCATGCGCTCGAAGCTGAATTTCACGTCCTCGGCGGTCAGGTCGCGACGCGGCGTGAAGTAGTCGGTGTGGTGGAACTTGACCTGGGGGCGCAGTTTGAACACGTAGGTCAGCCCGTCGGTCGAGATCTCCCAGCTCTTGGCAAGGCTGGGGACCACCTTGCCGCTGGCGGTGTCGAAGTCCACCAGGCGGTTCATCAGCACGTCGGCAGAGGCGTTGGTGGTTGTCAGCGAGTTGTACTGGACCACGTCGAACCCTTCCGGGCTCGCCTCGGTACAAACACTCAGGGCGGCCGCCTGGGCCAATGGGCTGATCAGCAGAGGGGCGAGCAACAATGGTAGGGCAGCGAGGCGCATGAGCAGTTTCCTTGTGCAAGTCGAAGGCCCATCTGCGAGTGCAGTCTGGAAAAGGCCTACCCTAGTGGGCTCGCTGGCAAATGACTATCCCCTTTTTGCATTTTCCGGCACCCTGTGGCGGTGCGTGATGGGCTCAAACCTGGCGCAGGTTAAAAAAACCTGCGCGCAGCGACGAGCGGTCACGGGCTGCGCCGGCCTTTGCCCCAGCCGTCCCGGACGGTTGAACGGTGTTCTGCCGCAAAGACAAATCACATCGGTTGTTGTTGCACCGTGGTCTTTCTGGTATAAAGCAGCGCTCTTTTCTAGGGGCCCGGTTCCTTCACTGTAGGTGTAGCCGGTAAGACCCTTAAAGAAACGCGGCGCCTGGCGCCAAATGACTGAGAGATTAAGCGGCCAACCCATGCCGGGTTGGGCATGTGGTTTTAGAGGGCTGAGGCATGTCGAGAGTCTGTCAAGTTACCGGTAAGGGTCCGGTGACTGGGAATAACATTTCCCACGCAAACAACAAAACCCGTCGTCGTTTCCTGCCGAACCTGCAGCATCACCGCTTCTGGGTTGAGTCCGAGAAACGTTTTGTACGTCTGCGCGTATCTGCCAAAGGCATGCGTATCATCGACAAGCGCGGCATTGATGTCGTGCTGGCCGAACTTCGCCGCGATGGCAAGGTTTAAGGGAGCTAATCATGCGTGAATTGATTCGTTTGATCTCGAGCGCCGGTACTGGTCACTTCTACACTACCGACAAGAACAAGCGTACTACCCCGGACAAAATCGAGATCAAGAAATATGATCCGGTTGTTCGCAAGCACGTGATCTACAAGGAAGGCAAAATCAAGTAATTGATTTTTCCCTCTTACAAAAAAGGCCCGTATCTCACGATACGGGCCTTTTTTGTTGGTTTTTTTGGCTGTCCGGGCCTCTTCGCGAGCAAGCTCGCCCCCACAAAGGCACCACATGGCCCGTGTGGGGCGATGCACCCTTGATCCCAAGGCTTCAAGCCTTCTGTTCGAACACCACGTAGATCTTGCGGCACGGTTCCAGCACTTCCCAGGTGCCCTTGAAGCCCGCCGGGATCACGAAGCGGTCACCTGCGCGCAAGGTCTTGGCGTTCCCATCGTTGTCCCGCAGCACGGAAACACCCTGGACGATTTCGCAATACTCATGCTCGGTGTAGTTGACCGTCCACTGGCCCACGGCGCCTTCCCAGACCCCGGCATTCATTTGGCCACACGGGCTGTTGTAGTGGTTGTACACCGCCTGTTCGGGATCGCCCTTGAGTACCTTGGCCGGGTCCGGACGGTAGCGGTCGGCGGCAGTGGTGGCGTGGCTGAAATCGACGATGTCCTGGATGCTCATGCGGTAATCCCCGTGAATGACGGCGCGAATGGCTGGAAGAGCCAGAGTCTATGTTTATTAAAACGAACATCGCAAGGCGGTTTGCCACCGCTATGTCAAATATATTGAAACTTCACCGGCCGCTGGTTTAGGGTGGCGGGTGCCCTCTGCCGAAAACAGCGCCGAACAGGCTGGCCGGGCAGAATTCTTTGAGCGCTGCGTTGCGCGGCGTTCTGACTCAATAAGAGGAGGACACTCGTATGACCACCCTGACTCGTGCCGACTGGGAACAACGTGCCCGCGACCTGAAGATCGAAGGCCGCGCTTTCATCAACGGTGAATACACGGATGCAGTGTCCGGCGAAACCTTTGATTGCCTCAGCCCGGTCGATGGCCGCCTCTTGGGCAAAGTCGCCGCATGCGACGTGGCCGACGCCCAGCGTGCCGTGGAAAACGCCCGCGCAACCTTCAATTCCGGCGTCTGGTCGCGCCTGGCGCCCAGCAAGCGCAAAGCCACCATGATTCGTTTCGCCAGCCTGCTCAAGCAGAACGCCGAAGAGTTGGCCCTGCTGGAAACCCTCGACATGGGCAAGCCGATCAGCGACTCGCTGTACATTGACGTGCCTGGCGCGGCCCAGGCGTTGAGCTGGAGCGGCGAGGCCATCGACAAGCTGTACGACGAAGTGGCGGCGACGCCCCACGATCAACTGGGCCTGGTGACGCGCGAGCCGGTCGGGGTCGTGGGCGCTATCGTGCCGTGGAACTTCCCATTGATGATGGCCTGCTGGAAGCTCGGCCCGGCCCTCTCCACCGGTAACTCGGTGGTGCTCAAGCCGTCGGAAAAATCCCCGCTGACGGCCCTGCGTATCGCTGCCCTGGCGGTCGAGGCCGGTATTCCGAAGGGCGTGCTGAACGTGCTGCCCGGCTACGGGCATACCGTCGGCAAGGCCTTGGGCCTGCACATGGACGTGGATACGCTGGTGTTCACCGGCTCCACCAAAATCGCCAAGCAGTTGATGGTGTACGCCGGCGAATCCAACATGAAACGCATCTGGCTGGAAGCCGGTGGCAAGAGCCCGAACATCGTGTTCGCCGACGCCCCCGACCTGCAGGCCGCCGCCGAATCCGCCGCCAGCGCCATCGCCTTCAATCAGGGTGAAGTCTGCACCGCCGGTTCGCGCCTGCTGGTGGAGCGCTCCATCAAGGATACCTTCCTGCCGCTGGTGATCGAGGCCCTCAAGGGTTGGAAGCCGGGTAATCCGTTGGACCCGGCCACCAACGTCGGCGCCCTGGTGGATACCCAACAGATGAACACCGTGCTGTCCTACATCGAAGCCGGTCACAGTGACGGCGCCAAGCTGGTGGCGGGCGGCAAGCGGATCCTCGAGGAAACCGGCGGCACCTACGTCGAGCCGACGATTTTCGACGGCGTGAGCAACGCCATGAAAATCGCCCAGGAAGAAATTTTCGGCCCAGTGCTGTCGGTCATTGCCTTCGACACTGCCGAAGAAGCGATCCAGATTGCCAACGATACGCCGTATGGCCTGGCGGCGGCGGTGTGGACCAAGGACATTTCCAAGGCTCACCTGACCGCCAAGGCCCTGCGCGCCGGCAGCGTCTGGGTCAACCAGTACGATGGCGGCGACATGACTGCACCGTTCGGTGGCTTCAAGCAGTCGGGCAACGGTCGTGACAAATCGCTGCATGCCTTCGACAAATACACCGAGCTGAAGGCGACCTGGATCAAGCTCTGACCCCTTTTGTGGGAGCGGGCTTGCTCGCGAAGGCGGTTAACATCAACGGCTAAGTTGACTGACACCCCGCTTTCGCGAGCGAGCCCGCTCCCACATTGGTCGAGGATGAGCGCAAGATTTGCGGTAGACACATCCCCTGTGGGAGCGGGCTTGCTCGCGAAAGCGGTTTAACATTCAACAGCTAGTTGATTGACACTCCGCCTTCGCAAGCAAGCCCGCTCCCACAATATTTTGAGTGATACCTGCACCGATACCCCTCCACAGGAGCGTGCAAATGCGTTGGGCGACTTACTTCGTCGTGTTGGCGTCTGTCCTGAGCGTCGGCCTGGCCTTGGGCGTCAGCATGCCGCTGGTGTCGTTGCGCCTGGAAGGCTGGGGCTATGGTTCATTCGCCATCGGCGTCATGGCCGCCATGCCGGCGGTGGGCGTGTTGCTGGGGGCCAAGGTGTCGAGCCGGCTGGCTGCGCGCTTTGGCACCGCGGCGTTGATGCGCCTGTGCCTGTGGGGCGGCGCGCTGTCGATCGGCTTGCTGGCGCTGATGCCCAGTTATCCGGTCTGGCTGGTGTTGCGCCTGTTGATTGGCGTGGTGCTGACCCTGGTCTTCATCCTCGGTGAGAGCTGGATCAACCAACTGGTCGTTGAACAATGGCGCGGACGACTGGTGGCGTTGTACGGCTGCAGCTATGCCTTGAGCCAGTTGTCCGGGCCGTTGCTGCTCGGCGTGCTGGGGACCGATCACGATTATGGCTTCTGGGTGGGCGTCGGCCTGCTCTTGGTTGCACCGCTGTTGTTGCTGGGGCGCAGCGGCGCGCCCAGCAGCGAGGCCGGCAATGTCACGTTGGGCGACCTGTGGGCGTTTTGCCGAAGCTTGCCGGCGATTGGCTGGGCAGTGTCGTTGTTCGCCGCCTTCGAAGCGATGATCCTGACATTGCTGCCGGTCTACTGCCTGCGCCAGGGCTTCAGTGCCGAGGTGGCATTGGCGATGGTCAGCACCGTGGTGGTGGGCGATGCCTTACTGCAATTGCCCGTTGGCGCCCTGGCCGACTACATGTCCCGCCGCACCTTGTTCACCGGCTGTGCGGTGTTGTTGATGCTATCGAGCCTGGCGGTGCCGGTACTGATCGATACGCCGTTGATCTGGCCCCTGTGGATCCTGTTCGGCGCCAGCGCAGGTGGCTTGTTTACCCTGTCGCTGATTCTGATCGGCGAGCGTTTCCGTGACGATGCGCTGGTGCGGGCCAATGCCCATGTCGCGCAGTTGTGGGGGATCGGTTGCCTGGTCGGTCCGCTGGCAGCGGGGGCCGGCAGCCAGTGGATCAGTGGGCATGCGTTGCCCTTGTTCATGGCGGCGGGGGCCTTCGGCCTGGTGATCCTGTTATTGCGCCAGGGTGCGTTCGGCGCCACGCAAGCGGCGTGATCACTTCGCTACGCCGGATAACGCGGGCTACAGCATCCGCTCCAGGCCGACGGTCTTGGCGAACCAGGCATTGAAGCGGCGCCACCAACTGCCGGGTTCGTGGTCCAGGTCGTGTAGCGTGCCGTTGTCTTCGGTGGTCCAGACCAGGGTGTCGTCCTTCAGTCGTGCCTGATAACTCAAGGCCGGGGCCATGCCTTGCAGGGCCAGCTCACGCACCTGGCCGGCGAGCGCTTCGCTGTCCACCAAAACGCCGACCTCGGTGTTCCACAGCACCGAGCGCGGGTCGAAATTGAACGAACCGATAAAGGCTTTCTGCCGGTCAAAAATGATCGCCTTGCTGTGCAGGCTCGAGTCCGACTCGCCGTAGGACCTGCTGTAGAACAGGTGCGGGCGGCCGCCGGTTTCGCCCGGTTGTCGGCGCAGTTCGAACAGGCGCACACCGTGCTCCAGCAAGGCCCTGCGGTACGGCGCATACCCGCCATGCACCGCCGGCACGTCGGTGGCCTCCAGGGAGTTGGTCAGCAGGCTCACCGACACGCCGGCATCGGCGCGACTGGTCAGGTAGACCAACCCTGGCTGGCCCGGGACGAAGTAGGCGGAAATCATGATCAGTTCTTTGCTGACGCCCGTCAGCTCTGGCGCTAGTTGAGTGGTCAGCAGCAACTGCGGATCGGGCTCGTCCTTGGCCAGCACCTTGCTCGGCGCGTCCCACATCGCCTTGTTCCAGGCCCAGATCAGCTGGTTGCGCCAGGTGTCCAGGCGTGGCTGGGTCTTGTAGGTGGTCAGTTGCTGGTAGAGCGCGTGATTTTCCTTTTGGGTCTGTTCAAGGGACGCTTGCAGGCGCGCCCGACTGTCGGCCAGGTCCTTGGGCGTGGGGCGATGGGACAGGAACTGTTCGATGGGTTTGCTCAGGGCGCTGTTCCAGTACTGGTCGAAGCTGTGGCCCAGTTGTTCGGCCACCGGGCCGACCCCGAGCAGGTCGATGTCGGTGAAGTTCAGGTTGGGTTCTGCGTCGAAATACTCATCCCCCAGGTTGCGGCCGCCGACGATGGCCATGCTGTTGTCTGCCAGCCACAGCTTGTTGTGCATGCGCCGGTGTTGCAGCGACAGGTTGAACAGGCGTCCAAGGCCGCGGGTCACCCCGGTGGCCCGGCCCAGGTGCAAGGGGTTGAACAGGCGGACCTGGATCTGTGGGTGGGCGGCCAGGGTCGCGATGGTTTCTTCCTGGCCGTCGCTGGCGGTGTCGTCCAGCAGGATCCGCACTCGCACACCGCGGTCCGCGGCCTTGAGCAATTCGTCCACCAGCATCCGGGTGCTGATGCCGTCGTGGACGATGTAGTACTGCAAGTCCAGGCTGCTCTGGGCGTGGCGGATCAACTCGGCCCGGGCGATGAACGCGTCGGTACTGTCGGGGAGCAGGCGAAAGCCCGACTGCCCTTCATGGGGCGCCGCCTGGGCCTGGACCGAGCGGCCAAAGGAGGATTCGCTGGCCGGTAGTGCCTGGGAGGGCTCGCGGGTGACATCAAGACTGGCGCAGCCGCCCAGCAGCGAGGCGACTAGCAGTAGCGCTGGCAGGATCGGTCTGGATCTCACGTAGGATCGTTCCGCTCGATTGCGTTGATGGGCTGTTGGATGCCGCTTCCCGGCGTACAGATCAGACGGCGTCGCGCTGGGTTTCGTTCAACAACGCGATAGCGGCGGCGCCCACCCTGCGCACGGCCTCTTCGATCTGGGCCGTTGGCTTGGCAGCGTAGTTCATCCGCAGGCAATTGCGGTACTTGCCGGAGGCGGAAAAGATGCTGCCGACGGCGACCTGTACGCCCTGATCATGCAGGACCCGGTTGAGCTTGAGGGTGTCGAAGCCTTCCGGCAGTTCGACCCATAGCATGAAGCTGCCCCGGGGCCGGCTGGCGCGGGTGCCTGGCGGAAAATAGCGGCTGACCCAATCGATCATGACGTCGCGATTGCGCTGGTATTGCGCGCGCATCCGGCGCAAATGTGGTTCGAAATGCCCGCCCTTGAGAAATTCGGCCACGGCGATCTGGGGCTGTGGGGCGGTGGAGCCGGTGCTGATGTACTTCATGTGCAGCGCCCGTTCCAGGTACCGGCCGGGCGCGACCCAGCCCACGCGCAGGCCAGGGGCCAGGGTCTTGGAAAAGGAACTGCAGAGCAGGACCCGGCCATCGTCGTCGAAGGACTTGATCGTGCGGGGGCGTGGGTAGGTGTAGGCCAGTTCTCCATACACATCGTCTTCGATGATCGCCACGTCGAAGCGCTGTGCCAGGGTCAGCAGGGCGCGTTTGTTGGCTTCCGGCATGATGTAGCCCAACGGATTGTTGCAACTGGGCGTCAACTGTATGGCCTTGATCGGCCATTGTTCCAAGGCCAGTTCCAGGGCCTCCAGGCTGATACCGGTGAGCGGGTCGGTGGGGATTTCCAGCGCCTTCATGCCCAGGCCCTTGAGGGTTTGCATGGCGCCATGGAAGCTGGGGGAGTCCACGGCGACGATATCGCCTTGCTCGCACGTGGCGCGAATGCTGACAGACAGCGCTTCGTGACAGCCGGTGGTGACAATCAGATCGTTGGCGCCCAACTGGCAACCTGAATCCAGCAACAGCCGGGCAATCTGTTCACGCAGCGCCAGGTTGCCGTAGATGTTGTCGTAATACAGCCCTGGCATGTCTTGCCGACGACTGATCTGCGCCAGGCTGCGCAACAGCGGCTTCATGGTCGGCGAGTTGATGTCCGGCATGCCCCGTCCCAACTGCACCACATCCTTGCGCGGCACCGCGCGTATCAGTTCCAGCACCTGGTCCCACTGGGAAATATCCACGGGCCGCTGGGCGGGACGGCCCACCACCGGTAGGTCCGGCAGCGCGCGGCTGACCGGTACGAAATAACCGGACTTGGGTTTCGGCATCGCCAGGCCACTGTCCTCCAGCACGCGATAGGCCTGCTGCACCGTGCTCAAGCTGACGCCGTGCTCCGTGCTCAACGCTCGTACCGATGGCAGCCGGTCGCCCGGGCGGTAGAAGCCTTGTTCGATGCGGGTGCCGAGCAATTCGGCGAGGTTCACGTAGAGAGTCATGGCGCATTCTCGAGGAGGACTACGGCAACCAATACAGTTGGGTTGGAAAACGACGATTCAGTGCGCGAAAGGCTCAATCTGTATGGAAGTAAAACAAAACGATTGAATCTGTATCGCTTTCTGCCGTTCGCACATCATGGAACCTCTGGCTACCCAAGTAAACAGGAGCGACAAAAATGAACGGCTTGAGCGATGTGCGGCTGACGTTACACAGTCAGGAACTGGTGGCAGGGCAGGATAAGGGGCTGCGCAACACGATGTCGCGCAATGCGCCGGCCCACCTGAGCCGCTGGGACCTGTTCTGGTTGCGCCTGCATACACGCAAAGCCTTATTGACGCTGACACCCGAACAGTTGCGTGACATCGGGTTGGACCGGGAGCAGGCGCGGGAAGAGGGGCTCAAGCCGTTCTGGCGGGGTTGAAACGATAAGGAACTTGTGGCGAGGGCGGTTGCTCACGCTGGGTCGTGCAGCAACCCTGAGATTTTGCGGTCGCTGCGCAACCGAGCGGGAGCAAGCTCCCTCGCCACGGTTTTTTGGGTTAAACCAACTCTTTCAACCGGTGCCATAACATTCCCAGCGCCAGCAGCGGCGAGCGCAGGTGCTTGCCGCCAGGGAAGGTCATGTGCGGCACCTGGGCGAACAGGTCGAAACCGCGGCTTTGTTGCCCACTGATAGCTTCGGCCAGCAGTTTGCCGGCCAGGTGCGTGGCGTTCACGCCATGACCGGAGTAGGCCTGGGCGTAATACACGTTGGGTTGGTCCTTGAGCCGGCCGATCTGTGGCAATCGGTTGGCGCCGATACCAATCATCCCGCCCCACTGGTAATCGATCTTCACGTTCGCCAATTGCGGGAACACCTTGAGCATTTTCGGCCGCATGTAGGCGCCGATGTCCTGCGGGTCGCGACCTGAATAATGACAAGCGCCACCGAACAGCAAGCGACGATCCGCCGAGAGACGGTAGTAGTCCAGTGCCACCCGTTGGTCACACACCGCCATGTTCTGCGGTAACAAGGCCTGGGCCTGGGCGTGGCTCAGGGGTTCGGTGGCGATGATGTAGCTGCCGGCGGGCAGCACCTTGCCGCTGAGCTCTGGGTTGAGTCCGTTGAGGTAGGCGTTGCAGCCCAGCACCAGTGTCTTGGCGCGGACCGAACCCTGCCGGGTGTGCACTTTTACTTCGGCGCCATAATCGATGCGGGTGACCGCCGACTGCTCGAACAGCCTGACCCCAAGCTGTTGCGCGGCGGCGGCTTCGCCCAGGGCCAGGTTCAGCGGATGCAGGTGGCCCGAACCCATGTCGATCAGGCCACCGACGTAGCGGTCCGAACCCACCACGCTATGCATTTCGTGTGCTTGCAGGAGCCGGGTCGGGTAGCGATAACCCAAGCTGCGCAGTTCTTCGGCGTCCTCGGCAAAACCTTCCAGGTCGCCGGGCTTGTTGGCGAGGTCGCAGTAGCCCCAGGTCAGGTCGCAGGGGATCTGAAAACGCTCGACACGTTGTCGGACGATTTCCACGGCTTCAAGGCCCATGAGTTTCATCTGACGGACGCCGTCGGAACCGATGACCGGGGCGAATTGCTCCAGGCCATGGCCAACCCCCCGGATCAACTGGCCGCCGTTGCGGCCGCTGGCGCCCCAGCCGATCCTGTGGGCCTCCAGCAGGACCACGCTCATGCCGCGTTCGGCCAGTTCGATGGCGGTGTTCAGCCCGGAAAACCCGCCGCCCACCACGCACACGTCCGCCACGCACTCGCCCTGCAGCAACGGATGGTCCGGTTGCGGCAAGCTGCTGGCGGCGTAATAGGAGGCGGCGTGCGCGTGGCTCGGGACCGGTTGCTGAACACGGGCGTTCATGTGCGTAATCCTGATTGTGGTGTTTGAGAAATTTGACGGAGCATAAGCCGCGGATTCATCCCCGAGCAACAGCGGTCGGCTGGCGGTGTCTGGGATGAGGGTTTTAGGGCAGAATCGTTCTGTGTCCTCGTCGGTAGTCGTTTTCATGAGTTGCAACAGTCAGAAAATCCGCACGCTGCGCCAGCAGATCCCCTCGTTCGAGTGCGTTCCCGGCTGCCACGACTGCTGTGGTCCGGTGACCACCTCGCCGGAGGAAATGGCCCGTTTGCCGCGCAAGACCCGCGCCGAACAGGATGCCGCCCTTGAGGCGCTCGATTGCGTGCACCTGGGGCCCAGCGGTTGCACCGTGTATGACGAGCGACCGCTGGTCTGCCGGCTGTTCGGCACGACGGCGACCTTGCCATGCCCCAACGGGCGGCGACCGGTGGAGCTGATTCATCCTCGGGTCGAGCGGCAGATCCATCAATACATGGCGTCCAATCGCCAGGTGCTGGTCTGACGGTGGGTGAATCCTCGAGTGCCTTTTCGCGAGCCGGCTCGCGAAGGGCCTCAATCCGGAATCGGCAGGCTCAGGCTTTCCTTCACCTCTTCCATCACGATGTAGCTCTTGGATTCGCGCACATGGGGCAGCTTGAGGAGGATGTCCCCCAGTAGCTTGCGGTACGAGGCCATCTCGGAAATCCGTGCCTTCACCAGGTAGTCGAAATCGCCTGACACCAGGTGGCACTCCAGCACGTGGGGCAATTTCAGCACGGCGCGTCGGAATTCTTCAAACGTATCGCCAGACTTGTAGTCGAGGCTGATTTCCACGAACACCAGCAGGCTCCCCTTCAGGTGCTGGGGATTGAGCCGTGCGTTGTAGCCCATGATGATGCCTTCACGCTCCAGGCGCCGCACCCGTTCGGTACAGGGCGTGGTGGACAGGCCGACCTTTTCCCCCAGTTCGGTGAAGGAGATCCGCCCGTCCGCCTGGAGGATGCGCAGGATGTTGCGGTCGATCTTGTCCAGCTCACGCTTGGTCTGGGTATTGGTACGCACAGGTGATGCGCCTCCGTGAAAAGGGTTTTTGCCGAGAATTCTCGCCAAATATAGGCAGTTATATAGTGAAAAGCACTGGCTATTCTTTTTTACACTGCGTCCATCGAAGGTATGTACAACAAAACGTCAGCGGTTATCCGCGATGAGGGCAACAACATGCGCGTTCTGGTCTTGGGTAGCGGCGTCATCGGTACCGTCAGTGCTTACTACCTGGCGCGAGCCGGGTTTGAAGTGGTGGTGGTCGACCGTCAGCCGGCGCCAGCCATGGAAACCAGCTTCGCCAACGCCGGGCAGGTGTCGCCGGGCTACGCCTCACCGTGGGCCGCGCCAGGTGTGCCGCTCAAGGCCATCAAGTGGCTGTTGCAACGCCATGCGCCGCTGGCCATCAAGGCCACTGCCGACATCGACCAGTACCTGTGGATGGCGCAGATGCTGCGTAACTGCACCGCCAGCCGTTATGCCATCAACAAGGAGCGCATGGTCCGCCTCTCCGAGTACAGCCGCGACTGCCTCGATGAGCTGCGTGCCGAAACCGGCATCGCCTACGAAGGCCGGAGCCTGGGTACCACCCAGCTGTTCCGCACCCAGGCCCAGCTCGATGGCGCGGCAAAAGACATCGCGGTGCTCAAAGAGTCGGGCGTGCCTTTCGAAGTGCTCGACCGCGAAGGCATCGCCCGGGTCGAACCGGCCTTGGCCAACGTCACGGACATCCTGGCCGGTGCCTTGCGCCTGCCCAATGACCAGACCGGCGACTGCCAGCTGTTTACCACGCGCCTGGCGGAAATGGCCGTGAAGCTCGGCGTACAGTTCCGCTTCGGCCAGGACATCCAGCGCCTGGACTTCGCCGGCGATCGCGTCAACGGAGTGTGGATCGACGGCAAGCTGGAAACCGCCGACCGCTACGTCCTCGCCCTTGGCAGCTATTCGCCGCAATTGCTCAAACCCCTGGGGATTCGTGCGCCGGTGTATCCACTCAAGGGTTACTCCCTGACCGTCCCGATCACCAACCCGTCGATGGCGCCGACCTCGACCATTCTTGACGAAACCTACAAGGTGGCGATCACCCGTTTCGACAACCGCATTCGCGTGGGCGGCATGGCTGAAATCGCCGGTTTTGACCTGTCCCTCAACCCGCGTCGGCGTGAAACCCTGGAGATGATCGTGGGCGACCTTTATCCTCAGGGCGGCGATCTGGCCCAGGCCAGCTTCTGGACCGGCCTGCGCCCGACCACCCCGGACGGCACGCCGATCGTGGGCGCCACCGCGTTCAAGAACCTGTTCCTGAACACCGGCCATGGCACCCTCGGATGGACCATGGCTTGTGGTTCCGGCCGTCTGCTGGCCGACCTGATGGCGAAGAAAAAGCCGCAGATCAGCGCAGAAGGCCTCGATATTTCCCGTTATGGCAGCCAAAAAAAGGAGTCTGCGAAACATGTCAATCCAGCGCCAGCTCACCAATGACCGCATGAGTCAGGTCGTCGTGCACAACGGCACCGTTTACCTGGCGGGGCAGGTCGGCGACGACATGAGCGCCGGTATTGAACAGCAGACTCGCCAGACCCTGGCCAACATCGAGCGGTTGCTCGACCTGGCCGGGACCGACAAGAGCCGCCTGTTGTCGGTGACGATCTACCTGAAGGACATCGACGCTCACTTCGCCGGCATGAACGCCGTCTGGGACCAATGGCTGCCCAAGGGCACCGCCCCGGCCCGTGCCACGGTGGAAGCCAAGCTGTGCGAGCCGCAAATCTTGGTGGAGTTGTCGGTGGTGGCCGCGCTGCCTTAAGCCTCAGTCAAACAGATCCCTCTTCCGGTGCTGTCGGTGGTTCGCACCCTCGGCCAGCACCGGTTTTTTATTCATGACCGCCTAGAAGCCTGCCGCCATGCGTCCTGCCCGTGCCCTGATCGACCTTCAAGCCCTGCGTCACAATTACCAATTGGCCCGCGAAGTCACCGGGGCCAAGGCCCTGGCGGTGATCAAGGCCGATGCCTATGGGCATGGTGCGGTGCGCTGCGCCGAGGCGCTGCAGGACACGGCCGACGGGTTCGCCGTGGCGTGCATCGAAGAAGCCCTGGAACTGCGTGCCGGCGGGATCCGCGGGCCGATCCTGTTGCTGGAAGGGTTCTTCGAAGCCGATGAGCTGTCGCTGATCATCGAGCATGACTTGTGGTGCGTGGTGCATTCGCTCTGGCAGCTCGAAGCGCTTGAGCAGGCACGGCTGAGCAAACCGATCACGGTCTGGCTCAAACTCGACTCCGGCATGCATCGGGTCGGCTTGCACCCGGCGGACTACCAGGCCGGCTATCGTCGCCTGCTGGCCAGTGGCAACGTGGCGAAGATCGTCCTGATGAGCCATTTCGCCCGGGCCGACGAGCTGCACGATCCCAGCAGCACTCACCAACTGGCAGTCTTCGAAGCGGCTCGCCAAGGGCTGGCGGCGCAGATCAGCCTGCGCAATTCCCCTGCCGTGCTCGGGTGGCCGCAGATGCCGAGCGACTGGGTACGGCCGGGCATCATGCTCTACGGAGCCACGCCGTTCGAGGAGCCCAACGAAGTCGCTGCGCGCCTGCAACCGGTGATGACCCTGGAGTCGAAGATCATCAGCGTGCGCGAATTGCCTGCCGGCGAGCCCGTGGGCTACGGCGCCCGCTTCGTGACCACGCAACCGACCCGGGTCGGGGTGGTTGCCATGGGGTATGCCGACGGCTATCCGCGCCAGGCGCCCACGGGTACGCCGGTGCTGGTGGCGGGGCAGCGCAGCCAACTGGTCGGGCGGGTGTCGATGGACATGTTGTGCGTCGACCTCACCCACGTCCCCCAGGCCGGGCTGGGTTCGACCGTGGAGCTGTGGGGCAGGAACGTGCTTGCCAGCGACGTGGCGAAGGCCGCCGACACGATTCCTTACCAGATTTTCTGCAACCTGCGACGGGTGCCACGGCTCTATTCCGGGCGCTGATGCCCGGCGTGCCCTACCGAAAGTCGCTTCGCCGCACAGGATTCGGGTCAAAGTGTTGTAAATACTGAACGCTGTCGCCATGATAACGCTCACTTTCCACACAACCTGATTCCCTGGAGGCTCCAGCATTGGACGTCGGTGAACGACTGCAATCCATTCGTAAACTCAAAGGCCTTTCCCAGCGTGAACTCGCCAAGCGTGCGGGCGTCACCAACAGCACCATTTCGATGATCGAGAAGAACAGCGTCAGCCCCTCGATCAGCTCGCTGCGCAAGGTCCTTGGCGGGATTCCCATGTCCATGGTCGAGTTTTTCTCCGAGGAAATCCTTCAGGAGAAACCGACCCAGATCGTCTACAAAGCCAACGAACTGATCGACATCTCCGACGGCGCCGTGACCATGAAGCTGGTGGGCCGGGCCCATCCGAGCCGAGCGATCGCCTTCCTGAACGAAATCTACCCGCCTGGCGCCGACACCGGTGAGGAAATGCTCACCCATGAGGGCGAGGAAACCGGGATCCTGGTGGAAGGGCGGCTGGAGTTGGTGGTGGGTCTGGAAACGTTCGTGCTCGAGGCGGGCGACAGCTACTATTTTGAAAGCACCAAGCCTCATCGTTTTCGTAATCCGTTCGATGCGCCGGCGCGACTGATCAGCGCAGCCACACCGGCCAATTTCTAAGGAAAGAGGCGCCAAGCCCACACGGCAGAGGCGCCCGGGGGGGTAAGTGGTCACCACGAACAAGACCCTTGTGACTTTAGGGTTGTTTCAGTGTGACGGGCTTACCGCTATACTTGCGCCCGCCTGCAAACCGTGGCCGCAGGCGTGACTAGCCACCATTGAGGGTGTACGCGTGAACCTAATTATGAAAATGCTGGCTGTACCAGCAACCGCATTGGCCCTATGGGCAGTCAGCGCCCAAGCGGCGACCAACGACGAAATCGCCAAGCGCCTCGAACCCGTCGGCCAGGTCTGCGTTCAGGGGCAGGAATGCAAGGGTATGGAAGTCGCCGCCGCCGCAGGTGGTGCGGGAGGCGCCAAGGCGCCGAAAGACGTGATTGCCAAGCACTGCAATGCTTGCCACGGCACCGGTCTGCTGGGCGCGCCGAAAATTGGCGACAAGGCAGCGTGGAAAGAGCGCGCTGATCATCAGGGCGGGCTCGACGGCATCCTCGCCAAGGCGATTACCGGCATCAACTCCATGCCGCCGAAAGGCACATGCGCCGATTGCACGGATGACGAGCTCAAGGGCGCCATCAAAGAGATGTCCGGCCTGTAATTCGCTGCCACCTGCCACAGGAAAGCCGCTTACGAGCGGCTTTTTTGCGCCTGTGAACAACCCTTGCGAGCGGTTCGGCGCAACCAAGACCCGGCAAGTTCGGTCCAAGCCACATTCAGGGCAATGTCTCGGAGGGTCGGATGGTGCAGTTGTGTTCAATCGAGCAGGCGGTGGAGGACGTGCTTGAGCGCCTGCCCGCCCATATCCACCTCGGCATGCCGCTGGGGCTGGGCAAGCCCAATCTGTTCGCCAATGCGTTGTTCCGGCGCATCGCTGAATTGCCCGAGCGCCAGTTGACGATTTACACGGCCCTGAGCCTGGGGCGGCCGAACCTGGGCGACGGCTTGCAAAAACGCTTCCTCGAACCATTCATCGAGCGGGTTTTCGGCGACTACCCGGAGCTGGATTACCTCTCGGCGCTGCATCAAGGCGACCTGCCGGCCAATATTCGCGTCCAGCAGTTCTTCATGCAGCCCGGCAGCCTGTTGAACAGCGCGCCGGCCCAGCAAGACTACGTCAGCAGCAACTACAGCCACGCGGCCCGGGACATCAATGCCGCCGGGTTGAACCTGGTGGCGCAACTGGTGGCCAGCGACCCACAACACCCGGACCGCCTGAGCCTGAGCTGCAACCCGGACATCACCCTGGACCTGTTGCCCATGATCGCCAAGCGGCGAGCAGCCGGGGAGACCATCCTACTGGTCGGCCAGGTGCACAGCGACTTGCCCTACATGCCGGGTGACGCCGAAGTCGGCATCGACGGCTTCGACCTGCTGATCGACGAGAAAGACAATCACACGCTGTTTTCCACGCCGAACATGCCGGTGGGCTTCCAGGATCACCTGATCGGCCTGCACGCCAGCACGCTGGTGCGTGACGGCGGGACGTTGCAGATAGGCATCGGCGCCATGGGCGATGCATTGACGGCCGCCTTGTTGGCGCGCCAGGCGGACAATGCCGGCTACCAGGCGTTGCTGACGGACCTGAATCTCAGCCAGTGGGCACAATTGATCGAACGCGAAGGTGGGGTGCAGCCGTTCGCCAAAGGGCTGTATGGCTGCAGCGAGATGTTCGTCAACGGTTTGCTGGTCCTGGCGGAAGCCGGGATCATCCGGCGCAAGGTCTACCCCGACGAAGCCACCCAGGAACAGGCCAACGCCGGCACCCTCGACGAGGCCGCGCAACCCGACGGCGTCTGCATACACGGCGGATTCTTCCTCGGCCCGCGCAGTTTCTACCAGCGCCTGCATGAGTTGCCCGATGCCCGGCGGCTCGAATTCAACATGACCCGCATCAGCTACATCAACGAGTTGTACGGCCAGGAGCCGCTCAAGCGACTGCAGCGACTCGACGCACGTTTCATCAACACGGTCTTCACCATGACCCTGCTGGGCGCCGGCGTGGCCGATCAGTTGGAGGATGGGCGAGTGCTCAGTGGCGTGGGCGGGCAGTACAACTTCGTCGCCCAGGGCCATGCACTGGAAGGCGCGCGTTCGATCCTGCTGTTGCGCAGTTGGCGTGAGGCGGGCGGGGAGATCAGCTCGAACATTGTCTGGGAATACGGCCACTGCACGATTCCCCGGCATCTGCGGGACATCGTGGTGACCGAGTACGGTATCGCCGACCTGCGCGGCCAGACCGATGCCGCGGTGATCGAGGCACTGCTGAATATCAGCGATTCACGCTTTCAGCCGGGACTGATCGAACAGGCCCAGAATGCCGGCAAATTACCGAAGGATTTCCGCCTCGATCCACGGTTCGCCGACAACACGCCAGAGCGTTTGCAGGCGATCCAGGCACGGCATCCGAACCTGTTCCCCGAATACCCGCTGGGCTGCGACTTCGATGGGATAGAGCGGGACTTGCTGCGGGCGCTGAACTGGCTCAAGAGCAAGTTCAAGCTCAGCGAGATGCTGGAGCTGGGCAAGGCCGCGCTGGATGCCCCGGAGCCCTCTCTGTACCCCGAGCATCTGGAGCGGATGCAACTGGCGAGCACCGAGGGGCTGAAGGAGGACTTGTTCCAGCGCTTGTTGCTGGCGGGGCTCAAGGCCACTGCACAATAGGGCCTAACCGGGGTCCCCTTGTGGGAGCGGGCTTGCTCGCGAATGCGGAGTTTCAGTCGACATATCTCTGGCTGATACACCGCATTCGCGAGCAAGCCCGCTCCCACAAGGGATAGGCGGTGGGCGATCAGTCGATGAAGGTGACCACGCCACCGGCCAGGGATTTCACCCGGGCCAGGGACTCGACGCGGTAGCCCTGGGCATCCAGTTCCGCACGGCCGCCCTGGAAGGATTTCTCGATCACGATTCCCAGCCCGGCCACGGTGGCGCCGGCTTGCTTGATGATGGAGATCAGCGCCTGGGACGCTTTGCCGTTGGCCAGGAAGTCATCGATGATCAGCACCCGGTCGCTGCTGGTCAGGTGCCGGGGGCTGATGGCGACGGTGCTTTCGGTCTTCTTGGTGAACGAATACACGGTGGCCGACAGCAGGTTTTCCGTCAGGGTCAGCGATTGCTGCTTGCGGGCGAAGATCACCGGCACGCCGAGGTTCAGGCCGGTCATGATCGCCGGGGCAATGCCCGAGGCTTCGATGGTAACGATCTTGGTGATGCCGGAATCCTTGAACAGCGCGGCGAATTCGTCGCCGATCAGCTTCATCAACTGCGGGTCGATCTGGTGGTTCAGGAACGCGTCGACTTTCAGGACTTGATCGGAAAGCACGATGCCGAGTTCGCGGATTTTCTGGTGCAGGGCTTCCATGAAGCCTCCTCTGATGACGCCGGCGGCGCCTGGGGTCAGTAAAAAGTAGTCGATTCTAACGCTTCAACATCGCACGTATATCGGCCAGGGCACTGTTGCCACGCACCACTTTGACTTCCGTCGGCGTGTCGTCGTTGCCTTCCCAGGCCAGGTCGTCCGGCGGCAGTTCATCGAGGAAGCGGCTGGGCGCGCAGTCGATGACTTCGCCATATTGCTTGCGCTTGGCGGCGAAGGTGAAGGCCAGCGTCTGACGAGCCCGGGTAATGCCGACGTAGGCCAGGCGCCGTTCTTCTTCGATGGTGTCGGCTTCGATGCTGGAGCGGTGCGGCAGGATCTCTTCTTCCATGCCCATGATGAACACGTAAGGGAACTCCAGTCCCTTGGACGCGTGAAGCGTCATCATCTGCACGCCCTCGGCGCCGTCTTCCTCTTCCTGCTGGCGCTCAAGCATGTCCCGCAGCACGAGTTTGCCGATGGCGTCCTCGACGGTCATGTCGCCGTCTTCGTCCTTTTCCAGGGTGTTCTTCAACGCCTCGATCAGGAACCACACGTTGCTCATGCGGTAGTCGGCCGCCTTGTCGCTGGAACTGTTGGTGCGCAGCCAGTTCTCGTAGTCGATGTCCATGACCATGCTGCGCAGCGCCGAAATCGGGTCTTCGCCCGCGCACTGCTCGCGGACCTTGTCCATGAAGCGCTTGAACCGCGCCAGGCGATCGGTGAAACGGCTGTCCAGGTGCTCGCCCAGGCCGATCTCGTCGGTGGCGGCGTACATCGAGATCTTTCGCACGGTGGCGTAGTTGCCGAGTTTTTCCAGGGTAGTCGAACCGATTTCCCGGCGTGGGACGTTGATCACCCGCAGGAAGGCGTTGTCGTCGTCCGGGTTCACGATCAGGCGGAAGTAGGCCATCAGGTCCTTCACTTCCTGGCGCCCGAAGAAACTGTTGCCCCCCGACAGGCGATAGGGGATCTGGTGGTGCTGCAGTTTCAGTTCGATCAGCTTGGCCTGGTAGTTGCCGCGATACAGGATCGCGAAGTCGCTGTAGGGCCGGTCGGTGCGCAAGTGCAGGCTGAGGATTTCCATGGCCACGCGTTCGGCCTCGGCGTCTTCGTTGCGGCAGCGGATCACGCGGATTTCGTCACCGTGGCCCATTTCGCTCCACAGTTGCTTTTCGAACTCGTGGGGGTTGTTGGAAATCAGCACGTTGGCGCACCGCAGGATGCGGCTGGTGGAGCGGTAGTTCTGCTCCAGCATCACCACCTTGAGCGACGGGTAGTCTTCCTTGAGCAGCATCAGGTTTTCCGGGCGGGCGCCGCGCCAGGCATAGATCGACTGGTCATCGTCGCCCACCACGGTGAACTGGTTGCGCTTGCCGATCAGCAACTTCACCAGCAGGTACTGGCTGGCGTTGGTGTCCTGGTATTCGTCCACCAGCAGGTAGCGGACCTTGTTCTGCCATTTTTCGAGGATGTCGGCGTGGTCCTGGAACAGCTTGACCGGCAGCAGGATCAGGTCGTCGAAGTCCACCGCGTTGAACGCCTTGAGCGTGCGCTGGTAGTGGGCGTAGACGATGGCGGCAGTCTGTTCCTTGGGGTTGCGGGCGTTTTCCAGGGCTTCTGGCGGCAGCACTAGGTCGTTCTTCCAGCCGCCGATCATGTTCTTGATCTCGTCGACGCCGTCGTCGCCCGAGTATTCCTTCTGCATGATGTCGGTCATCAAGGCCTTGACGTCGGTCTCGTCGAAAATCGAGAAGCCCGGTTTGTAGCCCAGCCGCGCGTGCTCCTTGCGGATGATGTTCAGGCCCAGGTTATGGAACGTGCAGACCGTCAGGCCACGGCCTTCGCCGCTGCGCAGCAGGGTGCCGACCCGCTCCTTCATTTCCCGGGCGGCCTTGTTGGTGAAGGTCATGGCGACGATGTACTGGGCACGGATGCCGCAGTTCTGGATCAGGTGGGCGATCTTGCGGGTGATCACGCTGGTCTTGCCGGAGCCTGCACCGGCGAGCACCAAAAGAGGGCCGCCGACATAGTTCACGGCTTCTTGCTGCCGGGGATTGAGTCGGGACATGACAGGGTCAGGGAGTCGTTTGCAAAATGGGCCGGCATTTTAACAGGCTCACAGAATTGTGCTGCTCTGTCCGACTTGTGACCCCTACAGCATTGTCATTTGCCGCTTCTGCCACTTTAACGCAGGATATGGGGCGAATTTGCGTCTAACGTACGACTTCGCGTAGAAGAAAATCTACCGAAAGCACGTGTTTGAGAACCAGTAGCATTGGTCATTGCCCGTCGGCAGGTCATAATGCCCCGCGCCAACCACCTTGCAGAGTCTAGGGAGTCAGCTTGTCAACGCCTGTCGAACCCTTGCGTTTGCTGTTATTGGCCGAAACGCCTGAGTGGTCAGCGGTCTTGCGCGAGTGCCTGGCACCCATGGGGCCCTCGGTCGTCCTGATCAGCGCACCGAGCTGGGAGTCCGTCAGCAGCCTGTTCGAAGACAATCGCAACGCCGTGCTGCTGACGATCACCGCATTGCAGCCGGCGCCGGGCCGTTGCCGTCTGCCCACGATTCTGTTGCTCGAGCATGAGCCTGCGACGGTCCCAGATGGTGTCAGTGACTGGTTGGTGCGTGATGCCCTCGACACCGCGACCCTGCGCCGTTGCCTACGGCATGTGCGCGAACGCGGGGTACTGGAAAATACCTTGCAGCGCCTCGCCGAGCAGGACCCGCTGACCGGCATCGCCAACCGCCAGGGCTTCCAGACCCTGCTGGCGGCGCGCCTGGCTGAAAACGACGGCCGCGGCCTGGCCCTCGGGCACCTGGACCTGGACAATTTTCGCCACGCCAACGACGCCCTCGGCCACCAGGCCGGTGATCGCCTGATCCTGCAGGTGGTGTCGCGACTCAAGGGCGCGCTCGAGGCCGGTGACCGGCTGGCGCGGCTGGGTAGCGATGAATTCGCCTTGCTGATCGACACCCGGCGCGCGCCGCAGCGGGCCGAGTGGATGGCCGAGCGCATCACCGAGGCCATGGCCGAACCCTACTGGATAGACGGCGAAAGCCTGCTGATCGGCTGTAGCCTGGGCATCGCCCACGCCCGGGCCCAGGCCGGCGCCGATCCGCTGATGTGGCATGCCCACATCGCCATGCAGCAGGCCAAGAGCACCCAGGGCTGTACCTTTCATATCTTCAATGAGCGGATCAACCGCAATGCTCGCAGCCTCGCCGACCTGGAAAGCGAACTGCGCCGGGCGTTGCGTCGCGACGAGCTGGAGTTGCATTACCAGCCCCGGCTGAACCTCGATGGCGGCAACATCGTGGGCCTGGAGGCGCTGGTACGCTGGCGTCACGGGGAACGTGGCCTGCTGCCGCCGAGCGAGTTCGTGCCGCTCGCGGAGCAGAGCGGCCTGATCGTGCCGCTGGGCTACTGGGTGATTTCCCGGGCGCTGCGGGACATGCAGGCACTGCGCGAGCGCGGGCTGGCGCCGTTGCACATGGCGGTCAACCTGTCGTTCCGGCAGTTCCAGGACAGCCAGTTGCTGCCAACCCTGAGCCGGTTGATCGCCGAACGGGGTGTCGAGGCCCAGTGGCTGGAATTCGAACTGACCGAAACCGCCGTGATGCGCCGCAGCGAACTGGTCAGGCAAACCATGGACGCCTTGGGGCGACTGGGCGTGCGCTTCTCCCTGGATGACTTCGGCACCGGGTTCTCTTCGTTCGTGCACCTCAACAGCCTGCCCATTGCCTTGCTCAAGATCGACAAGAGCTTCGTCGGCGGGATGGAGCAACGCGAAGAAAACCGCAAGCTGGTCCACGCCATGATCAACCTGGCTCACAACCTCAAGCTGGAGGTGGTGGCCGAGGGGGTGGAAACCCCGGAACAACTGGATTTGCTGCGGGGCTTCGGCTGCGATCAGGTGCAGGGCTTCCTGATCAGCAAACCGTTGCCGTTGCCCGAACTGGTGGAGTACCTGACGTTCGATGGCAAGTCGACCGAGGTCACGGCTTGATACGATACCCTGTGGGAGCGGGCTTGCTCGCGAATGCGCCGGTTCAGTCAGGGAGACTTTGATTGACACGCCGCATTCGCGAGCAAGCCCGCTCCCACAACGGCTGTCAGTCGACCTGAATGGCCGCGAAACTCTGCGATCCCGACCCGCCCCTGATCATCCGCTTCATCTTCCATTCGAACGCCAGCGTCAAGCTCACGGCTGCACAGGCCAGGCCCAGTGCCAGGCCCCACCAGACACCGGTTGCGCCCCAGTTCAGGTGGAAAGCCATCCACCACGCCGCCGGCGCACCAATCAGCCAATAACAGCCCAGGCCAACCAGGAAGGTGGTCTTGGCGTCCTTGAGCCCGCGAATGCAGCCCATGGCGATGGTTTGCGCGCCGTCGAACAGCTCGAACCACGCCGCCACCGCCAGCAAGCTCACCGCCAGGTTGATCACCTCGGCGAACGCCGGGTCGTTGTGGTCCAGGAACAGGCCGACCAGCGCGTGGGGCAGCAGCCAGAAGACCATGGCGAACGCCAGCATCACCGCCGCGCCGAAGCCGATCCCGACCCGCCCGGCCAGGCGCGCCTTGGGTAACTGCCCGGCGCCATAGTGCTGGCCGATGCGCATGGTGATGGCATAAGACATGCCCGCCGGGACCATGAATGCCACCGAGACGATCTGCAGGGCGATCTGATGCGCCGCCAACGGTGTGCTGCCCATGGTGCCCATGCACAGCGCCGCGAACGCAAAGAGTCCGACTTCCACGGCGTAGGTGCCACCGATCGGCAGGCCCAGGCGCCACAGTTCCCTGAGGTATTGACGGTTGGGGCGAAACAGGCCGTCCAACAACGGGTACGCGCGATAGGCCGGGTGCCGGTGGATGTGCCAGGCCAGCACCAGGGCCATGCCGTTAGCGACGATCGCCGTGACCAGGCCGATGCCCATCAGGCCCAGTTTGGGCAAGCCGAACAGGCCAGTGATGAGGGCGTAGTTGAGCAGGAAATTGGCTACCGTACCGCCGAGGCTGATCACCATCACCGGCGTGGCCCGGCCAATGGCGCTGGTGAAGCCGCGCAGGGCCATGAAACTCAAGTAGCCGGGCAGGGCAAACGGCAGCGCCAGCAGGAACTGGCCGGCGGAAAGCACATTGGTTTCAGTCTGGCCGAACAGCAGCAACACCGGCTTGAGGTTCCACAACAGCAAAGCCGCCACCAGCGCCATCAGCCAGGCCAGCCATAGCCCGGCCTGGGTCAGGCGGGTGGCGCCCTCGATGTCTCCCGCGCCTTGGCGGATCGCTACCAGCGTCCCCACCGCCGCGATCACGCCGATGCAAAAAATCGACACGAACGAGTAACTGGCTGCCCCGAGGCCGCCTCCAGCCAGGGCTTCAGGGCTCAGGCGCGCCATCATCACGGTGTCGGTGAGCACCATCAGCATGTGCGCCAACTGCGAGGCAATCAGCGGCCCCGCCAACCGCAGGATGGCCCAGAGTTCGGTACGCACCGGATGCCGCATGATCATCACGCTCCCTGTTCGAATGAGGCAGTAAAGCAACGATTCTCGGCGTTCACGACGGTCTGCACAAAAGGATAAAAACGATCGCTGACATGATTAAAACTCATGCAACTGAAGTTCTGTTAGGGTGTGCCAATCGCTCCCGGAGTTTTTCCCTTGTCTCGTCGTCTTCCCCCTCTTTATGCGCTGCGGGCATTCGAAGCGGCGGCGCGGTACAGCTCGTTCACTCGCGCCGCTGAGGAGCTGTCGATTACCCAGAGCGCGGTCAGCCGGCATATTCGTACGCTGGAGGAGCATTTCGCCTGTCGCTTGTTTCATCGCAGCGGGCGCAACCTGCAACTGACCGAAGCGGCGCGGTTGCTGCTGCCGGGTGTGCGCGACGGCTTCATGGCCTTGGAGCGGGCGTGCCATACCTTGCACGGTGAAGACGGCATCTTGCGGATGAAGGCGCCTTCGACCCTGACCATGCGCTGGCTATTGGCGCGCTTGAGCCGCTTCCGGCATTTGCAGCCCGGCAACGAAGTGCAACTGACCAGCGCCTGGATGGACATCGATGCGGTGGACTTCAACACCGAGCCGTTCGATTGCGCGGTCTTGCTGGGCAACGGGCATTTTCCCGTGGACTGGGAGGCCAGCCTGTTGTTTCCCGAGGAACTGATTCCGGTGGGCGCGCCGAATCTGCTGAACGATCAACCCTGGGATGTGCAGCGACTGGCCAAGGCCGAGTTGCTGCACCCCACGCCGGATCGCCGAGACTGGCGCAGTTGGCTGGAGCGCATGGGCTTGTCCGACCAGGTGTCGCTCAAGGGCGGACAAGTGTTCGACACCCTGGAGTTGGGCATGATTGCCGCCGCGCGTGGGTACGGTGTCTCCATGGGGGATCTGCTGATGGTGGCCGAGGATGTGGCCCAGGGGCGCTTGAGTCTGCCCTGGCCGACCGCTGTCGCCAGCGGTGAGCACTATTACCTGGTGTGGCCGAAAACCCGCCCGGGAGGTGACCGTTTGCGGCGGCTCAGTGACTTTCTCCAGAGCGAGGTCAAGGCCATGCAACTGCCTGCGGTGGAGCGTCTTGGCTGAAACGTTGCACTTCAGGGGCTAGCCACTTGGCATTATTCCTTCCAGATCGCTCAAGTATTCGGTGGCGCTGCCGAATCCGTGAACATGGAACCCTCGTTCAGAAAGGGCAAACCACCTACCTTATTTCGAAATAATGCCGAGCGTGCGACGTGATCAGGATGATCCAGAGTCTCGGCCAGGAGCCGTCATGTCCCAACCCCGTGCCCGGATCGCCTCACAGCTAGGCCTTGCCCTCGCCGTGATACTGGCGATCGTGATCTCCGGCAGTACCGTCTTCGCCTTGCGCTCGCTGGACACCGCCAACCTCGCCACCCGTGAAGAACACCTGGCCAGCGAAGCGCGCCTGATGGCCGACCAGCTCAATACGTTCCACGGCACCTTGCGTGAGAGCACGCAGCGTTTGGCCGGCCTGTTCGAAAAACGCTTCAGCGCGGGCCTGAGCGTGCACCCGGACCAGTCGGTGACCGTGGCAGGCGTGCAGACCCCCGGCTTGGACCTGGGCGGCGAAATGCTGAACAACAACTTCAAGGAAGTTGACGAGTTCAAGCAGATGACCGCCGGTACCGCCACGATATTCGTGCGCAGCGGCGACGACTTCATCCGCATCAGCACGTCGGTGGCCAAGCAGGACGGTTCGCGCGCCATCGGCACCGTGCTCGATCATGCCAGCCCGGCCTACGCCCGCCTGATGGGTGGGCAGAGCTACATCGGCCGTGTCCTGCTGTTCGGTCGTTACTACATGACCCAGTACAGCCCGGTCCGTGACAGCAGCGGCAAGATCATCGCCGCGCTCTATGTGGGGTTCGACTACACCGACGCGCAGAACGCGCAGTTCGAGAACCTCAAGCGTTTCCGCATCGGCAAGACCGGCTCGCTGGCCCTGCTGGATGAGCAAAACAAATGGCTGGTGCCACCGGCGGGCGTCCAGGCGCTCGATTCGGCGGTGACGACGGTCGTGGGCCTGGTGAAAACGCCGGGCAAGGGCGCGTTCTGGAGCGACACCGCCGAAGATTTCTACAGCGTCGCGGTGCCGTTCGAAGGCGGACCGTGGGCGGTCGTGGCGAGCATGCCGAAGGCTGAGATTCGCGAAGTGACCTGGAGCGTCGGCACGCAACTGGCCATTGGCAGCTTGCTGGCGATGTTGCTGGCGGTCGGCGCGGCGATGTGGCTGCTGCGCAGCAAGCTGGCCCCCCTGGGTGACCTGGTGCGCCAGGCCGAAGCGTTGGGTGCCGGCGACCTGAGCGTGCGCCTGAACGTGTCCAGTCACGACGAAATCGGCCAACTGGCCCGTGCGTTCAATCAGATGAGCCAGGCCCTGTCGACCATGGTCGAGCACATCCGCAAGGCCTCCCAGGAGGTCAACAGCCGGGCCCAGGCCCTGTCGGGCTTGTCCAGCGGTGCGTACGAGGGGATGGAGCAGCAGTCCGGCGAAATCACCAGCATGGCCGGCGCGGTGGAGGAATTCAGCGCTACGTCGTTGAACATTGCCGACAACATGGGCAACACCGAACGCCTGGCCCAGGAAAACGCCCAGCAGACGCGGATCGGCCGGACCTCGATGGATGAAGCCTCTTCGTCCCTGGAGCAGATCGCCGGCGCGCTGAACAGCACCGCCACGGTCATCAATACCCTGGGCCAGCGTTCCCAGGAAATCGGCGGCATTGTTGGCGTGATCACTTCGATCGCCGAGCAGACCAACCTGCTGGCCCTGAACGCCGCCATCGAAGCCGCCCGTGCCGGCGAGCAGGGGCGTGGGTTTGCCGTGGTGGCGGATGAAGTCCGTAGCCTGGCGTCTCGTACCCGGCAGGCCACGGACGAGATTTCCGGCATGATCAACAGCATCCAGCAGGAAACCGGCAACGCCATCAGCACCATGGAGCAAGGCAACCTGCTCATGCAGGAAGGCCTGTCGCGTAACGCCAACGTTGCTTCGGCCCTGGCACGCATCGACGAGCAGAGCCGCTCGGCTGGTCAGCAATTCGCCGCCATCACCACCGCCACCCAGGAACAAAGCAGCACCGCGACCTTGCTCAGCAGCAACTTGCAGAGCATCGCCATGGCCAACAGTGAGCAACGCCAGGTCGTCTCCAACCTGGCCCTCACCGCCAAGGAACTGGAAAAACTGGCCCAGGACCTGCGCCAAGAGGTTGATCGGTTCCGCTGAACCCTGGCGCCTGCCGCGAGCAAGCGTGCTCCCGATCACTGCTGTCCAGTGGGGGAGCGAGCCTGCTCGCGAAGGCAGCGTTATGGTCAGCCTCTGCTTTTGCGGAGTCCTCGCTGTCGCGAGCAGGCTCGCTCCCCTCCGTTACGATGCTTTCCTTTTTTGGGGTTATGCGCGTTTTTAGGCTTGCTGAAACGTTTCTTCAAGTCTATAAAAACCGCACAACTCCAATAAAAGGCCAAGTCCATGACTCCGCTCAAACTGTTCGTCACCCTCGGCGCCTTGGGCGCTGCATCCCATGCCATGGCGTGGGACTACGTCCTGCTGGACACCGATAAAGCCGCTCAACCCTGGCAAGTCACCAGCCAGCAGTTGGGCGTGAAGACCGACAAACCCTTTTCCGTGACGATGCGCACCTTGCACGGTGGTCGCCAGGAAGGCGTCAGCGTTGTCGACATCGACAACGGCACCCTGAAGCTTTCTGTCGTGCCGACCCGGGGCATGAACGTGCTGCAGGCCTCGGTGGGGAGTGTGCGCATGGGCTGGGACTCTCCGGTCAAGGAAGTCGTCAACCCGGCCTTCATCGAGCTCAACGGCCGCGGCGGGTTGGGCTGGCTCGAAGGTTTCAACGAGCTGGTCACCCGCTGCGGCTACGAGTGGGTCGGCCACCCCGGCACGGATAACGGCGAGCTGCTGACCCTGCATGGTCGCGCTGCCAACATCCCGGCCAACAAGGTCACGTTGCACATCGATGAAAAACCGCCTTACGCCATCACCCTGCGGGGTGAGTTGAAGGAGCAGGCGTTCAAGAAGGTCGACTTCTCGGTACAGACCGAACTGGTGACCGAGCCCGGCAGCGTGACGTTCGCGCTCAGCGACACGCTCACCAACAACGGTGATTATCCGAAGGAATACCAGGCCCTGTACCACAGCAATTTCAGCACCCCATTCCTGGAGCAGGGTGCGCGGTTCGCGGCCCCGGTCAAGCAGGTCTCGCCGTTCAACGACAAGGCCAAGGGCGACCTGGCCGATTGGCAGACCTACCGCGCACCCACCAAGGATTACGATGAAACCGTCTACAACGTCGTGCCCTACGCCGACGCCAAGGGCGACACGCTCACCGTGCTGCACAACAAGGCCGGCAGCCTCGGTGTTTCGGTGGGCTTCAACACCGCCACGCTCCCGGTGTTCTCCCTGTGGAAAAACACCGACACCCAAGGCCAGGGCTACGTGACCGGGCTGGAGCCAGGTACCAGTTTTTCCTATAACCGCCACTATCAACGCCCGCTGGGCCTGGTGCCGACCATCGGGCCAAAAGAACACCGGCAGTTCCAGATCCACTACAGCCTGCTGGCGGACAAGGGTGCCGTGGACAAGGCCCTCAAGCGCATCGAGACCATCCAGAACGGCCAGAAGACCGAGGTGCGCGAAACGCCGCTGGTGGACCTGACCAAGCCCTGATGCGGCTCACGCTGTCGCGGGGCGGTACTGCAACGCTTCAGCCAGGTGCTCACGGCGAATGTTCACCGCCTGCTCAAGGTCGGCCAGTGTCCGGGCGACCTTGAGCAGACGGTGCGCCGCCCGCAGCGAAAGGGTCAGCCGTTCGCAGGCGGTTTCCAGCCAGGCTTCGTCGGGTGTGGATAACGTGCAATGCCGGCGCAGCCCCGGCAGGTCCAGGAAGGCATTGGCACAACCCTGGCGTCGGTGCTGCTGTTCTCGCGCCTGGGCCACCTGCCCGGCGACGCTGGCAGTGTCGTCGGTGGATTCGCGCTTGGGGTTCAGGGCCGTGGCTTCCCGGGCTACGGTCAGGTGCAGGTCGATGCGGTCCAGCAACGGGCCCGAGAGTTTGTTGCGATAGCGCTGCACCATGTCCGGCGTGCAGGCGCAACGGCCGCTGGGTTCGCCCAGGTAGCCGCAGGGGCAAGGATTCATCGCCGCCACCAATTGGAAGCGAGCGGGAAAACGCACCCGGTCACGGGCGCGGGATACCACGATGTGCCCCGACTCCAACGGCTCCCTCAACACTTCCAGGACCTTGCGGTCGAACTCCGGCATTTTGCTGTTTAGCGATTTTTCAGCAAATGTTGTCAGTGATAGAGGAACGCTTTTTCAGTGTTAGCAGGGGTGTGGAGCTATTAGCAGACACAACATTTTTAAGTTTTCGAAGGACAAACCTCTGAAATTCCTGCGTCCATGCTCAGAAATCGAATTGAGCCACAAGTCATCTGGGCAAGCTATTGACCTACGAGCACCATGCTGAAAACCTCATCACATGGATATAAATCCATGCCATCCCCCTAGGCTACCCCTTGCAACCGCTTACATTTCCCAGTGCTGATGCGGTCAAGACAGATGACCATCGGCATAAAGCGAGTAATGGAAATTTTGGAATGTGCATTTTTTGCACTTTACTAATCGTCCTCAGTTGTCCTGACTGTGAGAGAGTGAGCATCACACCGCGTCCTTTGCCATCCGTCGCTGTACAAAAGCCTAGCCTTTGCACCGCAGATTTCGCAGACACGTGTCGAGTGATGTTCTGCAAACGCGATCAACTGGCGCGCTTCAGGTTCACGGCTCGATACCATGACTCGTAACGTCCCAAATTTTTCCGTCACACTTAGCAGGAAAGTAGGTGCCTTTCCTTCGCGCCGATTAGCTTCAGCGAGAAGAAAGCAAAGAGTGCCGACAACGTCGAGCCATCCCTCACCACAGTCAAACGTGAACATGCTGGTGTGCTGACCGTTAAACGCGTCAGGGTAGCGTTTCTGGAGATCCCCTATGAGGTCCACTTGCGTAGTCATATCGGTGTTCCATTAGCAGTTGTGAGATCTACGAAAACCGTGATTACAAATGGAGATCACTATTCATGGCTTGTGATTTTCACACCATTTCGCTTCAGCACCTCTACCGTTTCATGAACGAAAGCGTTCATCTGGCTCATGTACTTTGGGTCAGGTTTGGGCCCAAGAAGCTCACGCTTTAGCGCCTTTCCTGTGAGCCTTACAGACTCAGTCTTCGTCCTTTCAGGACGCCTTTTTGCCAAACGGGCATTCCCTGCTGTAGGGCTAGGCATATAAAAGCTCGTGGTGGTCTGGTTTCTTGGATTGAGCTTGTAGTCAGCTTGGTAAAAATCGCTCAAGTAAGTCCAGCCAAGTGGTGTGAAGGATAAAATTCCGTAAATGCTTCCGCTTCTAGTGGTAACCCACAGACTGTCGCCAAGAGCATGGATTTGGACGATATCAGAAGTCTCAATTCGGTGGCCGTCAGCGAATTTCCCAGACGGCTCGGCATTCACATGGCTCCAGATTTCTCCCGCCAACATTAAAGGCGGTTCGACGTGAGCATTCGTGACAAAGCCCGTAAACGCCACGTCACTGGCGTCAGCTTTTAGCTTTAATATAGCTGCGTCGATTTTGTCATTCATGTCATTACACCCATCGAACGAGTTGTAAGCGAAGGCCTGTGTGTTCCGTAATGCCCAAATCTGGGCGCAAACAGAGAAAACCAGGCCAAAGTGATAAGGCAGCCAATCGTAAAGATATATCTTAACTTCGCCTATCGTTGATTCCAAAATACCCTACGCGCCTGTCCAATGCTAGCTTTGGTTCTAGGCAGCTATCGATGGATTTCAATGAGGCATTTGGCCGTGCTGTGCAGGCTTTACGCCTTAGCAGGGGGCTTACGCAAAAAGATTTTCTTGGTGTGCTATCGATTCAGTACTTATCAGACATTGAGAGAGGAAAACGCGCGCCGTCGATTGCTGTGTTGGCTCAGCTCTGTGAGCGACTTGAAGTGCATGAGGCTGTCCCGGTGATCTTGGCTAAGCATTTTATGCGTCCATCAGAGCCCTTGATTCAAACGCTGCGGGAAATTGAGAGACAGGTAGGTTTCGCAGGATTCATCGATCCTAGCGCAAAGTGAAAGCACCCATTGTGCTATGACACACATCGTTTTATGTCGCATGGCCTTCTTCGGCATGGCTGAATATTTCTAGCTCCACAGTCTATGTAGTCTGGACATGACGTCATCTCAAACTAGATAAGCGCCCTATCGTTTGCGATATGTGTAACTGCATTCGACTTGACCAGTCATTTCCATTCCTTCTAACCAGTCGATTGCATTCGGCACTGATTACAGCTCGTAGATCCGACAAAGGTCACGCTGAATTGGCGCCACAAGTAAGAGCGTCCAACCCCCTTTCGGCAAGAGGTTGGTAGGGGTTTGCTTTTGAAGGGCCACTCGCACTTGATCTCGCTGGTCGAGGCCCATTCAGAAGGGTTGCGCTGGACTAAATGTACTGATTGATTTCACTGAAAGGCACGGGCGGTTTCGGCTGATGAGTCGCATCCAGCGCAATGCGCCAGTACCCGACGTCATGCCACGCATCTTGCTTGAATCCTACTTCTGGATAAGTACCGATGTGAGCGAAGCCCAGCGCTTCGTGCAACCCTATGCTGCCCTCGTTGGGCAGTGCGATCCCGGCGTAGGCTGCGTGAAAACCTTGCCTCTTCAGTGTCGGCAGCAATACTTCGTAAAGAGCCCTGCCAACACCGCGACGGTGCGCTTCTGGCGAGATATAAACGGTGACGTCGACCGACCAGCGATACGCCTCACGAGCACGATGCTGACTGGCGTATGCATAGCCGATGACCTGACCGTCTCGCTCTGCTACCAGATACGGATAAGTCGGCAAAGTCGACTCAATCCGCTTGGCCATCTCTTCGACTGAAGGCGGCTCAAGCTCGAACGAAATCGCAGTACTCTCAACCATTGGTGCATAGATTGCCTGGATGGCTTGCGCGTCCGAAACATGCGCAATCCTTACTGTAGCGTTGCTCATCCTCTATTCCCTTAGTGGCTCAAATCGACCTTTGATTGACGCGTTTCGAGAGTGCCTCGGCGCTTTCCTTACGCTCCGAGTAGCGATCTACCAAATACGTTTCCCGGCCCCGAACCATTAGCGTGAACTTCATTAGCTCCTCCATCACGTCCACCACGCGGTCGTAGTACGCAGATGGCTTCATACGGCCTGCGTCGTCGAACTCCAGGAAGGTCTTGGGTACTGATGACTGGTTTGGGATGGTGATCATCCGCATCCAGCGCCCGAGTATCCGCAGTTGGTTTACCGTGTTAAAGGACTGTGATCCACCGCAGACCTGCATGACGGCCAGCGTCTTGCCTTGGCTGGGCCGGACAGCACCCATCGTGAGTGGAATCCAGTCGATTTGGGCTTTGAACACAGCAGACATCGCGCCGTGGCGCTCTGGCGAACACCACACCTGTCCCTCCGACCATAGAACCAGATCCCTTAGCTCTTTGACCTTTGGATGGTCTTCCGGAGCGTCATCAGGTAGAGGCAGACCCGAGGGATCAAAGATCACGGCTTCGGCTCCGACTAGGGTCAGGATGCGTGCTGCCTCTTGGGTCAGTAGCCTGCTGAAAGAGCGCTCACGGGTTGAACCATACAACAACAAAATACGTGGCTTATGGGCCAAATGATCGTGGCCCTGAAGCAGATTCATTGAGGGGATATCAACCAGTGACAGATCCAGATTTGGAAGATCCGGACTAATATCCGTGGAGAATTCGTCCATTACAGCTCACCTATTCGATCTAACTCGCGCTTTAGTTCCTGCGGTGAAAGCGCGGAATGATCCAGACTGAAGAATGCCTCGAAACGCTTTCTGATCTGGTCGACGGTCGCGCCAAATGCGGCCTGGATTTCGCTGTCTGTTCCTTCCACATCCGAAGGGTCGGCAAGACCCCAGTGGCTTTTGACAGCAGGTCCAAAATAGACCGGGCATGGTTCGCCCCCGGCCTTGTCACAGACGGTGATCACAACATCTGGTGGTGAATACGAAAAGACCTCTGAGCCTTTGCTGTAAAGATCTGCGGTGTCGATACCCAGCGCTCGCAGCGTGCTGACGGCGCGTGGATTCAGTTGCCCGCTTGGGAAGCTGCCTGAACTTACGGCGGTAAAGCCGCTCGGCGCGAGATGGTTGAACAGCCCCTCCGAGAGAACGCTACGACAACTGTTGGCCGTGCACATAAATAGTATTTTCATGGCTTTCTCCTAAACGGGGATGCTCAGCCGCAACGCCAGTGCCGCCAGCGTTACCAGCAAGATCGGGAGGGTGAGGATGCTGCCGACTTTGAAGTAGTAGCCCCAGGTGATGCGGATATTTTTCTGTGCCAGAACATGCAGCCACAACAGTGTGGCCAAGCTTCCAATAGGCGTGATCTTTGGGCCGAGATCGCAACCTATGACGTTGGCGTAGATCATGGCCTCATGTATCAGCCCCGAAGCGTCGCTACCCTGAATGGATAGTGCGCCGATAAGCACACTCGGCATGTTGTTCATGATCGAGGACAGCAGCGCAGCGGTGATACCCGTGCCCAAAGTAGCGGCCCACAGTCCATGCTCGGCGAAAGTGTTCAGCATCCCGGAGAGAGAGTCAGTCAGCCCGGCATTGCGCAGGCCATAGACCACCAGATACATACCCAGCGAGAACAAGACAATTTGCCAGGGCGCGTGTTTTATGACCTTTCTCGTGGAGATTATGTGGCCTTTTCCGGCGATGACCAGGAGGATCACTGCACATGCAGCAGCAACGGCGCTGATGGGGATACCTACCTGCTCCAGTGCGAACAGACCAACTAGCAGCAGGCCAAGTACCCACCAGCCCGCAATGAAGGTCGCCCGATCACGAATCACCGACGCCGGCGCCTCAAGTTGATTCGCGTCGTACTGGGCGGGAATGTCCTTGCGATAGCACATCCAGAGCATGAACAGCGTCGCGGCAACCGCCACCAGGTTCACCGGCCACATCACCGAGGCGTACTCACCGAAACCAACGCCGAAAAAGTCAGCCGAAACAATGTTGACCAAGTTGGATACCACCATGGGCAGACTGGCGGTATCGGCGATGAAGCCTGCGGCCATAACGAACGCCAGGGTCGATGCCGGACTAAAGCGCAGCGCCGTTAGCATTGCGATGACGATGGGGGTGAGTATCAATGCTGCACCATCGTTTGCGAACAGTGCCGAGACAGCTGCACCGAGCAGGATCATGAGTGCAAAAAGCCGTCCGCCTTTTCCACCACCCCAGCGGGCCATATGAAGCGCTGCCCATTTGAAGAATCCCGCTTCATCAAGCAGCAAACTGATGATGATCACTGCAATGAAGGTCGCGGTAGCGTTCCAGACGATGTGCCATACAACCGGCACATCCCCCAAGCTCACCACGCCCGTCAGCAGTGCCAGAACGGCACCCGCTGCTGCGCTCCAGCCGACGCCTAAGCCCTTTGGTTGCCAGATAACGAGCACGAGCGTAACAACGAAAATCGACGCAGCGATGAGCATGGACATGTTCCAAGTCAGGAGGTCAGCAGCAGGATGCTTGGCGCACGGGTCTGTCTTCCATGGAAGCCAGCCGTCCTTGATGGTCGTTAACCCAGGGCTGGTGCGCCTGCGTAGTGACGTTCAGAACATCAAGCGCCCAATGTTCAAGTTCCGGATGCAGCCGGTAGTAAACCCACTGCCCCTGCCTGCGATCCGCGAGTAACCCGCAGGCACGCAGCTGGGCCAAATGCCTCGAAACCTTCGACTGGTTATCGTCCAGTGCCCAAATCAACTCGCACACGCATAGCTCGCCCTCAGCTGAAAGCATGAGCATGATCCGAGCGCGGGTTTCATCTCCGAGGCATTTAAAGAATGTGTGTGGTGCAAGGCTCATAAGCAATCGCTCTGCATATGTGGAAAACCGAATATACAAATGTAAGCACATTCGGTTCGCTTGCACAAATGCTAGTGACGGGAATGTACGATCCGGGGATCAACGCTCACAGGTAGGCCTAGGGACACGACACGAGGGGGTTAGCATTCACCACAGCACGAGAGCGGAGGTTGGATGCTCGAATGGTTGCTCACTGAACGCAATTTCTGGATTACTACGGTAAGCGTAGTGGCAGGATAACTGGTCAGGTCGAATGCAATTGAGTAGTCAGCAGCTATGGATTAGGTGGTCAGATCCTAGGGGTAATTTCCACGATACAAGGAGTGCCTCATCAGCGCCATTTCAGCACCATCACTGCCCCCTTCTATCCGGGTCATCTTTATTCCCTGGTCCCGCAGGGACGGCCTGATGGCTTTCCCCGACGATTACCGTAGTGCTGCCTCCGTAACGCAAAAATTTTGCGTAACACAACCCCTGTTACGCAAAATTTTCGCGTTACAAATAGCGTTGTGAAAGCTGTTTTACTGGTCAGAACTAATACGTAGACTCACTGACGCATAGTACTGGAGAGGGAGGAACCACCGTATCGGATTGGCAAGAAGTCGCTGAATCGCACCAGTATCGCGAGTAGATTCAGCCTCAAGACTCCCATCCATGATGTGCAAAGATTTTCGGTGCGATAAAGAGCCCAGCCTCTGGACCGGATGAAGAGCCATTCTCTCCTGCCGCATAAGGCGAATGACGGTCTCCGAATGTGAACAGGAACGGCATGGCACTAACGGGAATAGCCTCACAATCGTTCTTAAAGGCGAAAGCTGCATTGTCTCCATTCCTACCCAATGTCACGTATATCGGGTGCTTTAAATTCCCGTGCCTGAACGCGTTTGTGGGCCCGAGCACCTAGGCTGATGTCTAGCCATCGACAGTTACAAAAGTAACGGATGCCTAAGGTGTCATCCACGAATTTCTACCGAGTGAATTCAGGTCAGCGAGAGGAATGCAGGGTGAGCGTGATACCTAGGAGCTATCCTGCGTCGTATCAGGACAGCGGAGAACCTCTGGACGTGGTGCTCCTCAGCGGAGCTAGCCAGTGGAGTTAGGGGCTGAATTACACGCAATCCCGCCTAGTGGTTAAGCGACGTAAAAACACACCGCAGCGCCCATTCCAGAATGTGCATGGCTTGGCTCTCCTGCTCCGGGAATGGATTCTTCGACTATAAGGGTATGGACATCATTGTACCGCGAAGGTAGAAGTGATGGCACAATGCCAATAATAGGGATGTCGTCGTATGAATTCTGTCAAGGAAATCGTTGAGTGGGCCGTTACAGACCTTTCTGACTGGGAAGCAGACTTAGTTCGGCGTCTTTTGGAAAATGGAACATTAGCAGAGGACTCCATTAAGCAAGTTATTGGCAACGTCATCGCAAGTTTCGGAATTAATGAAGATGGAGAGCTTAAAAACTGTAAAGCCCCATTTGTTAAGAACGAGATCATAGACGATCGGCCATCATCTGAACCAATCAAACTATGCAGCGTGTATGCTGTAGAAAACATAAACGCCATCTATAATGGATCGACGCTTCCGTTCAGTCATAGTGGGATCACTCTTATCTATGGTGAAAACGGATCTGGAAAGTCCGGATATACTCGACTTTTAAAAAATGCTTGCTTCTCCAAACATGTCGAGCCAGAAATTCTCCCAAACGTATATAAAAACCAGAAAGGTCCACAGACTGCAAAAATTTCTTTTATAAAGAACGGAGAACGATTGGTTTGGGAGTGGGCACCCGGAAAAACATTGACAGAGCTTTCAGTTATAAATGTATACGACTCTGATTCTGGAAAGATACTTTTAGAAAAGAACAATCAGGTCACGTACAAGCCAAAAGGGGTAGAGATATTTGATGAAGTAGCCGCCATAACCGAGGAGATTAAAAGAGTAGTTTCTGGAAAACTCAAAATAGCGAAACTTCCCGAGATATCCGATGTTGAGAAATTTCCTGCCCTTCATGCATGGCTGAAGGGAATCTCTGACGAAACAACTCCTCATAGTATAAAAGCAAAGCTTTCTTGGAACGATGAAAATCAGATTGAACTAGACAGGTTGGGGGTTGCCATACAAGAAAATGAAAACGGTACTAGCACAAAGAAACTTGAGAAAATTACTGCCTTGACCGAAACACGTATCCCTAGGGCAATTTCGAAACTTAAGAGCTGTTTAGGTATACTTAGCAGTCAAAAGGCAAGGGAAATATCTGAATTAGAGAACGCCGTAACTGTTACGAAGCAGGCCTATGATATTGCTGTCGCGAAGTTAGAAATGACGGAGCCGCTAGAAGGCGTTCATACCACAGCATGGAAACTACTCTTTAACGCTGCAAAAGAGTTTTCAGAAAGCCATGCCTATGTAGGCAAGGATTTCCCCAACGTTGATGATGGTTCCCTGTGCGTGTTGTGTATGCAGCCCCTAGAACATGAGGCCAGAGACAGGTTGTCGCGATTTGAATCGTATATAATCGACAAAAGCAAAACGGTATACGAAACAACGCTTGCAAATCTTGAAGCAACAAAAAAGGCAATTAAAGATATTGTTGTGCCAGATCAAGAATCTTATGAGCCACTTTGTAACGATCTCGCAGAGATTCTTGATAGTGATCACAAAGTTAGCACTATATTTAAAATCATAAAATTAAGAAAAGACTACTTTGAAAAGCCCAGCGATCAAAGTCCCGCATACCCTTCCGAGGAAGTAAACGCTGATCTACTGTCGCAGACTTTGATAGAGTTGCTGAGCCAGAAAAGACAAGAACTATTGCAAACGATTTCCCCTGAAAAACATAAAGAGAATGTCGGTAGACGTACTGAGCTACAGCTAAACCGTAACTTGCATATATCTAAAGATTTGATCATCGAATATCAGCAATCGCTTGTGTTCAATAAAAAAATAGCCGACGCATTAAATGCAATAAAAAGTACGAAACAGAAATTCTCCACCAAAGCTAAAGCTATAATTTCACAGCTAGTCACGCCAGATTTCATAGAAAATTTCAAGGCTGAATTGAAGTTTATGGGGGTTTCTCTTGATGTAAAAATCTCCCCAGTCGTGCGTGACTCTGATACTTCCCACAGTTTTTCTATAGCAACTAAACGGCCTGGAAAAATTCTGAGCGAGGGGGAACAAAAAGTAATTTCCCTATCAGCGTTCTTGGCGGAAATAAAAACTTTCAGAAACAACGCTCCAATAATATTGGATGATCCGGTCAGCTCGCTTGATCATATTTACCGAGAGAAAATCGCCGAGAGGCTATCGAAAGAAGCGCTAACTCGACAGATTATTATATTTACACACGATCTTTCGCTTATTATGGAAGTCGAGGGGAAGTGCGATGATATCGCTCTTAGCCTCGGAAAAGGACCTGCTCGCTCGACCTTTACTATACGCAGAAATGGTACAGATTCAGGGTTTTGCTACAGCAAAGCACCGTGGCGCGGTATGAGTACCGCTCAACGTGCACAACAACTAGATGAAGATACTCATGCCATCAAGGGTTTTTACGAAAGCGATATTGATAATTATAACCAGCGTGCAGCGCTGATCTACTGTTTACTGCGGGAAGCGTGGGAAGCGCTAATAGAACAAGATCTATTTTGCCAGATCGTAACGCGAGGCAGAAATAGCGTTCAAACCCTTAGACTGGATCAGCTTAGTATTGAACCTACAGATGCGAATATCATCACCCAACAAATGACTAAAACTAGCAATTGGATGTTTGGCCATGACAAATCTCGAGCATTAACAGAAAATCGGCCTGCTCCTCCGGAGATACTTGAAGATATTGCCAAGCTTAGGGCATTTTCGAAAGAAGTTATTGCAAGAAGGAAAGCCGCAGAGAAAGAGTTCGGCGATCAATTTAAACCACCCGTGTGCGAGGTCGGCTGAAAAAGGTTAATAGCGGTGAATCCCATCCCGAATTGAATATGGTGCCGCATTTTGGCTGCACCAGTTGCGTGCCTGCTAGCCTTTTCGCTCTGCTGCTTCCACCAACGCCACTGCGGCCTTGGGCCGAGGGTGTGTAAAAACGTTTTAGCGCAGAGCTGAGTTACAGAATCAAATTGCATAGAGCGAGGTATTGATATGAATGAAGGCCTTTACGACATTGAGGTTTTGGCAAATCGGTGTAGATCTGATCAATCCCGTGAGCACGTAACGGAAGCTATTCGTTGTTATAAAGCAGGTGCATACAGGGCAACAATTGTAACTGCGTGGATCGCTATAGTATTTGACCTGCTTGACAAAATCAGGGAGTTGTCACTTTCTGGGGACGGCGCGGCAAAATTACTAGAGCTTAAGTATGCGGGGTATATTGCTCAAATCAATAATCAAAGCCAGGACGGCATTAAAGGGGCGCTTGAGTTTGAGCGGAAAATTTTGGAAACCTGTAGAGACACCTTGCAATTCTTTGACTCTCAACAATTTGTCGACCTTGAGCGCTTGCGCGAGGACCGACATCGTTGTGCGCACCCTTCTTTTCAGGATCTTGGTGTTCCTTATTATCCTTCAGCAGAGCAAGCGCGTTTGCATATTAGAAATGCGGTCATTCATGTGCTTGCTATGCCGCCGGTTCAAGGAAAGGCGGCTCTCGCAAAGCTTAAAATTCTGATAGCATCAGATTATTTCCCGCTGGATGTTAAGAGTGCAGAAGTACATTTGCGAGGATCTAGCTTGGAAAATGGAACCGACGCATTATTTAAAGGTATTGTCGACTCTTTAATTTTCGGCTTCGTCACCCTCAATGATCCTTTGCATCATAAAACACAAGTATATGTAGCGCTCAATGCATTAATCGAAATGAGACCGGCTGTAGTTGCGGAACGACTGAAAAAGAACCTCAACAGTGTCTTAGTTAGCGCTCCTGATAAAGACTTTGCCAGCGCAGCTGCATTGATCGCATGGGTCAAAGGCGCATTGGAGGTTTTGGATGCGCCTGCTAAGGACAAAATTAAGAGATATGTTATGGTTGGCCCAACCATTGCGTTGTTAAGTCAACTTGAAGCTTTCTATTTTATGCCATCGCTAACCAGCGTGGTTGTTGAGCGCATAAATAGCTTGTCTATTGATGAGTTGGCCGTCGGGGTCACAACTAATCTCAGGTATGCGGCAAAGTCGCGCGCCATAAGTTTGCTCGGGCTTGCCCGCAGCTGGAGTGCTGTTAACGATATTTTTGATAAATTGATACTGCCATTATTCGGTTATTTGACAGTTGAAGATATTAAACAAATTATCAGAATGCCAAGCGAGACGGGTGCCGATCTCATAAGCGCGCACTCATACGCACTGTTTATCGAAAACGTTAGGAAGCATTCAATACTGAAAAAAGAAGAATTAAACGAAATGCTTACGAAGCATCATGCAAGTTATCTAGTTGTGGTCTGATGCTTAATTGCATCGGACAGTTTAATTTCACCTTGCCAGTCGTCGCCCAATTAGGTCGTCCATAGCTGCTGGAGGGATGGGCTCTCTTCAGTACGATCAGCGTCTGATTTTGGCCGATGGCTGCCTGCTATAAAGGGCGGCAACGGAGCAAGTGCAGCAAGCGTTGAAGAATGTCGGTGCTGCTTCGATCCTCAGCTGGAAGCTTTCAACGACCCTAAATTGGCATCTAAATGCCATTACTGATATCGTCCGACGCTGATCAAGGAGGATTTCGAAGTGGCCACAACTTACCTCAAGTATTTCCCCAAGCCGGTCCTAGACGATCTGGTGAACGGCAGATGGCTGCCAATTATCGGCGCCGGAATGTCCCTCAATGCACATGTGACGTCGGGTCAAAGACCGCCGCTTTGGGGTGAGCTAGGCAAGCTTCTGGAGGATGACTTGATTGATTTCAGCTCCAATGGAGCCCTGGACGCAATCTCAGCTTACGAGCATGAACTCGGCCGTGCGAGGTTGATGGACAAGCTCACACAAGTGCTGCTAATCCATGAGGCGCAACCAGGGAAAGCACACAAGAGCTTTTGCTCCATTCCATTCGATATCGTTTGCACAACGAACTTCGATTTTCTGCTGGAGCAGGAATACCGCCTAGGGCCCAATACCGTCTACCCCATCCTTGAGGAGGAACAGCTGTCGCTGAATTCCTCTAAGGCGGGGGTGAACTTGCTGAAACTGCATGGCGATCTTCACCACCCCAGAAGGATGGTGGTTACAGAGGCCGATTACGACGGTTTCCTAGCGAACTACCCACTCTTTGCAACTTATCTTGCGAACCTTTTGATCACCAAGACAGCGGTACTGGTTGGATATAGCCTTGACGATCCAGATTTTCGACAAATCTGGCACGTGGTAACACAGCGTTTAGGGCGTACTAGGCGATTTGCCTACACCATCGTTGTTGGCGCGAATCAATCCGATGTCTCCCGATTCGAGCGTCGTGGGGTGAAGGTGATAAACCTGCCAGGTACCCGAGACAAATACGGGGAGATCCTTGCCGCCGCATTCGATGAGCTTCGGGAGCTTTTGAGAGACAAAGCCTTTACGGTTATGAAAGCGACCGAGGAGAGGGCAATGCAGGAGCTGTCGCTGCCGAGGTCAGCGTCCTCACGGCTTTGCTTCTTTTCGTTACCGTTAGATGTTTTACCGTTCTATAAAGATCAAGTCTTCCCTGCTCTTGAGGATATTAACCTCGTCCCGATAACGGCGGATGGCGTGATTTCGCCTGGTGATATGATCATCGCCAAGCTTGATGCGCTGATTGATAGATCAATTGCCATGGTCATTGATCTATCGTCTAACTGGACAATAGTTGAGCTAAAAATGGCGCTTAACCGTGCTGCGTCTAGGAGGCGTGAGGGAAGGCCGCTCACGCTGATAGTGGTCATGAGAGAAGGGCAGCAATTACCCACCGCATTAGAAGGGGTGATAGCGATCTACCGCCCCGATCTTTTAACCTCTCAATCAGAGGATTTTGCTCGCAACCTAGTCATCGCTCTCGAACGGGCGCTTCCCTCCGACGGTGATTCCCAGTTAGACGAGGCGCGTCGGCTTTTTAGAGTTAAGGCATACCGCGCAGCTATAGTTTCCGCCATCACGTACCTTGAAGGCGAGCTGCGAAAAGTTATGCGGATCGGAGATGAGGAAACTGCTTTGAAGCCCCACCTGTCTCTGATTGGGATGATAAAAATTGCGGTTAATCGCGGGCTGATCAGTGGACAAGCGCTACCAAACCTTCAAGACTGGATTCAGCTTAGGAATGGCATTGTCCATTCGAAGGAGGAGCTAGAAGTTTCCAGAGGAATGGCGAAAACGATCGTTGAGGGCGTAATTAGAATCGTAAGCGAGTTTCATAGGTCATAGAGTAGGTCAGATTCAGGCGAGAAAAGCGCATGTTTAGGCCCCTAGGTATTGGCTTCGGTGGGCACAGTAATCGGAACGCTGAAAGCTCTCGTCTGGACAAGAGTAGCCAGTATAATAAAAAATATAACACGTAACAACCGCTTGGATGATTATGCAACATTTTATCTACCTACATTAAGACTCAATAACAAATCGAGTTTATATGCAAAAAATCTATCATTATACAAGCTTTGAAACCTTTAAAAAAATAATTGAATTCGGGACGATCAGATTAAATTCGCTAGCTAATGTTGACGATGCGGAAGAGGGCTTTTTGCTTGATACCACCTCGCAGGCACCGTATACATTTGCGAGCTGTTGGACCAGAGACGCTATAGAGAGCGTACCGTTATGGACAATGTATGTTGACTCCCCTTTCGCCGTAAGAATAGGAGTTTCTACAGATATTTTAACTCCAAAGCTTTCCAATAAGTACTTTATATCCAACCAAAAAAATCAAGATGCTTATGTTTTTTTGATGCATCGTGGCGGCTCAAGAGGTATGGAATTTCTGTCAGACATCATCTACAAAGATGAGCCTAGGCTTCGAATGCTTAAAAATCTCCGCGGAATATTTGATGCAGACTACATATCTAGTTACGGCTTAACTAAAAGCCTGCACTGGGCGTTCCAGCAAGAAATAAGATTTATCGTTCAAGCTGTACCTAAATCACAAGTCATAAAGCGACGTGATGCATTGCTCTATACTTGTTGTCAAGAAGTTATGGATAATGATCGCCCTACAGATATACAGTTTATCGATATGGAATATGATTTTGCCAAAATGCTAACTGCCGAAATAATGCTGGGCCCATCTACACTTGAAAAAGACGCACAAGAGCTTAAAAGATTTCTAGACGAAAAAATACCAAATTTCACCGGAAAAATCTCAAGAAGCAAAGTTTTTATCAGGCGTAAGTAGTGAGCGAAAGCATGATAATGCTCACTACACCGAGCGAATAAATCAAAAAACCTTGTAAATCAATCGAACTTCAGGCGAATATGTGAATGAGTAAATTTCGCAACTTAAACATCGACGTTGTTGTTAACGGCGAAACTATAAATATTGACGGCGAACAAAGGACTGAGTTTGTTCAGCTGTACGGACTTGACGAACTCATCCCAAATCGTTACTCAGAAATTTTCGTTGTTGATTTAATCGTGAATCTTGAGCTAAGTGGAGTCGATCCAACGCACATCATTGATGAAGTCAAGCGTCTTGAGACGTTAAGTAATGATGGCTATACAAAAGAAGCCACTCAATTTAAACATGCGCCACTGCACCCACTGTGGCATCAGCATTATTTTTCTGATCACTTTTTAGTACACAATATTCAAAATGAGATTAAGAAAAGTTTCAACACTATATGGGATAAATCGATGGGAGAAAAAAATTCTGTTATAGAACAGAAACATCTGGACAAACTTGTGCACAACCTGGTTGAGGGCACAATCGAAACACGTAGTAATGAAAAACGAATAACGGGCGAATGGTTAGTGTTTTCTAAGGAGACAACAGGGAATATCTATCTGTGTATGGCAACGCACACAACTGGAGACATTAATATCTATAATAGGCTAGAATATTGCTGTGAACACCAGTTCCCACTATTAGAGCCATTTTCCTCTAATCGTAGAGCGTCATAAATACCATATACCAAAAATTAATTTACTAGTAGATAAAACGGCCATTAAACTTGGTTGCTGGAACCAATATGCCGTCATACGGATGCAACTGTTTTAACCCCGAGTGCAGTTGCGGCTCAAGGACGCGAAAGTACAAAAACAGATTATTTACCGTTGCCTGGCAGTTACCGGTCGTTCCTATGCTTTTTTTCGAGAAGTAATGAACGGCCAAGAGCCGACGCTCAACTCGCCCGCTACGACCACAAGCTGAAGGCCGTTTTGGCTTAGATTCAGATTGGGCAAGCCAGTCGCGTTCCTATCGCCCCAAAACGGACAGCTCTGAGGGGCGGCTCTTGGCCGAATTCTGCCGGTCGCAGTCGGCGGTAATGCAGCACTCTCAGCGAGAGAGGCTGCTACGCATGCTGGTCAGATCCGATGCAAATAGGGGGGCAAACCGAATGCAAATGTCTGGTCAAGTAATGCAAACGTGTGGTGAGTACCTACGCAACCAGGTGGTTAAGTGGAGTGCGATTTCGCATCCGATGTGTATGGCGATTCCTGCCAGCGCAGCTCCGGCAGAAACTATGAATAGTCCTACCCTGGGTATAGTCTCCGATCTTGCGTTAGCGAAACGGGGCAGTCGTGCCAAGCGATGCCTTAGCGAGCCTAGGAATTGGAGAAAGGAGAAAGGAGAAAAAGATAATCTCGAACGCTCAAGAATTGGCCCCTCCCAGCCGTTGACTACCTTTGAGTGGCTATTTTCGTCATATAATCGTTGAAAGGATTGGTGCTTTATGCGAAGACTGTAAAAAATCTTGGCTGCTATGCTGCGTGTTCCATCTGCCGCAGCATATCTGATTCAGAACGTGTGGAAAGACAACCCGCTGGTGAGTTCAACTGTAAAAACCGCTCTGATAATATTCAGTATCCTAATCGCAATTTTTTCTACGGTCCTTTGGCATCTTTCGGCATCTATGCAAGAGGAGTTGACCATGGCAATTGGCTACGATCCGAAGCAATTTGCCGCAATCACTACCGCAGCAGCAATGCTGAATACGAAAGCAGCCCTCTTGGGGGCGTTGGCCGCTATCTTGAATGGGGTTTATTTCTGGTTGAGCACCATCGGTAGCGCGGATACCAGCTCCGACGCATAAACGCTAAAATGCTTTGTCTTACCATCTCCATCGCACTGTAATCAGATCGATGGAGACGTGGAAAAAGAGTTTATTTAGTCATTTTGGGAAAGCATTTCGCCAATTCTTGATTGGATATCGTGGGGTTCGATCCCACTTTCGACTTCTAATTTCAAAAGCTCCAAGGCCCTTTTTATAGCTTCTAGATCAAGAGTCTCCCTGATCTTTTTGTTCACACGCTCTACGTCAAAGTACTCGTCAAAAGCTAGGTCGATGTAGTGGTCGAGACTTTTAACATGTTTCTGGCCCGTGAATTCTAAGATTTTCCTTTTGTAGTACTCGACATTAAGAATTCTAGACCTGAAGTCCTCTTTATCAAGAACTTCTTGGCTGGTAATGAATGATACGAACAGCTTTGTGATAAAGCGGTGACGAAACATATGTGGATGCGCTCGGCCAGGAATACCTGCCGCGATCCGGAACGCCCTGACTTCTTGTGTCAGAGTGTTTGGTTTTAATTGTTGGCCTGAACGGTGATTAATCAGAACATATCCATGGTCTTTTATTTTTCCACATGTGTTATGGACCACGATAGAACGATTGCTATTTATGTATTCGGCAATGAATAAAAGATCCACGCGAGTTACTGGAATCAGACGTGCAGATTTTTTGTTCCCACCTTGCTTGATCGACTCCATTAACAAGAACGGTTCATCCATTTCCAGAGCTGCTAGGACTGAGCGTACCGTTAGAGCGCATACTTCACTCCGCCGCCCCCCTGTTATCTCTAGGAGAAGTAGCATCACATATCTACGTTTTTTTATATGAGAGTTCGGAGAAATTCGACTAACCACACCTTTAAGACGTTTGATGTCTGCGGTGGAAATGGCATTGCGCTTTTTTGGGCCGCTGGGTTCCGGGAATGAATTATGGTGCCAGTAATGATGTATTGAGGTCGATACAGTTCCATAACTACTGGTTGATTGACTGACTTTTACTTCACGCTTTTCTGCTTTAATTCTTTCATTAGGACCAACGCCACTTGATCCGTCGTATAACATACCTACAAATGAAAGAAATTCTAACGTACGCCTGCCAATGGCAATTATTGTGTCTTCATTTCTCTTGGATACAGTCTTATCATTCAACATTTTCTCTGCACGTAGCGAACGAATAAACGCAGTGAAACGGTTATCCGTAAGCTTGTGAAGCTCTATTCCATTCAGATATACATAACGAATTATATGTCCTAATTGGTTTGCATAAGTTGTTAGAGTTCCGCCGTCAGTTAGCCGAGAGTAACCGCCATGAAATAGTTTGAGCATATATAGGTTGGCTGGTGTGTTCCAACTTCCATCGGGCCAAAACATTTTAGGAATGTTTTCAGCATCGACAAAAACCAAGCTTCCTTTATTTGCGGTAGCAAAAGGAAGCCTAAAGGTTTCCTCAGTAAGGCAATATAGCTTACCCATCTTTACTGCCTGTTTTGAGAGTAAGATAGCATTTGAAGAATCTCCAAACGCTCAGCTTTGAAGGTCTCTGCACGTTCAGGATGATTTACGAGGCGCACATATTTCTCGCACAGATTCAGACTTAATTGCAACGCATGAGTCACCACTAAAAGGTTCCCCTCGACCAGCTGCTTTTCTGACTCTAGCTGCTCGATCTTATTGAGAAGTCCAATTTTGTTCCGACTATCATTGCGTCCAATGGGAGCAGAAACTTCTTTTAAATGACGCAGAGCTTGTATTCTCAATTTATCAAGTTTGTGGAATCCCTCGACAAAGCACTCTCCCGAAGCTGATTTTAGAGCATTCAGGGATATAGGTTGCATATCTTGTGATGGCCATGTCATAGCAGCCATTGCGCCTTGTGATTTAAGGAGTTTTATTAAGAGTAAACATTCATGCTGCGAAGGCTGAGTAACTAAGATCGACTGAAGGAATGAAGACAACTGCATCGACTTTTTCCTTGCTTTTGTTTCGCTAGACATACAGTACCTCAAATTTAAACTTAACTGGTTCTCCATTGCGCCCTTCAAAGAAATCAGGCTCAATAGTAACCTTGCAAGTGTTGATTAGATGCGCAAGATAGGACTCAAATTCCTCTCGGTCTAAAATGCTAAAAGATGCTGTTCCAAAATGGTCGACTACAGTTTTCTCAAGATCAGAAAATGTCTTGTTTCCACGACATAAAAACTCCGCTGTAAATTCAGCCTTAATGGTTGTTAAAACCGCACCTGGTACATGCTCAGTTATATAACGATATACATGAGCTTTGTCTGTATGTGCTAAAAACCATCTTAAAACGTCAAGGTCACCGAACGCAGACCAATAAAAAGCTTGCGCGAATAAACGGCGAAGCTGGTGCTGGCGAAGATTGTATTTTTGGTGTGTTTTTTCGCAAAATATTTGGAAGTAATCGCATGCAATGTTAAGAACCTTGTTGTAGCTTGTATGATTCACTGATCCAAGGGATGCTTCACGATGAGATGGGATAGCAAAAATCCCATGACGAGCTTCATCGTTTTGATAAATTCTTTTGTGGAATTCGGATATTTGGTTACTGATACCTACACAAAGACTTGGAATAGGACGCTCCGTATATTCTCTAGTATCACCAAGGCCTGATTTTCCTACATAAAACCCCAACATTTGGGTGTCCGAGTCAACTTCCCTTGGGGTACATTTCATAAGCTCCTCTTGGCGTCGGGCTGAAAGAGCGCCAAAAATAATCTGGGCTGCCCCGTAAAAGATTTGTAAATAGTCGTGTAGGCCTAAGCGGCCAAAGTCCTCAGGCTGTGCATCTTGCTTTATCGTTTTTGACCAAGTAGTACAGCTCAGCGAACTTAATGTTGCTGGTAGCAAGTGCTTCACACCATTTTTTTTAACAAAATTTACTAAGCTTAAGTTTTCAAGACGGGCTTGTTGATAGACGTTCGCACATGCCAGTAGCAAATCACTTCCATAACTTAAAACGTATTCAACCGAGCTTCTGAATGCTTTAAACCCTACATGAACAGGTATTGACCTGTAGATGTCAGGTTCAGGAAGGTTAAAAAACTTTGCAGAGAATTCTTTTAAACAATCAAATGTCGAAGGGTCTGGTGCTTGAAAATTTAGTTTTTCAAGATGAATCAGCGACTCCATGCACGAAGTGTGCAGCGAGTAGATTTGCTTTATTGTCTTCTCGTGCCTGCTCCGCACCGGCGCTATTTTCATCTGTGGTTTACAGTTGTTATCTGAATCGCCACTGAAGCAAAACTTTTCAGGGATAATGTATGTGCGGTTACCAAGCAAAGTATTAGAGTAAATCTTTTGTACCACATGCTTGTATACCTTTGCTGGGGCGCGGATGGCCGTCTTTAAGCTTTGCCCTGACTGTTTGAGAATCGCGGCCTTTGCAGCCTCACACTGCGCATCGGTTAGCGCAGTGTGATTTCCGGCCAAGGAAAATTGCTTGCTTTCTAATAGTTCGTGCTTAATGTATTGCTCTAGCTTATTTGGCCAGTCGTAAAAACGGCTCGTGGTCTCACGGTTTTCTGTTATTTGAATCAATAGTGTCCTGATTATTTGCTCATTAATAGTGCTAAGGCCATATTGTCTTATTCTAGAAGCGTATTGACTGGCCAGCAGAAAATCCGTAATCGCTAAAATGATTCGGATTCTTTTTAGTTTTTGCGCCTTAGTCGCTCCGCCGAGTTTAATGTAGCCTGAAGCTTGGATCGCTATCCAACCTTTAATCTGGTTTCTAAGTAAAGAATTCTTATTGTCACTTAGCTTAGAGTTGTCACCCAAAATAATTTCAAAGTTAACAGGCTCACATAGGCCTTCTATTTCCCAAGCTTTTGCATCATATTTAGATTTCAATAGATCGAATCCCCCGAGTAGCGACTCTTCAACTTGGGGTTCCAAAAAACTTAATTCGACAGGGAGATAATGTATAGTCATTGTACCGACTCACGATTTGCATGTGAGTTCTTCACCGCTTTGAGCATATCCTGGAAATCAGGACGTGTGCATTCATCAGATTCTATGTAACTTAATAACTTTCTAGAAATTTTCGACCAGTAATTCTCTTTTGCATTCGTCAAGATGGTGTCCGATTTTTCTTCAAGTTTTATCATTTCTCTCAACACGGTCTCATCAATGCAGAAAACAATTTCTTTCTTTTGAGAGGTAGTGTCTTGCGTTGGTGCATCGACAGCCGTCTTCTTGATTTTAAGTGCGTGATTATTGAGAAAAATGTGCATTTCTTCGATTGAGTTGAAATCGGTTGCAGCCAACGCATAAGGGCTATCGTTCATTGCTTCCAAGATGAACCCTTGGTGGAAAATTCTTATCCATCTGTTACTGAAGAAGTCCAGTAATGGTTTAGGAATGTATCTTTTGAGAAGAACGTAGTCAAAGCGGGTATGGCCTAGCGCCTTACTAGCGGCAACCAAGCTTTCTGTTTCAATGTATTTTGCAACACCACCTAAGGCTCTAACAGCTGTAAGTGTACAGTGCTGGCTTAGGGTCTCAGCTGCTTCGGGTATTGCTCCTAAATCTACCAGCTCTTGGGCGAATTCGATTCTGTGAGGTTTTGCAATTGTTAAGCTCTTTAGCTTTTTAGGGTACCCAAATCCTTTGCCTGTGCTAAGAAACAGTCTGCGCCAATTTGGGTCCCCAATATTCCTTAAGTACTGACGGGCGGGTTCAGTTATCGCTATCAATGTCTGAACGATGCTGTGCGTCTCGTCCGTTAACAAGATTTTTTGCTCTGCTAACTCTGAACCTTTTCGGTACTTGTTGCTTACTAGATAATGGCCTGCATCAGTTTCGATAACGCCACAGAATATCCCATGCTTATCATATAGATCGCAGCCATTTAGGAATTCAGAGGTAATTTCACTATGGTGAGCTACCAAAGCGTAAGCGAAAGGCACCACGGTATTCGTAGTTGGTAAAGCTAGTGCTTGGGCTACCTCCGATAATGGGGCGCCATATAGAAATAGCAATCTACAGTCATTACCCGTCTTGAATCCGATTTTTTCGTAGATTGAATAACAGTTCTTTAAGAATAACGCGTTATCGAAACCTGCTGTTAAATGGAGTTGATCAGCATGGGATGAATTGAGATCTGCAAGACGTTTTTTTACGCATTCAATCTTTGAGCGGGCCCATTTCTTTACGAGATCTAAGTCATGTTGAACTCGCCCAAAAATTATTTCCATAGCCTCGTCGTCCGTTACACTTAGAGGAACTGGGAATGTCAGCTTTATATTTTCTTGGTCGCCATTTTTGCCCTGCCGTTGGTTAGGGGTGTGTGCTCCCCTGAATGTAGGGGTGCCGTCGGGCATGCCACCAGTAGGGCGGGCGATAAGATTGGACTGTGCCAATTTTTCGCTAAACGGGACAATTGAGTACAACCATCCATTACTAATAGTAAATAACTTCGCTCCTTGCCCATTTGCAAATCTACTTGTAAAGTAGTGGCTACGAAACTCCGTCCAAAACTCTTTAGATTTTTTAGCGATTTTCAAATTTTCGGCATCAAACTTATGAACATTATCAGCCATAAAGTCTATTAGCTCTTTAACTCCGTTTATTCGTACTGAGCGAATATTTTGAAGTACCGATGCGTAGGTTTGGTAAAAAGCTGCGCTGAACTCATATCCATAGCTTTTGTAGAGACCGCGTAGTGGAACGTATCGCTCTTGTCCATTTAGGTTATAAGCCTTCCATCCAGACCAGTACCATAAAGCTCTGGCATCTAAATCCAAGCTTTCAAACTCTTGAATGGCTTTGATTTTATTCTTGTATGAGAGCTTATCGTCTCGGTGTTGCCCGAATGTTAGCTGCGAATTGGGCGACGTGATTAGCAAGCAGATATATCGCCATATCCTGCTGTATCGAGAACGGCGGGATGAATGATAAAGAACAAACTGCTCTGACCAAAGAGCGCCTTGAAATTGTCTGCTCAAACTTAATAGTTCGGACGTTTTGAGATTTTGCGAATCAAGTTTATTCATAGTTATTTGAAGGAAGCATTCAAATAACTTCAAGGTCCTCTGCGCTTCGCCATAAAACCTCTCGTCGCCACACCCTTCGATTTTTCTTAGGACAGTCTCTACGATTGAAATTGGAATACTTTCAAAAGGAAATTCTTGGTAGCAATCAATTCGTTGTATAAGGGCGGGCATATACGTTTCGCTGTCTTAGATGCAGCAGAGGCTATCCATAGAAAGCTTTTTTTTCAACCCCCTAGTGAATATTAAAATACCATTGACCTTTCTTTATAAAGGTTAAAATATATACATCTAGTTATTTTTGTAATTATGATTTTGTGACTGTATTTCTGTTCGTGTTTTTTTGTTTGGTTTGATGTTTTAGCTGCCGTTATTTTCTCGGTTTTGTAGTGGCATATTTCATGACTGCTAGTTTTTTTGTCATCACTTACATTGTCCAAACTGACAACTATGGATTTTGATAATTTTTCAGCGCACTCCACCGGAGAGCCTCTCAACTCAAGGGCTCCGATGGCTGACAACAAATGCAAAAAAGCGAAACGAATCATTCATCGAGAAACAGCACGCCGTGGTGGGCGAGGGTGATTTCCCCGGGTTGTGGCTTGGATCCGCCACCCACCAGCGCCGGGCCGGAGGCGGAGTGATGGGGCTGGCGAAACGGGCGCTGCGGCCAGTGGCTCAGCGGCACGCAACTGGCCACCGACTGGATGGCCGCGACTTCCAGGGCCTCGCTCTCGGCCAGGGGCGGCAGCAAGCCTGGCAGCCGACTGGCGAGCAGGGTCTTGCCGGTGCCCGGTGGCCCGCTGAACAGCAGGTTGTGCGCCCCGGCGGCGGCAATCAGCAGGGCCCGCTTGGCCCCGACCTGGCCTTGTACTTCATTCAGGTCGGGGTAAGGCTTGCTGGCGCAAAGCAGGCCGTTGGACACATAGGGCGGCACCGGGGTGTGGCCGTTGAAGTGGGCCACGGCTTCGAGCAGATGATCCACCGCGATCACCTTCAATCCTGAGGCGAGGCAGGCTTCCTCGGCGTTCGCCCGGGGCACCATCAGCGTGCGCCCGGCCGTGCGCGCCGCCAGCGCCGCGGGCAGCACCCCGCGCACCGGACGCACCGCGCCGGACAGCGCCAGTTCGCCAAGGCATTCCACGTCGTCCAGGGTCAGCGTCGGCACTTGCACGCTGGCCGCCAGGATGCCCAGGGCAATGGCCAGATCGAAGCGCCCGCCGTCCTTGGGCAGGTCTGCCGGGGCCAGGTTGAGGGTGATGCGCCGCGCCGGGAAATTGAGCCCCGAATTGATGATCGCGCTACGGACCCGGTCCTTGCTTTCCTTCACCGCCGCTTCGGGCAGGCCGACCATCGTCAGCGACGGCAGGCCATTGGCCAAGTGAACTTCAACGGTAACGGCGGGAGCCTCCACCCCCACCTGGGCGCGGCTGTGGACGATGGCAAGCGACATGAATCGTTCCTTGAGTGAATAGGGAAGCCGCATCCTGCGGCCCCTGAAGGTTAGTCGCGCAATGGCGTTCAAGCGCGACCGTTGAAGGCGCAAATCTTGGCGGGATGTTGCAGGACGATGACTGCGCCAGGCATCGCGACGCGCCCTTGGAGTGCCCGGGCATCGATGCGGGGTGGCCGCGTGATCGTTGAAAAATCCATACGCTCATGCGCCGCCGTCCATTGTTGGCAATCTTTTACGGGCTGTAACATTTTTCGAAAATGGCAAAGAGCCATTAGCTCCTTGCCTGGCGTGACCCGGGGCAGGGGATTACCCACCTGACGGGGCGCTCAAGGGCGCTCCATGAGACCCCGATGAACTGGATCAATGACGCGAAATTCTCGACCAAGCTGATCACCTCGTTCGTCCTGTGTGCGTTCATCACTCTGGCCGTGGGCATGCTGGGCGTCAGCGGCGTCGCCACGTTGTCCGCGCGCTTGCAGACCGTGTTCAACACCAACCTGGTGTCGGTCGCCAATACGGCGCAGACCAAGACCAAGGCCGTTGGCCAGACGCGTGACATGTACCGCCTGTATGTCGCCACCGCCGGCAATGCCCCGCAAAGCATGAAGGATGAATTCCTGGCCTCGATGAAAGCCAATCAGTTGGCCAGCGAACAGGCATTCGCCGAGTACCGCAAAGGTCGCCTGGCCGAGGACGAGCGCCTGGCCGGCGACCAGGTGGCCCGCGATTGGCCGGTCTACCAGGCCATGGTGCAACGATACGTGGCGATGATGGCGGCCGGCGACCTGGAGAACGGGCGTGCCCTGCTGCTGGGCGACTTGCAGAAAACCTACCGCAAGGTAATGGACCAGTTGACCATCATGATCGACTCCAATGATCGCCAGATCAGCGAAAGCGCCCAGGACGCCGCCCGCCAGGAGGTGTCGGCCCGGACGATCCTGTACAGCGGCATCGCCATCGCGTTTGTCGCTGCGCTGTTGCTGGGGATGTTCATCAGCCGCGTGATCAGCCAGCCGATTGCCGTCGCACTCGACTGTGCCGAGCGCATCGCCCAAGGCGACCTGACCCAGCACATCACCCGTCGTCGCCGTGACGAGGCCGGCCAGTTGCTTGCGGCCCTGGGCGACATGCAGGCCAGCCTGAAGACCACGCTCCAGCAGATCGCCAGTGCTTCGGACCAGTTGGCCTCCGCGGCCGAGGAATTGACGGCGGTCACTGACGACGGCAGTCGCGCCTTGATCCGGCAGAACGATGAAATCCAACAGGCGGCCACCGCCGTGACCGAGATGACGTCAGCGGTGGAGGAAGTCGCCCGCAATGCCGTGTCCACTTCCCAGGCGTCCCAAGCGACCAGTGCCCAGGCCAGCAGCGGACGTGACCAGGCGCGCAGCGCGGTGCAGGCGATCGATCATGCGACCCAGGAAATCACCTCGTCCACCGGGCTGGTCCGAGACCTGGCGGTACAAGTGCGTGATATCGGCAAGGTATTGGACGTGATCCGGGGGATCGCCGAGCAGACCAATTTGTTGGCCCTCAACGCGGCCATCGAGGCGGCCCGGGCCGGGGAACAGGGGCGTGGCTTTGCTGTGGTTGCCGACGAGGTTCGCGCCCTGGCGGCGCGCACCCAGGCGTCTACCGGTGAGATCGAGGGCATGATCCTCGCGGTGCAGGACCGAGCCGACGGCGCGGTCGATGCCATGGGCAAGAGCCAGGCGCTGGTCACCCAGACCCAGGGCCTGGCCCGGGCCACTGGCCAGGCGTTGGAGCAGATCGCCGATGGGATCGCGCAGATCAACGACCGTAACCTGGTCATCGCCACGGCGTCCGAGGAGCAGGCCCATGTGGCCCGTGAGGTGGACCGCAACCTGGTGAACATCCAGGATCTCTCGACCCAGACCGCGGCGGGGGCGAACCAGACCAATGCGTCGAGCCAGGCGCTGTCCGGCCTGGCGCTGTCATTCAATACGCTGGTCAGCCGCTTTCGTCTCTAATCCCCGATGCATGCGCGCCGGGGCGTGGCTCCTGGCGGTTTACTCCGCGGTCGGCGTCAGTCGCGCTTCCAGCTCCGCGACCTTCGCCTCCAGGCTTTCCAGGCGCGCCCGGGTGCGGGCCAGCACCACCATCTGACTGTCGAATTCCTCCCGGCTCACCAGGTCCAGCTTGCTGAACCCGTTTTGCAGCAAGGCCTTGAGCTGGCTTTCGATTTCGCTCTTGGGCAACGGCGTGTCACCGCTCATGAGGCGGGCGGCATGGCCGCTCAGGGCGTCGAGGAGGTCTTTTGGCGCAAGCATGGCAAGTGTCCTGAAAACGATGGCGGGCAGTGTACCACGCAGTGTCTATAGTCAATTCCCGTAGCCTGGGATGCACGCTTTTCGCGCACGCGGGCGGGCGCCTTCGCACTGTTGTTGTGCGTATCGCCGCGGTTCGTCACGTGATGCAAGCGCAGGCGAGGGGTAAGGGATTGAAATCAGAGGGTTTGGGCACAGATGGCAAGGTTTCTGCTTAGAGGCTGATGACCCATGCACTGATGCAGTCGCTGTGACGAATGCAGTGCAGCAGGCGAAGCGGGGAGCTTCGCCAGGATCGGTTAGCTGGCACCTGTCGGGCAACTTGGGCCGACGACGCGTTACAAAGCCAGGCACTGCGCTTAGACTTGAGTCGGGTTTGTTTTCCTGGGGCAAGTCCACCAATTCGGGAGAGAGTTTCATGAAGCTAGTCACTGCCATCATCAAGCCGTTCAAGTTGGACGACGTGCGCGAGTCGTTGTCCGAGATCGGCGTGCAGGGCATTACCGTTACTGAGGTCAAAGGCTTCGGGCGGCAGAAAGGTCACACCGAGCTGTATCGCGGCGCGGAATACGTGGTCGATTTCCTGCCCAAGGTGAAGATCGATGTCGCCATTGACGACAAGGATCTGGACCGTGTGATCGAAGCGATCACCAAGGCCGCCAACACCGGCAAGATCGGTGACGGAAAGATCTTCGTGGTCAATCTGGAACAGGCTATTCGCATCCGTACCGGCGAAACCGATACCGACGCCATCTAAGCCGCCAAACCCAACGCCCCAGGAGAAAACAATATGACTCTGCGTAAATTCGCAGGGCTAGGAGCCCTGTTGTCCTTCGTAATGCCTGGCCTGGCCATGGCGGAAGAAGCGGCAGCCCCCGTCCTCAACTCCGGCGACACCGCCTGGATGCTGACGGCCACCATTCTTGTTCTGTTCATGACCATTCCCGGCCTGGCGCTGTTCTATGGCGGCATGGTCCGGTCGAAAAACCTTCTTTCCGTGATGATGCAGTGCTTTGCCATTACCGGTCTGATCAGTGTGTTGTGGGTCATCTATGGCTACAGCATCGCGTTCGACACCACCGGCATGGAGCAGGGCGTCGTCAATTTCAATTCCTTCATCGGCGGCCTGGGCAAGGCGTTCCTGGCGGGCGTGACCCCGGCGAGCATCACCGGTCCAACGGCACTGTTCCCGGAAGCGGTGTTCATCACCTTCCAGATGACGTTCGCCATCATCACCCCAGCCCTGATCGTCGGTGCCTTTGCCGAGCGCATGAAGTTCTCCGCCATGCTGGTCTTCATGGGCATCTGGTTCACCCTGGTCTACGCGCCGATCGCGCACATGGTCTGGTCCGGTAACGGCGGCCTGTTGTGGGACTGGGGCGTGCTGGACTTCGCCGGCGGCACCGTGGTGCACATCAACGCCGGTATCGCGGGCCTGGTGGCGTGCCTGGTACTGGGCAAGCGCAAGGGCTTCCCGACCACGCCGATGGCACCGCATAACCTGGGCTACACCCTGATGGGCGCGGCCATGCTGTGGGTCGGTTGGTTCGGCTTTAACGCCGGTTCCGCCGTCGCCGCCAATGGCACCGCCGGCATGGCGATGCTGGTGACTCAGATCGCCACCGCTGCGGCAGCACTGGGCTGGATGTTTGCCGAGTGGATCACCCACGGCAAGCCAAGCGCGCTGGGCATCGCCTCGGGCGTGGTCGCGGGCCTGGTGGCCATCACGCCGGCGGCCGGCACCGTGGGCCCGATGGGCGCCCTGGTCATCGGCCTGGCGGCGGGCGTGGTGTGCTTCTTCTGCGCCACCACCCTCAAGCGCAAGCTTGGCTACGACGACTCCCTGGACGCCTTCGGCGTGCACGGCATCGGCGGTATCCTCGGCGCGATCCTCACCGGCGTGTTCGCGGCCCCGGCCCTGGGTGGCTTCGGCACCGTGACCGACATCGCCGCACAAGTATGGATTCAAGTCAAAGGCGTGGGCTTCACGGTGATCTACACCGCGATCGTCACTTTCATCATCCTCAAGGTGCTGGACGCTGTCATGGGTCTGCGTGTCTCCGAGGAAGAAGAGGCGGTGGGCCTGGACCTGGCGCAACACAACGAGCGTGGCTACAACCTGTAAGTGCACGCGTTAAAAATTGCCCGGTTCGCCGGGCATTTTTTTGCCTGGAATTTGTCACTGCCCATAAGGCAGGCCGGTTTTTCCGACGCCTTTTGTTGTATAGGCGACATGGGCTTTTCTGCCGCCAAAGGCTTACATGGAGGCAAGAATATTAGGCCCTTTGTTTTTTTTCAGAGCGCGCTAGAATGCGCGCCGAGCGTGCGGAGAAGTGTATGTGGCAACAGACGCTGATTACCCTGCGGGCACGGCCCCGGGGCTTTCATCTGGTGACGGACGAGTTGCTCGCCGGCCTGCCTGAACTCCGGGCGTGCCGTGTCGGTCTGTTGCATCTGTGGCTGCAGCACACCTCGGCTTCGTTGACGATCAACGAGAACGCCGATCCGGCGGTACGTCGAGACTTCGAACGATTTTTCAATCGGCTGATCCCACAAGGAACCGCCGATTACGAGCACAACGACGAAGGCCTGGACGACCTCCCGGCGCACTTCAAGGCGAGCGTGCTCGGTTGTCAGCTGACCCTGCCGGTGACGGCTGGACGGCTGGCGTTGGGGACCTGGCAAGGTGTTTATCTGGGCGAGCACCGTGATCATGGCGGTGCTCGTAAAGTCCTCGCCACGCTATACGGTGAAGGGGCATGACCGCTGGTTGACGGCGGATGTTGAATTTTTTCTGGCAGCCTTCGAACAGATGGCGAAGCTGGGCTATAACTAATCTGCTTTTCGCAAGTCATGAGGTAGAACATGAGCGACGATGATCTGGAAAACGACGACCTCGAAGTAGGCGACGAAGACGAGACCGAAGAAGGCCTGGAGGCGGCAGCTGAAGACGTTGCCGATGACGATGGTGCCGATGTCCCGGCTCCCACCGCCAAAGGCAAGGCCAAGGCAGCGGTGTCGGTCGACGAGTTGCCGAGCGTAGAGGCCAAGAACAAGGAGCGTGACGCACTCGCCAAGGCCATGGAAGAGTTCCTGGCCCGGGGTGGAAAGGTGCAGGAAGTGGAAGCCAACGTGGTCGCCGACCCGCCCAAGAAACCCGACAACAAATACGGCAGCCGCCCTATTTGAGTTCTGCTTCTTGCTTGCTGAAAAAGCCCGCCGTCGCTGCGGGCTTTTTCATGGGGGCGATTCTATTCCGGGCCAGACGCAGTCCCTGTGGGAGCGAGCTTGCTCGCGATAGCGATGGGTCTGTTGGGATTGATGTTGGACGTGCCGCCGTCATCGCGAGCAAGCTCGCTCCCACAGATTTCTTTGCCAGGCGGGGAGCTGCGGGACACAGCCGCTCCCACAGAGGGTTTGGCGGCTGTGAGGCAGGGTTCAGGGTTGGCTATGCCACCCGGCCAGTAACCTCGGCAGTTCGGTCAGGCTGCGAATCTCCGCATCTGGCGCATGTTCGGCATCCCAGGCCTTGCCCGTCGGGTTGAACCACACCGCCCGCAGGCCGGCTTGCTGGGCACCGGCGATGTCGTCGCCGGGGTGGTCACCGATGTGCACGGCGGTCTGGGGCGTGGCACCGCCGCGGTGCAGGGCTTCGTGGAACAATCGGGCGTCGGGTTTGGCGATGCCGATGTCCTCGGCGCACAAGGCAAACTTGAAATAATCGGCCAGCCCCAGGCGGCGCACGTCGGCGTTGCCGTTGGTGACCACGCCCAGGCTGAACTGATTGGCGAGGATTTCCAGGGTGGGCTGTACCTCGGGAAAGATCTCCAACTGATGGCGGGCATGCAGGAACGCCTCGAACCCCTGGTCCGCCAGCTCCGACGCTTGCCACTGGTCATAGCCGGCTTCCTGCAACGCACGGAACAGCACGCGCCGGCGCAACGCACTGATGCGATGCTTCAGGCCGGGTTCTTCGCGCAACACCTGCTCGCGAATCGAGAACAGATGCTCCACTGGCAAGCCGCCCAGGTTCGGTGCGTTATCGGTCAGCCATTGGCGCAGGACGGCCTCGGCGCTGGCGATCACCGGGGCGGTGTCCCACAGGGTGTCGTCCAGGTCGAAAGTGATGAGCTTGATGGTCATGATTCGTCGCCCTTGATGCGTTTGGCCCTGGGGTGGGCACTGTCATAGACCGTCGCCAGGTGCTGGAAGTCCAGGTGGGTATAGATCTGTGTGGTCTTGATGTCCGAGTGGCCGAGCAGTTCCTGGACGGCGCGCAAGTCCTGGGAGGACTCCAGCAGATGGCTGGCAAAGGAATGCCGAAGCATGTGCGGATGCAGGTTCTGGCCCAGTTCGCGCTCGCCGGCGGCCTTGACCCGTAGCTGAATCGCCCTCGGGCCGAGGCGCCGCCCCTGCTGGCTGATGAAGACCGCATCGTCGGCGGGATTGGCCAGCGCCCGAAGCGCCAGCCATTGTTCCAGCGCCTCGCGGGCCTTGCGGCCGATGGGCAGCAGGCGGGTCTTGCTGCCTTTGCCGAGCACCTGGACCATGCCGTCGGCGAGGTCCAGTTGGTCCAGGTTCAGCCCGGTCAGCTCCGAGAGCCGGAGGCCGGAAGAATAGAACAGCTCGAGAATCGCCTGGTCCCGCCGCGCCAGGAAGTCATCCTCGACGGCGCCTTCGAGCAATTGCAGGGTGCGGTCGGTGTCGAGGGTCTTGGGCAGTCGGCGTTCGCCCTTGGGCGGCGCCAGACCGGTGGCCGGGTCGTGATCGCACAGGCCTTCGCGGTTGAGGTACTGGTACAGGCCACGCACCGCCGAGAGCAGGCGCGCCAGGCTGCGGGACGATTGCCCCTGTTGATGCAGGCGAGCGACCAGGCTGCGCAGGCGTTGGATGTCCAGCGCCGACCAGCTGCCGATGTTCTGCTTCTGGCACCAGCCCAGCACTTTTTCCAGGTCGCGGCGATAGGCTGCCAGCGTGTGGGGCGACACCTGGCGCTCACTGCGCAGGTGTTCGCAGTAGGCGTCCAGTTGCCGTTCCATGGTCAGCGTACCGAGCGCAGCGAACCGGCGACCCGAGGCAGCACGCGGCCGGTGACTTCGGCGATGTAGCTCAGAAACAGCGTGCCTACCGAGCTCTTGTAGTGCTGCGGGTCACGGCTGGCGATGGCCAGCACGCCGTGCACGCCCTGGTGGGCGATGGCGACGACGGCGGTGGAGCCGATCTGTTTGCGTTGTTCTTCGCCGAACAGGAAGTCCAGTTCATGTTCGCGCAGGCTGCCACTGACGCTCTTGTTCTCCGTGAGCAGGCCGCCAATGGCGGTCTGCGCTTCGGCGTGGGTCACCCAGCGGCCCACCGGCATGGCGTTGTCGCCGAACAGGATCAGGCTGACGAAGGGCACCTGGAAATCCTGGCGCAGGCTGTCTTCGACGCTCATGACCAGGTCTTCGAGGGTGCTGGCGTCCATCAGCGCCAGGATCAGCCGACGGGTCTTGTCGAAGAGCCGGTCGTTGTCCCGTGCCACGTCCATCAGGTGGGACAGGCGGTGGCGCATTTCAATGTTGCGCTCACGCAGGATCTTCATCTGGTGCTCCACCAGCGACACGGTGTCGCCGCGCCGGTGAGGGATGCGCATCGTTGCCAGCAATTCTTCGTGCCCGACGAAGAAGTCCGGGTGGGCCTCCAGGTAGGCGGCCACGGCCGCGGCTTCTGGAAGCGGGCTCGGAGTGTCGTCGGGCGGCGTCGCTGGAACCTGTGGCTTGTCGGTCATGGGGTTGGCTCACTCAAAGACGAACTTGTCCTTCGTATACGCGCACTGCCGGGCCGGTCATGATCACCGGTTGGCCAGGGCCTGCCCATTCGATGGACAGGCGCCCGCCAGGCAGGTCGATCAGCAAAGGCGAATCCATCCACCCCTGGCTGATCGCCGCAACTGCGGCCGCACAGGCTCCGGTGCCGCAAGCCTGGGTTTCCCCGACGCCGCGCTCCCACACGCGCAACTGCGCGCGGTGACGGTCGATGACTTGCAGGAAACCGACGTTCACCCGTGCTGGAAAGCGTGGGTGGTGTTCGATTTTCGGTCCCAGCTCATGCACCGGCGCGCTGTTGATATCGCTCACGCGCAACACGGCATGGGGGTTGCCCATGGACACCGCGGCCAGTTCCACCGGGGTGCCTTCGACATCGACCTGGTAACTCAGCGCCTGGGCGGGTGCCTTGAACGGAATGTCCGCCGGCACCAGGCGCGGGGCGCCCATGTTGACGCTGATCTGGCCGTCGTTGCGCACATCCAGCTCGATGATGCCGCTCTTGGTCTCGACGCGGATCTGTCGCTTGGCGGTCAGGCGCTTGTCCAGCACGAAGCGGGCGAAGCAGCGCGCGCCATTGCCGCATTGCTCCACTTCCGAACCGTCGGCGTTGAAGATCCGATAGCGGAAGTCCACGTCCGGGTTGTTCGGCGCCTCGACGATCAGCAACTGGTCGAAGCCGATGCCGGTGTGCCGGTCACCCCAGAGCTTGGCGTGCTTGGGCAGAATGTGCGCGTGCTGGCTGACCAGGTCGAGGACCATGAAGTCATTGCCCAGGCCGTGCATCTTGGTAAAACGCAGCAGCATGGTTTTACTCCGGCAGCAGGCTTTCGCCGGCAAACAACTCGGCTACCGTCTCGCGGCGACGCACTTCGAAAGCCTGGTCACCGTCCACCAGCACCTCGGCGCAGCGGCCGCGGGTGTTGTAGTTGGAGCTCATGACAAAACCGTAGGCACCGGCCGAATGCACGGCCAGCAGGTCGCCTTCTTCCAGCGCCAGTTCCCGACCCTTGGCCAGGAAATCACCGGTCTCGCAGATCGGCCCGACGATATCGTAGTTGCGGGTCGCGCCATCGCGCGGGCGCACGGCGGTCACGTCCATCCAGGCCTGGTACAGCGCCGGACGGATCAGGTCGTTCATGGCCGCGTCGACGATGGCGAAATCCTTGTGCTCGGTGTGCTTGAGGTATTCGACCTCGGTCAGCAGCACGCCGGCGTTGGCGACGATGTAGCGGCCTGGCTCGAACATCAGCGCCAGGTCACGCCCTTCGAGGCGTTCACGCACGGTTTTGATGTACTCGGCCACCTGCGGCGGTTGTTCGTCGCGATAGCGCACGCCGACACCGCCACCGAGGTCGATGTGACGCAGGTAGATGCCGCAGTCGCCGAGGCGGTCGACCAGCGCCAGCAGGCGGTCGAGGGCATCGATGAAGGGTTCCAGGGTGGTCAGCTGCGAGCCGATGTGGCAATCGACGCCCAGCACTTCCAGGTTCGGCAGTTGGGCAGCGCGCACGTAGACGTCTTCGGCGTCGGCAATGGCGATGCCGAACTTGTTTTCCTTGAGACCGGTGGAAATGTACGGGTGGGTGCCGGCGTCGACGTCCGGGTTCACGCGCAGGGAGATCGGCGCGCGCACGCCCAGCTCGGCGGCGACGATTTGCAGGCGCTCCAGCTCGTCGGTGGACTCGATGTTGAAGCAGTGCACGCCCACTTCCAGGGCGCGGCGCATGTCTTCACGGGTCTTGCCGACGCCGGAGAAGACGATCTTGTCGGCGCTGCCGCCCGCGGCCAGCACGCGTTCGAGTTCGCCACCGGAAACGATGTCGAAGCCGGCGCCCAGGCGCGCCAGGACGTTGAGCACGCCCAGGTTCGAGTTGGCCTTGACGGCGAAACAGACCAGGTGCGGCATGCCAGCGAGGGCATCGGCGAAGGCCAGGTACTGGGCTTCGATATGGGCGCGGGAATAAACGTAGGTCGGCGTGCCAAAGCGCTCGGCGATCGCGGACAGGGCAACCCCTTCCGCGAACAGCTCCCCGCCACGGTAGTTAAAAACGTCCATGGCGTTCCCTTAGTAAGTGGTGGTGTGGGTGTCGTGCGCGTGGGACTTGGACTGCGACGACTTGGCCTGCTCTTCAGGGGACTTGCTCTCGTCAGGCAGGTACAGCGGACCTTTTTGACCACAAGCTGTTACAAGGCAGGCAACCGCGACGAGCGCAGCAAGGGAAGAGATCAGGCGCTTCATGGCGAAATCCTTGAAAATGCGTTAATTGCGCCGGAGTATACCGGCCACCCGGCGCCTTGCCTATGCAACGGGGCGCCCGTCCGGCGGCGCTGGGGGTCGTCGATGGGTTATCCTTTGCAATCATCAGGCAGCGCCCGTATCTTGCGGCGCTTGAGCATGAGCTGACATTTTCGAGGTTGCCGCAATGAGTTTGACTGAAGCCCGTTTCCACGATCTGGTCGATGCGACCCAGCAAACGCTGGAAGATGTGTTCGACGACAGCGAGTTGGACATCGACCTGGAAAGCTCCGCCGGTGTGCTCACCGTGAAGTTCGAGAACGGCAGCCAGTTGATCTTCAGTCGCCAGGAGCCGTTGCGCCAGTTGTGGCTGGCGGCGGTGTCCGGCGGCTTCCACTTCGACTACGACGAGGAAAGCGAGCGCTGGATGTGCGACAAGAGCGAGGAGCAGCTGGGTGAGATGCTCGAACGCATTGTCGAGGCGCAGGCTGGGGTGAAGCTCGATTTCGAAGGCCTCTGACAGCGTGAGCCAGACCGCTGCGGCGCGCCCGCCCAAGCCGCTCTACAGCAACGTCAGCCCTGCCGTGCCATCGCCGTGCACCAGCGTGTGCAAGCTGGACGAGCAGAAAGTCTGTCTCGGCTGTTTCCGCCATGTGGAGGATATCCGTGAATGGCGCTCGGCCGACGACGCGCGCCGGCGGGTGATCTGTGCCGAGGCGGCCAGACGCAAATCCCAAGTGTAATCATTTGTGGCGAGGGGATTTATCCCCGCTGGGGTGCGAAGCAGCCCTGAAACCTGACGCCTCGGTGTGCCAGATAGAGCACTTTGGGGCTGCTTCGCAGCCCAACGGGGATAAATCCCCTCGCCACAATAGTTTACTTCTGACGCAAACAGTGCAGCCGCCTGTGGGTTGTTTATTTATTGAGCTGTGGTAGTGTCCGGCAACGCCTCAACTCATCGAGGCCCGTGAAAACCCCGTCTTCTTGTGGCGGGGTTTTGCTTTTTTCGTGCAGAAGAAAGGAGTCTGCCTGAATCATGACCGCACCTGCCATCACCCTTACCCGCCTGGACGTACAGCGTCTGGAGCGCCTGATCGACAGCCTTGATGACACCTTGCCCGGCGTCATCGCGTTGCAGACCGAACTGGATCGCGCCGAGGCCCTGGTGGGCCACGATGAAGTGCCGGCCGATGTCGTGACCATGAATTCGCGGGTGCACTGCCGTGAAGAGAGCAGTGGCAAGGACTATCACCTGACGCTGGTCTACCCACAGGACGCCAATGCCGACGAAGGCAAGATCTCGATCCTGGCGCCCGTGGGCAGCGCCTTGCTGGGCCTGAAGGTCGGCCAGCACATCGACTGGCCGGCGCCGGGTGGCAAGACGCTGAAGTTGACCTTGCTGGACGTCGAATACCAGCCCGAGGCCGGCGGTGACTTCCACCTCTGAGGCGAGCCCTCAGACCAGGGCCAGCGCCTCGTTCAGCGCGCGTTCGAGGTCGGCCTTGTAGCGCAGGTACAGGTTGCTTGAACAGGCGCCGTCACCCACCAGCCCCGAGAGGTCCAGGTCGGTGATGTAGCAGCGATAGCGCTGGGCCTCGCGGCGCTGCTCGACGATTTCCCGGGCGACCACGCGAAACAGCTGGTCGCCATGCTCCAATTCGGAAAATTCCTGCTGGTCGCAATACAGCGTCACGTGCACCTGCCCGTGGGTCGCCTTGCCGATGATTGCCTGCACGTCATAGAACGGTTTGTTCTGCGGTGTCTGCGGCGCTTGCCGCGATTCGATCCGCCGCGCCCGGCCTGGGCCTGACGGCAGGAGCTGGTAGTACAGGGTTTCCAGGGGCAGCGGTTGGGCGGCCTCGATCGGCAGCAGCGCGTCGCGGCGGTACAGCACCGATTGCAGGAAGCGCTGCAAAGGCACCAGCAGGCTGTGCTCATCGTGATACGGCAAGCGTTGCTGCCACAGGGCATTGAGCTCATCGAGCACGTACAGATCGGCATCGTCGTCGTTGACCCGGTAGAACACCTGGATGCACTCGGGCTGCCCCATGGGCAGGACCAGCGCCAGGTCGTGGTCTTCCAGGGCCATCGAGTCCAGGTGCAGCGGACTGTAGGCGCTCAGTTCCTCGCCCAGGTAATCCATCAGCGCCGACTGGCTGCCCAGCGCCACGTGATTGACCTGGCCGGGCAGCAATTCCAGCACGTGATAGTGCTGCTGGACCTGAAGCAGGTAGCGGTAGTTGAGCCGGCTCAGCAGCAGGGTCTGCGCGGTTTCGAAGACCTCTTCGACCCGGCGGGCAATGAACTGGGCACGGTTGTGGCAGAAGCAGCGCACCTGCAAGCGCGGCTGGTTTTGCGTGGCGGGCAGGTCGTTGAGGTAGTCGCGCAAGCAATCGAGCAACGCATGCTCGCCGTCGAAACGGTTGACCAGCACTTCATTCCAGCTGTTGAGCGTGACCTGGTCGAGGGTCAGCACCAGGTTTTCCCGGACCCCGGCGTAACTCAGGGAGTCGGTGCGCTCGGTGGTCATCAGGATATTCAGGTCGCGGTGGTGCTTGAGCGGATCGACGCCGACGTTTACCAGGATCAGCACTTCGCTGGGTACGCTGGCGCGCAGCAGTCGCTCTTCGTCGACCGTGGCCAGAGGCAGGGCGATGGACTGTTGCAGGCTGCCCAGCAAGTTGAACAGCTCGAACTCGCTCAGGTCGCTGCTACCGGGGTGCAAGGCCAGGCGCGTGCTGCTGTCGATCACGCCGTTGCGATGGCACCAGGTCAACAGCTCCAGCAGCTCGCGGCTGCGCTTGATCGGCGCGAAGTTCTCCCACTCCAGGGCGTTGAGGCTGCCGTTGTACAAGCCCCACTGGTTTTGCCCAGGCTCTTTCTTGTTCGGCGACTGGACCAGCGTCAGGGTGTCTTCGGCCAGGTCCGGGGCGATGCCGGGGTTGATGAACTCGACCTTGTCGGCCTTGCGCTCGAACGCCGCGTACAGCCGTCGCCCAAGGACATTGAGATCGCGCTTGTTGATCAGGCTGACGGTCTTTTCGGTGCGGGCGAACTGGGACAGGAAGCGGTAGCTGTGGGTCAGCTCGTTGACCAGGGCCCGCCGCTCATGGCTGACCTGGCGCACTTTCCATTGGCTGCGGCTGTCCAGCAGCGCCAGTTGCCGCTGGTCCCAGCCCCATTCCCGAGCCAGGCGCTCGAGCAGCACCCGTTGCCAGCCGCCGCTGCGTACCTGGCCGGTGAGTTTGCGATTGACCTTCAGATACAACGCCCGGCGGATCAGCTCCAGGCGTTCGGGTTCGCCACGGGCATTGAGGTATTCCTCGAGGCGGCGGTAGACCACCATGTAGGGGTCCAGCTCTTCCAGGTCCAGGCGGTTGGCAAACACCGCCTGCTTGAAGCGCAGGCTCAGGCAGCGCACATCCGGGTGTTCGCTGGCGTACACCTCGGTCAGCAGCAGCTTGAGCACAGACTTGTAGGGTGATTCGATGCCCTTGAACAACTGCCAGAGCCCGGCCCCGATGAACTCTCCCGGTGGGATGTAGGCCATATGGCCCAGGTCCAGGGTCTCGTCGGCGCGAATGAAACGCTTGGAAAGCAACGTATGGGTGTATTGCTCATAGTTGTCTTCCTCGTAGACCGGCACCAGCCACCAGATGGGCGTGCGCCCGGCCAGCCAGATCGCGGTGCGGTAGAACTCGTCCAGCAGCAGGTAATGCTGGGTCGTGCCGCAGTCGTCGGAGCTGAGCTGGTTGTCGCGCTCGCCGCGCACGAAGCGCACCGGGTCGATCAGGAAAAAGTGCGCCTCGGCGCCCTGGGTCGCGGCCCAGGCTTCCAGCAACTGGCATTTCTTGCGCAGCTCGGCCAGTTCGTCGTCGCTCAAGTCCGGGCCGTGGCAGACCCACACGTCCATGTCGCTCTGGTCGGCCTGGGCCAGGGTGCCCAGGCTGCCCATCAGGAACAATCCATGGATCGGTCGCGGCGGATTGCTGCCGTGGCGCGGCTTGTAGGAAAACGAACGGGTCAGGCGCTGGGCCTCTGCGAGCACGTTGGCATCGGGTTCGTAATTCGACAGCCCCGCGGGCGTGCTGCCGGAGACGTAGCCAGGCAGCAGCGGATGGTTGACGTGGAAGAACAGTGGCAACAGCGTCAGCACGCCTTGCTGGCGCGGGGACAGGCCTTCCAGGGCGCGCTCCATCCGGACGCTGTTGAGCTTGAGAAAACGTGCGCGCAACTGGCTCAGGACCTTGCGGTCGATTCCCTCGTCCAGATCAGGGCGTATTTCATGGTTGCGGGTCATGTCGGCTCAAACCGGCTCGCGGCGTCGAACGTGGGAAATCAGGGGGTGATGGCAGTTTAGCGTCCGGGCTCGGGAATTCTTAAGCTGAAAGTCGATTGGGATGTCAGATTTTTCACGCAAGACGCCTGCGCCTGCGGAAATCCGGCCAGGCAGATTTCCGTGGGCGACAGGGGCGAATCAGGCGGCTTCTTGGACGCTGAGAATCGTCAGGACGGTTTGGACATTCTGCGCGGCGTCCCGACCCAGGCTGGTCAGGTAACCACCGTCGGGTTGGGTGATCAGTTCTTTTTCATACAGGCGTTGGGCGGCGGCAATGGCCTTGGGGGCAGCGGTCTGATGAATTTTCAGGCCTTCCTGGGAACTGTCCAGGTTGAAGAGTGCAAGGATTTCCAGTTCGGCAACCAACTCAGGGGTAAGCGACATAAGGACTCCAGACTTTCTAGGAATTGGGTCGACAGCGTCACTAAGGTGAGCGCACTCGGCCGAGCTGTCCAGTGCCAGGGTCATGCTTTTTTTGTTTTGGGGAGGGGGGCCAGTGTTCTGTCAGGCTAAATCCCCTCGCCACAGGAGCATCTGCACCTGTCGTTCAGTTCTTTTCCGGCGGCAGCTCAGGCAGGGCGCGCAGTGCGGCTTCGTACCATTGGGTATCGAACGGGCGGTCTTCTTCCAGGATCGCGTCGATCTCGACTGCCAGCACATGGGCCATCAGGTTGAGGATGTCTTCGCGCTCATAACCGACCAGGGTCAACTTGTTGAAGGTGGCTTTGGCCGCAGGCGGATTGTCACTTTCGATCTGGTTTTCGATGGCCTGGATCAGCGTGTTTTCAACGAATTCTTCTTCGTCGTTATCGATATCGGTTGGCTCGCTCATGGCCGGCTCCTGTCAGAAAGGTCGCCAGTTTACCTGCATTCAGCGCCGTGATGCGCCTGGCGAGAAACGTCCGCGCAGTCTATAACGCTAGGCTGCCAACCCCCACCGGCCTGGAGGCATCTGTAATGCTCGAGCTTTATGGTTTCTGCGTCAGCAATTACTACAACATGGTCAAGCTGGCACTGCTGGAGAAGGGCGTGCCCTTCCAGGAAGTGTCGTTCTACGGCAGTCAGGCCCCCGAAGTGGTTGCCATCAGCCCGCGCGGCAAGGTGCCGGTGCTCAAGACCGAGCGAGGTTTCATCAGCGAGACCAGCGTGATCCTCGAATACATCGAGCAAACCCAGCAGGGCAAGGCCCTGCTGCCCAGCGATCCGTACGAGCGCGCCCAGATATTGGCCCTGTGCAGGGAGATCGAGCTGTACATCGAACTGCCCGCCCGGGCCTGCTATGCCGAGGCCTTCTTCGGCATGTCGGTGGCCGATGCGGTCAAGGAAAAGGCCAAGGCCGAACTGCTGCTGGGGTTCGCTTCGCTGGGCAGGCACGGCAAATTCTCGCCCTATGTCGCGGGCGACAGCCTGAGCATTGCCGATCTGTATTTTCTCTACAGTGTTTCGCCCGCCTTACAGGTGGGCAAGAAGTTGTTCGATATTGACCTGCTGGCCGAACTGCCCGCGGCCCAGGCGTTGATGGAGCGCTTGGGGCAAAATCCGCACGTGCAGCGCATCGCCGCGGACAGGGACGCGGGGATGCCGGAGTTTTTGGCGAAGGTCGCCGCCAAGAAGTGAATGTGTAGCGTCTGAGCGGATGCCTTCGCGAGCAAGCCCGCTCCCACATTGGATCTCCATCAGCTCATAGAGCCTGCGTTCACTGGAGATCGACTGTGGGAGCGGGCTTGCTCGCGAAGCTTTTCGCCTTTTAGCGGCTGGCGAGCAACGCCTGGCCGCGCACGACCGCTGCCTTGACCTGCGCCGGCGCGGTGCCGCCGATGTGGTCCCGGGCATTGACCGAGCCTTCGAGGGTCAGCACCGCGAACACGTCCTGTTCGATCTGGTCGCTGAAGCGGCGCAGTTCGTCCAGGCTCATCTCCGCCAGGTCCTTGCCGCTGTCCACCCCGTACTTGACGGCGTGACCGACGATTTCATGGCAGTCGCGGAAGGGCAGGCCACGGCGCACCAGGTAGTCGGCCAAGTCGGTGGCGGTGGAGAAACCACGCAGGGCCGCTTCGCGCATCACCGCATGCTTGGGCTTGATGGCCGGGATCATGTCGGCGAAGGCCCGCAACGAGTCGCGCAGGGTATCGGCGGCGTCGAACAGCGGTTCCTTGTCTTCCTGATTGTCCTTGTTGTAAGCCAGCGGTTGGCCTTTCATCAGGGTCAACAGGCCCATCAGCGCGCCGAACACCCGACCGCTCTTGCCCCGCACCAGCTCCGGGACGTCGGGGTTTTTCTTTTGCGGCATGATCGAGCTGCCGGTGCAGAAGCGGTCGGGCAGGTCGATGAACTGGAACTGCGCGCTGGTCCACAGCACCAGCTCTTCGGAGAAACGCGACAGGTGCATCATCGCGATGCTCGCGGCGGCGCAGAATTCGATGGCGAAATCGCGGTCCGAGACGTTATCCAGCGAGTTGCCGCCCACGGCGTCGAAGCCCAGCAGTTGGGCGGTGTAGGCGCGGTCGATCGGGTAGGTGGTACCGGCCAGCGCGGCGCTGCCCAGGGGCATGCGGTTGGTGCGCTTGCGGCAGTCGACCAGGCGTTCGTAATCGCGGCTGAGCATTTCGAACCAGGCCAGCATGTGGTGCCCGAAGGTCACCGGTTGCGCGGTCTGCAGGTGCGTGAAGCCCGGCATGATGCTTTCGGCCTCGCGTTCGGCCTGCTCCAGCAAGCCTTTTTGCAGGCGGGTGATTTCGGCCAGGATCAGGTCGATCTCGTCGCGCAGCCACAGGCGGATGTCGGTGGCGACCTGGTCGTTGCGGCTGCGGCCGGTGTGCAGCTTCTTGCCGGTCACGCCGATGCGATCGGTCAGGCGCGCTTCGATGTTCATGTGCACGTCTTCGAGGTCGACGCGCCAGTCGAACTGGCCGGCCTCGATTTCAGCCTGGATGGTCTTGAGGCCGTCGATGATGCTGTCGCGCTCGGCATCGGTCAGCACGCCGACCTTGGCCAGCATGGTGGCGTGGGCGATCGAGCCCATGATGTCGTGGCGATACAGGCGCTGGTCGAAGTTGACGGAGGCGGTGAAGCGGGCGACGAAGGCGTCGACGGGTTCACTGAAGCGGCCGCCCCAGGACTGATTGGTCTTGTCAGTGCTCATGAATTCGCTCGTGATCGGCTGTGGAAAAAGTAGCGGTTGAAGGCTGCGGCGGATGATAACAGGGTTGCCAGGGCTGGCGCTGACACTGGTCGGCAGGTTTTTTACCCGTGGGCCGGGCGTTCGGACCCGGTTTTGCGCGCAACGATATTTTCCGATTGAGCAATATCGTCGTGGCAACCGTCTACAGTGGACGATAGGTGTTTGCTTTTTTTCATTCATGGCGAATCGGCCGAATCAACCAGGGGGTGCTCAATATTGGTCAAATCGAAAACGAACAATCCCTACGGCGACGCCGTGCGACAACAGGCCTCGAGCATCGGTAGGCAAGCGCTGGTAAAGATAGGCGACCGCCTCGCGGCACTTTTTGGCCCTCGGGCGAGTCTTAGCGTGGATCGCGGTGACGGATGTCACTTCCCCTGTCTACGCTATCCTTGTGCGAGACTCACGCAGGAATCCAGCGCAATATGAATGTCCTGATCGTTGATGACGAACCACTGGCCCGCGAGCGCCTGAGCCGAATGGTTGGCGAGCTCGAGGGTTACAGTGTCCTGGAGCCGAGCGCCACCAATGGCGAAGAGGCATTGGCCCTTATCGACAGCCACAAGCCGGATATCGTGCTGCTCGACATTCGCATGCCTGGCCTGGATGGCCTGCAGGTCGCGGCGAAGTTGTGCGAACGAGAGTCGCCGCCTGCGGTGGTGTTCTGCAGCACCCGGGACGATTTTCCGCCCGAGGTCCTGCAGGCCAGCGCCGTCGGCCATCTGGTCAAGCCGGTGGCGTCCGAGGCCTTGCCCGATGCCTTGCGCAAGGCCGAGCGACCCAACCGGGTGCAACTGGCGGCGCTGACCCGCCCGGCAGCGGAAAGTGGCAGCGGCCCGCGCAGCCATATCAGCGCGCGCACCCGCAAAGGCATTGAGTTGATCCCGTTGAACCAGGTGGTCTACTTCATTGCCGATCACAAGTACGTGACCTTGCGCCACGAGAGTGGCGAGGTGTTGCTGGACGAGCCACTCAAGGCCCTTGAGGACGAGTTCGGCGAACGCTTTGTTCGTATCCACCGCAATGCCCTGGTGGCCCGCGAGCGGATCGAGCGTTTGCAACGCACGCCCCTGGGGCATTTCCAGCTTTTCCTCAAAGGCCTCAACGGTGATGCGCTGATCGTCAGCCGACGACACGTGGCCGGCGTGCGCAAGATGATGCAGCAGCTTTAGCCCGGTTCGCGGGGGCGTTCCAGACATTCCTTTCCCAGGACAATGACGGCCAGGGAGGCCTTGGGGTCGTGATTCAAATCAAAGCGGTTCTGGCTGAACTGTTATTATCTGCCGTATCTTTTAAGTACGGATTGATCCATGTCCCCTCGCGAGATCCGCATCGCCACCCGTAAAAGTGCCCTGGCCCTCTGGCAGGCCGAATACGTCAAAGCCCGCCTGGAAGCCGCCCATCCCGGGCTGGTCGTGACCCTGGTGCCCATGGTCAGTCGCGGCGACAAGCTGCTCGACTCCCCCCTGTCGAAGATTGGCGGCAAGGGCCTGTTCGTCAAGGAACTGGAAACCGCGTTGCTGGACAACGAAGCCGACATCGCCGTGCACTCGATGAAAGACGTGCCCATGGACTTCCCCGAAGGCCTGGGCCTGTTTTGCATCTGCGAGCGGGAAGACCCGCGCGATGCATTCGTTTCCAACACGTTTGCCAGCCTCGAGGCATTGCCAGCCGGCAGTGTGGTGGGCACCTCCAGCCTGCGTCGCCAGGCACAATTGCTGACGCGCCGCCCGGACCTGCAGATCCGTTTCCTGCGTGGCAACGTGAACACGCGTCTGGCCAAGCTCGACGCCGGCGAGTACGACGCGATCATCCTCGCCGCCGCCGGCCTGATCCGCCTGGGTTTCGAAGACCGTATCACCTCGGCCATCAGCGTCGACGACAGCCTGCCAGCAGGTGGGCAGGGCGCCGTGGGCATCGAGTGCCGCAGCGCCGACAGCGACATCCATGCCTTGCTGGCGCCGTTGCACCATGAAGACACCGCCACCCGGGTATTCGCCGAGCGCGCCCTCAACAAGCATCTGAACGGCGGTTGCCAGGTGCCGATCGCTTGTTACGCCGTGTTGGAAGGCGAGCAGGTCTGGTTGCGTGGCCTGGTGGGCGATCCCAATGGCGGCCGGTTGCTCAGTGCCGAGGCCCGGGCGCCGCATCGCGATGCCGAGGCGCTGGGCGTGCGCGTGGCCGAAGACCTGCTGAGCCAGGGCGCCGCCGACATTCTCAAGGCGGTCTACGGCGAGGCGGGCCACGCGTGACGGGGTGGCGGCTGCTGCTCACACGGCCGCAGGATGAGTCGTCGGCCTTGGCGGCTGTCTTGGCTGATGCGGGTATCTTCAGCAGCAGCCTGCCGTTGCTGGCGATCGAGCCGATCCCGCTGTCGGATGCCGGGCGGGCGATGCTCCAATCCCTGGACCAATACTGTGCCGTGATCGTGGTCAGCAAGCCCGCCGCCCGTCTGTGCATCGAACAACTGCGCCTGCTCTGGCCCGAGCCGCCCGATCAGCCGTGGTTCAGCGTGGGGGCGGCCACCGGGCAGATTCTCGCCGACGCCGGCCTCACGGTGTTTTATCCCGACAACGGTGACGACAGCGAAGCCTTGCTCGAACTTCCCGCGTTGCGCCAGGCTGTCAGCCGGCCCGATCCGCGGGTCTTGATCGTGCGTGGCGAAGGCGGGCGCGGCTTGCTGGCAGAGCGTTTGCGCGAGCAAGGTGCTAGTGTCGATTACCTGGAGTTGTACCGACGCGACATTCCTCATTACGCCGAAGGTGAGCTGTCGGCGCGGGTTGAAGCGGAACGCTTGAACGCACTGGTGGTCAGCAGTGGGCAGGGCCTGGAGCATCTGCAGCGGTTGGCCGGCGATGCCTGGCCGACGCTGGCACGGCTACCGTTGTTTGTGCCAAGCCCAAGGGTTGCCGAGATGGCGCGTGCCGCCGGGGCCCGAACAGTTGTGGATTGCCGTGGCGCTAGCGCCGCGGCTTTGCTGGCGGCGTTACGGGAACACTCCGTGCCGTTTTCTAATGCGAAGGATGGATACGTGAGCGAAACAGCCTTGCCAAAAGCAGATCAAGACCAGCCGGTGCTCGACGCGCCGGTTGAAACCCCGGCCCCGGTGGCGCCGCGTCGCGGCAACGGGCTGGCTATTTTTGCCTTGTTGCTCGGGGCCGCCGGCGTAGCGGTTGGCGGCTGGGGTGTGTGGCAGGTGCGTCACCTGCAAACCAACAACCAGCAACAGTCCGCCCAGGTCCAGGCGCTGAACGACCAGGCCCAGACCCTCAAGCTCAATGAGCAGCGCCTGACCGAGCGCCTGGCCCAGTTGCCTGGCGCCGAAGAGCTGGAGGAACGTCGTCGCCTGGTGGCCCAGCTGCAAGGTGACCAGCAGCACCTGAGCCAGCGCCTGGAAACCGTGCTCGGTGCCAGCCGCAAGGACTGGCGCCTGGCCGAGGCCGAGCATTTGCTGCGCCTGGCCAGCCTGCGTCTTTCCGCCTTGCAGGACATCAGCAGCGCCCAGGCGCTGGTCCAGGGCGCCGACGAAATCCTGCGCGAACAGGATGACCCCGGTTCGTTCGCCGCCCGCGAACAACTGGCCAAGACCTTGGCCGCGTTGCGCAGCACCGAGCAGCCGGATCGCACCGGACTGTTCCTGCAACTGGGCGCCCTGCGAGACCAGGTGCTGCAACTCAGCGAGCTGGCGCCGGAATACAAGGATCGCGGCGAGTCCCTGCTGGGCCTGACGGCCGATGGTGATGGTGCCAGCCGCTGGGCACAGTGGTGGGACCAGATCTCGCGTTACATCCGCATCGACTTCAACGCCGATGAGAACGTCCGTCCGCTCCTGGCCGGGCAAAGCCTGATGCAAGTGCGCCTGGCCTTGAGCCTGGCGCTGGAGCAGGCCCAATGGGCGGCCCTCAATGGGCAGGCGCCGGTGTACACCCAGGCGCTGACCGAGGCGCGGGACGTGCTGAAAAACAACTTCAACCAGGACAACCCCCAGATCAAGATCATGCTCGAACGCGTGGCCGAGCTGACCAACCAGCCGGTGACCGTGGTCACGCCGGACCTGACGGGCACCCTGAGCAGCGTCCAGGCCTATCTTGAGCGGCGCAACCTCAATGCCGAAGAGTCGGTCAAGCCGCTGCCCAAGGCGGGCGCCCAGGAGGCCACGCCATGAAGCGCCTCTACGTGATTGTGTTCGTGGTCATCGCCGTCGCCGCTTTGCTGGGCGTGGCCATCGCGGAGCATTCGGGTTACGTACTGGTGGCGTACAAAAACTTCCGTTACGAAGCCGGCCTGTGGGTCACCCTGGCGCTGGTGGCGGTGTTCTGGCTGCTGTGGCGCGCGGTGGTTGCGTTGATCGGGCTGGTGACCACCTCCAGCGGCGTGGTCAACCCGTGGTCGCGCCGCAACCGCAGCCGACGTGTGCAAGTGGCGATCGAGCACGGCCAGTTGGACCTGGCCGAAGGTCGCTGGGCCAGTGCCCAACGGCACTTGCACCGCGCCGCCGAAGCCGAGCGCCAACCCCTGTTGTATTACCTCGGCGCGGCCCGCGCGGCCAATGAACAAGGGCTTTACGAGCAGAGCGACAGCCTGCTGGAGCGCGCCCTGGAGCGCCAGCCCCAGGCGGAACTGGCCATTGCCCTGACTCACGCGCAGCTGCAGACCGACCGGGGCGACACCGAGGGGGCGCTGGAGACGCTGCAAGCCATGCACGAACGCCATCCACATAACGTCCAGGTGCTGCGCCAGTTGCAACGGCTGCATCAGCAGCGCGGCGACTGGTCGGCGGTGATCCGGCTGCTGCCCGAGCTGCGCAAGGACAAGGTCTTGCCTGCCGCCGAGCTGGCGGAGCTGGAGCGTCGGGCGTGGGGCGAGAACCTCACCCTGGCGGCCCACCGCGAAGAGGATGGCAGCGTCGGCTTGCAATCGTTGAACCGGGCCTGGCAACAATTGACCTCCGCCCAGCGCCAGGAGCCGGCGCTGGTGCTGGCGTATGCCGAGCAGTTGCGGCAACTCGGAGCGCAGATCGAAGCCGAAGAGGCGCTGCGCATCGCGCTCAAGCGCCACTACGACAGCCATCTCGCGCGCTTGTACGGGCTGGTCCGCGGCAGTGATCCGGTCCGGCAACTGCAAACGGCCGAAGGCTGGCTCAAGGACCATCCGGCCGATCCGAGCCTGCTGCTGACCCTGGGGCGTCTCTGCCTGCAGAACAGCTTGTGGGGCAAGGCCCGGGATTACCTGGAAAGCAGCCTGCGGATCCAGCGCAATCCCGAAGCCTGCGCAGAGTTGGCGCGCCTGTTGGCGCAGTTGGGCGACGCCGAGCGCAGCAATCAGTTGTTCCAGGAAGGACTGGGCTTGCTCGACGAGCGCCTGCTGGCGGCGCCGCTGCCGGTGTCGGCGCAGGTGCTGTCGACGTGAGCGGCCTGAGTCATCGTGGCGAGGGCGCCGCTCCCTCGCCACGGCTTTTATTGCGTTACAAGCGATGATCAGCCATCGCTTGGAGGGCTTTTGTCAGTGCCCTTAGCAAAGTCCTACAGCGAGCTGTAACAAGTCCCTTTGTCTCTGTCGGGAATTCCCTACATCCCTGGTGAAGTGTCTGCGCGAGCCTGCCTTGAAAGGCCCGAGGGCTTTCCTCTACCGTAACGACTTGTCTCTTCTGCTACGGAACCGCCATGTTTTTGGCTTGCTCGCGCTTCTTGTTTCTCATGGCTTCCATCGCCGCGGCCCTGGCACTGGGCATCGCCAGTTACCTGGAATATTCGGTCGGCCTGACGCCGTGCAGCCTGTGTGTCTTGCAGCGGGTGTGCCTGCTGTTGTTGCTGGTGAACAGCCTCGTGGCCTGCGTGCACGGCCCGGGGCGTTCGGGCAGCATCGTCTATGGGGCGTTGGGGTGGGTGTTCGCGTCGGGGGGGATGACGCTGGCCTGGCATCAGGTCCTGATGCAGAGTCGTTCGGTCCAGGCGGTGGCTGATTGCGTCACCCCCATGACCGGGGTGCAATCCTGGTGGTGTGCGTTGCGTCGGGTGCTCGATGGGGTGGTCGATTGCGCGAACATCACCTGGACGCTGTTCGACCTGAGCATCCCCGAATGGAGCTTGCTGTTCTTTCTCGCCGTGTCCGTCGCAATGACCTATCTGCTGCTGCGCCTTGCCTGGAGTGCTCTGGCACGACCACTCGGCGGCGATACGTCGCAGTGGGCCCGGGTGCTGGATTAAACACTTGTATGAACTTTATCGCCTGCGTACCTTGAAGCGGTAGTCGTGCGGGCATAATCTGGCCCGCACGTGTCATCGGAATCGTGTCACTCGAACATGTTGTGTCTGGCTTGTCCCTGGTTATCCAGGTGTGCGCAGGCTGCGAGGGGCATGACTCACAAGGGAAGAAATCACCATGCTCGAAAGTTGTCAGAATGCTCAGGAACGCTGGGGTGGGGTGCATCTGCTGATCGATCGCTGGTTGCAGGAGCGTCACGAACTGGTGCGGGCCTATGACGTCCTCGGCGACAAGCCTGAAGCGCTGAGCGAAAGCCGCAAGCCCTTGCAGGAGTTCTGCGGTGTGCTGGTCGACTATGTATCGGCCGGTCATTTCGAGATCTACGAACAACTGACGGGCGAGGCCAAGGCCTTCAACGACAAGCGTGGCCTGGAGCTCGCCGAGCAGATCTACCCGCGCATCGACGTCATCACCGAGAAGCTGCTGGCGTTCAACGACCTGTGCGATGAAGGCAAGTGCGTGGCTGAGAAATTCAAGGAGTTGGGCGGCTTGCTGCACGAGCGTTTCGAGCTGGAAGACTGCCTGATCGAAGTGCTGCACAACGCACACAAGGAAGAAGCCGCAGTCCAGGCCTGAAGGTTTGCAGGCATGAAAAAACGGTGCGCATGGCGCACCGTTTTTCGTTTGGGCGACCTTAGCCCGTCGCGCCGAGCAGCTCGATTTCAAACACCAGCGGCGTGAACGGCGGGATCACATCCCCGGCACCTTCGGCGCCATAGGCCAGGGTCGAAGGAATCACCAGGCGCCACTTCGCGCCGACCGGCATCTGCGGCAATGCACTGCGCCAGCCGTCAATCACACTGTCGAGATTGAACCACTGGGCCTGGTGATTGGCGTCGAATACGGTGCCGTCCGGCAACCGCCCGATGTACAACACCTGGACCTTGCCATGGGGGCCTGCCTTCGCACCTTTGCCTGGCTTGAGCTCCGTCAGCAGGATGCCGTCCGCGAGTTGCTGGACGCCGGGTCGGTTCTTTTCTTCGTTGAGAAATGTCTGCTCCGTCTTCAACGCCTTCGCGTCCTGAGGTGGCAGCGACTGCGCTGTCAGTTGCGCTTGATGCGCGGCCAGGATCTGTTCGATGCGTTCATCCCTGAGGGCCAGCGGCTTGCCCAGGTAAGCCTGTTGCAGGCCTTCGACCAAGGCCTGGATCTGCAGGTCGGGCACGTCCTGGCGAAGGCGTTCACCCAGGCTCGCGCCCAGGCTGTAGGCCAGGTCGTGGGCATCGTTTGCGTTGGTTTTGTCAGCGGCCTGGGCCATGGAGCCAAGCATACACAGGGACAGGAACAGGTGACGCAACATGGGGGATCTCCGGCCTCGAATCGAGGGATTATGCCAGTGCCGACAGGTGCAGAGGTGGATTGCCCTGGCGCGGATGAAGAAGATTTTTCGTACCTTGCAACGCAACGTCTTGTGTACTGTCAACATGCCCTAGCGGCGGTTGCAGCAGAGGTCTAGTATGAGCCGCACTCACGTCAGTCAGGAGGTAAACCATGTCGGCCACCAAGAAGCCTGTAAACACTCCGTTGCACTTGCTCCAACAACTCTCGGGCAGCTTGCTCGAGCATCTGGAAAATGCCTGCTCCCAAGCGATGGCTGATGCTGAAAAACTGCTCGCCAAATTGGAAAAACAACGCGGCAAGGCGCAGGAAAAACTGCACAAGTCGCGCACCAAACTGCAAGACGCCGCCACCGCCGGCAAGGCCAAGGCACAAGCCAAGGCCAAGGACGGCGTGAAAGAACTCGAAGACCTGCTCGACGCCTTGAAGGATCGTCAGTCCGAGACCCGCGCCTACATTCTCCAACTCAAACGCGATGCCCAGGAAAGCCTGAAACTGGCCCAGGGCGTAGGTCGCGTGCAAGAGGCTGCGGGCAAGGCGCTGACACTGCGTGCCGCCAAGCCTGCTGCTGTATCGGCCAAGAAGCCGGCGGCTAAACCTGCCGCGGCAAAAACGCCCGCCAAGGTAGCGGCCAAGCCTGCTGTGAAAGCACCCGCCAAGACCGCGAGCAAGCCAGCGGCCAAACCCGTCGCTGCCAGCGCTGCAAAACCTGCGGCCAAAAAGCCAGTCGTTAAAGCGGCCGCCAAACCGGCTGCAAAAACCGCGGCCGCCAAGCCTGTCGCGGCCAAGCCTGCGGTAAAACCGGCGGCTAAACCGGCTGCCAAGCCTGCCGCAAAAACCGCAGCTGCCAAACCCGCTGCGACGAAAACCACCGCTGCAAAACCGGCCGCTAAACCTGTCGCCAAGCCGGCGGCAAAACCCGCTGCAGCCAAGCCTGCCGTAAAAACCGCCGCCAAGCCTGCCGCGACCAAGGCACCTGCCAAGGCGGCGGCCAAACCTGCTGCCAAGCCAGCGGCCGCCAAGCCAGCAGCCAAACCCGCCGTGAAAAAACCAGCGGCCGCGAAACCGTCGGCTGCGCCTGCCGCCAAACCGGCCACCGCCGCGCCTGCTCCGGCAGCGTCCCCTGCGCCAACCGCCAGCACTCCAGCGCCGGCAGTCAGCCCGTCCGCTTCCGTGGCGCCGAGCACCAGCACCCCAACCAGCGCTTCCTAAGTGCCGGACACCACGACGCGCAGCTGATGCAGCGCGTCGTGGTGTGCAGGTTCGACACTCGCCGTCAGCGCTTGCAGCCATTGGGCTGAACCCTCGTGCTGTGCCGGTGGCCAATCCTTGGCCGCCGCTTCCAATCGTTCCAATAACCGCCGCTCGGCCTCCAGCTCCAGCCGCTTGACCTGTTCGCGCAGGTTGTCGAGCGCCGGGTCTTGCTGGGCCATGGTTTTCCATTGCCGGCGAAGGCTGCGAAGGGGCCTGACCACCTCGGCGTCCCAGGCCTCGGCCAACGGTCGAAGCGTGTGCAGTCGGGGTTCGCTGCAGGGCACGCCGCGCTGGTCCAGCCACAGGCTGCACAGCAGCAGGCACACGTTGATGCCGGCCTCTTGCGATGCCAGGCAGGCGGCTTCCACGCCGGGCTTGGCATAGAGGTCCAGGGAGAAACGCCAAAGATCAGGGGACATCGTGCTACTCGCGCCAGTTGCGAGCGAAGCTGGTAGACTCCGCCGCCATTATGATCCGACTTCAGAACCTGACTTTACAGCGTGGCCCGCAACGTCTGCTAGAAGACGCCGAGCTGACCCTGCACGCCGGCCACAAAGCCGGCCTCATCGGTGCCAACGGCGCCGGCAAATCGAGCCTGTTCGCCTTGCTGCGCGGCGAGCTGCACCCGGACTCGGGCGATTGCATGCTGCCGGCCGATTGGCGTATCGCCCACATGCGCCAGGAGGTCGATACCCTCGAGCGGCTGGCGGTGGACTACGTGCTCGATGGCGACCTGCGCCTGCGTCAGGTTCAACGCGACCTGGCGGCGGCGGAGGCGGCCCACGACGGCGCCGCCCAGGCCCGCCTGCACTCGGAACTCGACAGCGCCGACGGCTACACCGCCGACGCTCGCGCGCGCAAATTGCTCGCCGGGCTGGGGTTCACCAATGAGCAGATGGACCGCCAGGTCGGCGATTTCTCCGGCGGTTGGCGGATGCGCCTCAACCTGGCCCAGGCCCTGATGTGCCCCTCGGATCTTTTGTTGCTCGATGAACCGACCAACCACTTGGACCTCGACGCCATCATCTGGCTCGAAGACTGGCTCAAGGGTTATCCGGGCACGCTGCTGCTGATTTCCCACGACCGCGATTTCCTGGATGCCGTGGTCGATCACGTCGCCCATGTCGATCAGCGCAAGCTGACCTTGTACCGTGGCGGCTACAGCGCCTTCGAGCGCGCCCGCGCCGAGCGCCTGGCCCAGCAACAGCAGGCCTATGAGAAGCAGCAGGCGCAGCGTGCGCACATGGAAAGCTACATCGCCCGCTTCAAGGCCCAGGCCACCAAGGCCCGCCAGGCCCAGAGCCGGATCAAGGCGCTGGAACGGATGGAGGAGCTGTCGGCGGCCCACGTGGATTCGCCGTTCGACTTTGTCTTCCGCGAGTCGACAAAAATCTCCAGCCCGCTGATCGACCTGTCCGACGCACGCCTGGGCTACGGCGACAAGACCGTGCTGGAGAAGGTCAAGCTGCAACTGACCCCCGGTGCGCGGATTGGCCTGCTGGGGCCTAACGGCGCCGGCAAGTCGACCCTGATCAAGAACCTCTCCGGTGAACTCCAGCCGTTGGGCGGTCGCCTGACCCGTGGCGAGAACACCGTGGTCGGCTACTTCGCCCAGCATCAGCTCGACTCCCTCGATGCCAAGGCCAGCCCGCTGCTGCACCTGCAACGCCTGGCGCCGACCGAGCGCGAGCAGACCCTGCGCGATTTCCTCGGTGGCTTCGATTTCCGTGGCGCGCGCATCGATGAGCCGGTGCTGAATTTCTCCGGTGGCGAAAAGGCTCGCCTGGCGTTGGCGCTGATCGCCTGGGGCCGGCCCAACCTGTTGCTGCTCGACGAACCGACCAACCACCTGGACCTGGAAATGCGCCTGGCCCTGACCATGGCCTTGCAGGAATTCAGTGGCGCCGTGCTGGTGGTGTCCCACGACCGACATCTGCTCAAGAGCACCACAGACAATTTCTTCCTGGTGGCCGACGGCAAGGTCGAGGAATTCGACGGCGATCTGGAGGATTACGCACGTTGGCTGGTGGACTATCGCCAGCGCAACGCACCGGTCAGCACCACGCCGGTCAACCCGGACAAGACCGACAAGAAAGCCCAGCGCCAGGCCGCAGCCGCCTTGCGCCAGCAATTGGCGCCCCACAAGCGCGAGGCCGACAAGCTCGAGGCCGAACTGGGCAAGCTGCATGAAAAGCTGCAGAAAATCGAAACCAGCCTGGGTGACAGCGGTCTCTACGAGGCGGCGCGCAAAGATGAGTTGCGTGACCTGCTGGCCGAACAGGCCAAGCTGAAAGTTCGAGAAGCGGAGCTGGAGGAAGCCTGGATGCAAGCCCTGGAAGTGCTGGAAAACCTGCAAGCGGAGCTGGAGGCGTTGTCCTGATGGAAGCCCTGGCGTTGCCTGTTCCCGTGATGTGGATCGAGCCGATCTGGCTCGGTGTGCAAGTCCTGCTGATCCTGCTGGTCGGTTACTTTGCCCAGCGCTTCGTGGCGCGCGCCCTCACGCGCCTGGGCGAGCGCTATCCCTTCCCGCCGCAGTTGCTGATCATCCTGCGGGGTGTGCTGCGCTGGCTGATCATGGGCAGTGCGGTGTTGATCGTGCTGGAGCGCCTGGGTGTTTCGGCCACGGTGCTGTGGACCGCCCTGTCGGGCTTCGTCGCGGTGGCGGCGGTGGCGTTCTTCGCCATCTGGAGTGTGCTGTCGAACCTGCTCTGCGCCGTGCTGATCTACACCGTCGGCCCGTTTCGCCTGGGGGACGTGGTGGAGTTGGTGGAGGCCACCGACAAGCCCGGCATCAAGGGGCGGGTGGTGGCGATCAACCTGCTCTACACCACGCTGATCGAGCCTGAGGAGCTCGGCACCGGCAGCTCCATGGTGCAAGTGCCCAACAGTCTGTTCTTCCAGCGTTCGGTCCGGCGCTGGCGTGGCAGCGAGGCATTCCCGGTCGGCGGTTTCGTCGAGTAGGGCGGTCTTCGCAATCCCCCTTCCGCCCGAGCAGAAAAAAACAGTGGTCAACCGTGCAGCGGCGCATTAGCGTATTCGTTTCGACGAATTCGAGCCGAGGTGTGCAATGGTGCTGGAAACATGGTTGGCGTTTTTCGCCGCCTGCTGGGTGATCAGTCTTTCGCCGGGTGCCGGTGCCATTGCATCGATGTCCAGCGGCCTGCAATACGGTTTCTGGCGTGGCTACTGGAATGCCCTGGGCCTGCAACTGGGCCTGGCACTGCAGATCGCCATCGTTGCCGCCGGCGTGGGGGCGATCCTCACCGCCTCGGCCACGGCGTTCTATGCGATCAAATGGTTTGGCGTGGCGTACCTGGTCTACCTGGGCATCAAGCAGTGGCGCGCCATTCCCAGCGACATCAGCGATGACGCGGCCGTGCGGCCGATCGGCAAACCCATGGCGCTGGTGTTTCGCGGTTTCCTGGTCAACATCAGCAACCCCAAGGCGCTGGTGTTCATGCTGGCGGTACTGCCGCAGTTCATCGACCCCCACGCACCCCTGATCCAGCAATACCTGATCCTGGGCACGACCATGATCTGCGTCGACCTGATCGTCATGGCCGGCTACACCGGGTTGGCGTCGAAGGTCTTGCGTCTGTTGCGCACCCCGAAACAGCAACGGCGGATGAACCGTACGTTTGCCGGGCTGTTCATTGGCGCGGCAGGGTTGCTGGCGACGATTCGCAAGGCGGCGGTGTAATCCGTTCTATCGGAAAAGGCACTGGAGACACGGTGGACCTGTGGCGAGGGAGCTTGCTCCCGCTGGGCTGCGCAGCAGCCCCAAAAGCCTGCGGTCGCTACGCCCGAGGCGTCGGACGACCGAGCGGGAACAAGCTCCCTCGCCACAGAAATATCATCCATTGGCGCTAAGACTTAGCGCAGGATCACCGGCGCCGTATCCCGTGGCAGGTTGTTACGCTGCGCGGGCTCGCGGGGTTGTTCGTAGCTCGGGCCGCCGAGCTGTTCGCTCATTTGCCGCGCCACGTCTTCCCCCAGGGCCTTGGACACTTCACGCACGACCCGCGGGCGGTTGAGGCTGATGTGCACGTCCCGGTGGTTCAGCAGCTTGGTGTCCTGGCCTTCGCCCATGGCGGTGAACGCCGAGGTGATTTCGAACGTCTTGGTGTTGATCAGGCTGAAGTCCGCCACCAGGGTCAACGCCAGCACCGCCGAGTAACTGTTGGTGTTCGCCAGCTCGTTGATGTCGCGGGTGAAGTCGATGTCCGACACCGTGCCGAACAATACGTAGTCGGCCCCCTTGAAGTTCCCGGCCTTGATTCGCTTGATGACGTCATAGACGTCGCCCTTGGACGAGGCGGTGTACGGCGTGCCCTGCACCAGCTGGAACATCCCGCTGCGCAGGATCTCGCCCTTGATGTCGCCGGTGAACTTGCGCAATTCACCCTGCTCGATGTAGCTGCTGGTGGCTTCCATTTCGTCGTAGCTCGACGAAGCGCTGGCGCTGTAGGCGTTCGCCTGGAAGTTGCTCTGGGCCGAAACGGTGTGGATGTATTCCTCCACCCGCTCCTGGTACGCCAGGTCGGTGACGGCGACTTTCGGGGCCGCCTGTGCGGTGAACGCGCAGGCCAGGGCCATGATGCCAATCCATGTGCGCATGGCTTAACGCTCCGTGGTCTTGCGGATTTCTTTCTCGTCCATCCACTCGGCCAGACCGCTCTCGACGTCGATCAATTGCAGGCTGAACTTGTAGAAGACGTCCTTGTAGTCGCTGCTGCGCTTGACGATCGAGCTGATGGAGCCTTCGATGCGGTACTTGGCGGCGATCATGTTGCCGGTCTTGGCCACGGTGCTCTTCTTGTAGAGACCGCTCTGGTTCTGCAGCTTGAGCTGGTCGACCTGGCTGTCCATGGCGTTGTTGTCGCTGGCGAAACGCGCGGCCCCGGTCTTCATCAGCTGGGTCTTGATGCTGGTGGTGATTTCCCGCGTGTCGATGTATTCGCTGGTCTTGTTCTTCACGTCGTAGACCTGAACCACCGGACGGCCCTGCAGGACGCCGGATTGGGCCAGGGAGCGGGTCATGGACTCGGCGATCATCTGCAGGTCGGTGGAGCCGAACTCGTTGGTGACGGTTTCCACGGCCTTGGTGTCGCCATAGCTGATGTTCTTGTTGCCCAGTACCGGCGAGTTGTTGGCGCAGCCGCTGACCAGCAGGACGGCGAGGGCGAGGGAGGAAATGCGTAGGAACATGTGGTGTGCTCTCAAATGTCGGCGTAATGGTTTTTGTGGCGAGGGGATTTATCCCCGCTGGCTGCGCAGCAGCCCGAAATAAACAGCTGGACACCCTCTGACAGGCTTACCGATGCGAGCGGTGGGGGCTGCTTCGCAGCCCGACGGGGATAAATCCCCTCGCCACAGAATCGGCATTGGCTCGACTGACAGAAACCGGCCTCAAGGCGTATTGATTTCCAACCGGAAGTCCACCGCCTTGGGCGTTGGCGCGATGGCCGGGAGGAACTTGGTCTGCTCGCCATACAGCGTCAGGGTCTTCCAGGTTTCTTCCTCGGCAATCGGAAAGCCTTCCGGCCCCAGCCAGGCAAAGCGGTAGTACATCGTCTTGTTGTTGTAGCTGGTGTTGCTCAGCTGCACATTGACGGTCATGTAGCCGTTTTCCCGGGCCACGCGCATGGCGCCGACCACGATGTTCTTGGTCTTGCCCATGGCCACGACCTTGCTGGCAGCGGTGCCCGGCTCCGGTGGCGGCGGGGTGGCGCAACCGGCCAGCAAGGCCAGGGCGCCGACGGCGATCAGTTTTAGACGCATGTGAACAAAGACTCCGTTCTTAAGGTTGTTTGAGGCTGGCGACCGCGCTCGGGGTGGCAGTCGGGATCACCTGGGCCGCCAGGCCGCCGGCGAAAACCTGGTTGCCCACCGCCCGCAGGCTGATGACCTGGTAGCGCTGATCCACGTTGACCTTGACCACCGAGCCGCCCACCGCACTTGGCAGGGTGACCTGGTGCTCGCCCTTCTTCAGGCGCAGGCGTACCACCTGGGTGTAGTCCGGCAGGGTGCGCCAGGTACGGGTGTCGGCGCCCTCGAGGATCGCCGAGGTGAGGCCCACGGCCAGGCCGGCCAGGGGGTTGGTGTCGTTGATCTGCTTTTGCGCCACGCCTTTGGTGATCGCACGCACGGTGGTGCGCAGGATGATGCCGGGCATATCGTCGCGCAGGGCGCGGCGGGACATGGCGGTGGTGCTGTTGAGTTGAGTCAGGTCCATCTGGCGGCCGTCGACGCCGATCTGGGCGAACGTCGCCGTGGAGGTATCGGGCTTGATCACCGGGAACGACAACGGCGTGATCACCAGGTTGCCGCTGATGGGCAGGGGCAGGGGAATACGCACCGAGTCCCGGGACGGCGCCAGGCCGCTCTGCACCACGATCAGGACGTCGCTGTCGTCGGTCTTGGCGGCGGGCTTGTCAAGATTGAGCAGGGCCTGCTCCAGCAGCGGCGTGTTCGGGCGCAGTTCGGCGGCCTTGCGATAGCCCGGCGCAGCCAGGTCCTTTTCCCCCAGGGCTTCGTAGACGAAACCGGCCAGGTAATGGCTGAAGGCGCTCTGGTAGCTGTTTTTCAAGCTGACCACTTCCGGGGCGTCGAGGCTGGCCACCGGGTAGCCCTTGAGATCCTTGTACTCGGTCTTGACCCCTTGCTGCTCGGCTTCTTCCTCGCGCTTGAGATACTCCTTGTCCCGCAGGTCGGCGATCACCGCTTCGCGCTCGTGGGTTTTCTTGATCTGGGTCCGTGCGCCGTCGAAGTCGTTCACGGCCAGCAGGTTCAGGGCCATCTGCGTGGTGAGCATGACTTTTTCGTAGTCGTAGCCTTCATAGCGGCGGACTTTGTCGTTGACCAGGAAACTGCCGAACTGCGCCACGTACTTGGCCGTGTCGAGTTTGACCGCGTCTTCCCACTGGCCAACCTGCTGGTCGGCACTGTTCCAGGCGGTCTGGCTGCCGGACAGGTCGCCCTTGGCCCGCAGCAGCTCACCTTTCTCGAAGTAATACAGCAGGTCTTTGTCTTGGCTGCTGTTGTTCTTTTCCAGCAGGGTCAGCGCTGCGTCGACATTGCCGGAAGCCAACTGCTGGTTGGTCTGGGCCAGTTCGCCATCGTAGTTGCGAAAGGCCGAGCAGCCGGACAACAAGGTCACCGCCCCGAGGGCGATCGAAAAAACGGCACGGGATGCCATGAACATTTCTTCCCTGAATAGCAGCCGGGGGTGTGCGGGTCGGGCTGGAACGATCCCACGGACAGGCGTCGCTGCGCTGTCGGTTCCTCATCAAGCGAGGAGCTCTTATGCCATCCAACGATAAGAAGGCGGCGGGATTATAAACGTGGCGCTTGGCTATGTAATGGCTTTTCAATTTCGAAATGCCGTTTTTGTGACATCACCTCCAAAGGGTGAATATCCGATGAAAATATGCCCCTAAATCACATCGGCCCTTGAGCCGAAGGCATTGGAAGTGAACAATGTGTTACTTCTTATTACCAATCGAGAGTCATTCATGACTGCCCCGCTTCGTTTCCTGGCCTGGCTCGCACTGCCGTTGCTTGCCCTGTGCAGCCCCTATCTGTTGGCCGACACCGTCGAAGGCGCCCCCCAGGCGCTGCATCTGCTGGATTACATCGGGGCGGATTATCCGGCGACGGTCGAGGCAGGCAAGGTCATCGACGAGGCCGAGTACCGTGAACAGCTGGAATTCACCCAGGCGCTGGAAGGGCTGATCGCCGGGCTGCCGGCCAAGCCGCAGAAGGCTGAGCTGACCCAGGGCATCGGCGCCCTGCGCAGTGCAATCACCCAGCGCCAGGAGGGCGCCGAAGTCGCCCGCCAGGCGCGGCAGTTGGGCGCGCGGCTGGCGGTGGCGTATGAGGTCAGCCAGGCGCCGGTGATCACCCCGGACCCGAGCCGTGGCGCGCCGCTGTACGCCCAGAACTGCTCGGTGTGCCACGGTGCCAACGGCGCCGGCGATGGCCCGGCCGGCGTCGGCCTCGAGCCACCGCCGGCCAATCTGCGCGATGGCCAGCGCCTGGATCGCCTGAGCCTCTATGCGATCTACAACACCCTCGGCATGGGCATCGAAGGCACCGACATGCCGGCCTTCGCCGATCAGCTCGACGACCGTCAACGCTGGGACCTGGCCACCTACATCGCCAGCTTCAGCGCCGACCCGGCCGCTGCCAAGGGCGAGCAGACCTACAACCTGGCCGACCTCGCCCGCCAGACCCCGGCCGAAGTCCTCGCCGCCCAGGGCCCAGCAGCGGCGGCCACCTTCCGAGCCCAGCGTGCGCAGCCCCCGCAGGTGCAACGCGGCCCGGCGCAGTTGCTCGACTACACCGCGGCGACCCTGGACAAAAGCATCGCGGCTTATCGTGCCGGTGACCATGACCAGGCCTATGACCTGTCGGTAGCGGCCTACCTGGAAGGTTTCGAGCTGGTGGAGAGCTCGCTGGATAACGTCGACGCCAATGTACGCAAAGACACCGAGAAAGCCCTGATGGCCTACCGTCAGTCGCTGCAGGACGGTTTGCCGGTGGAGCAGGCTGCCCAGCGCCTGGATGCGGCCAAGGCGAAACTCAAGGCGTCCGCCGACCTGTTGGGCGGCGATGGCTTGAGTTGGTCGCTGAGCTATATCTCCGGGCTGTTGATCCTGCTGCGTGAAGGCCTGGAAGCGATTCTGGTACTGGCGGCGATCCTCGCGTTCCTGCGTAACACCGGCCAGCAATCGGCGGTGCGCAGCGTCAACATCGGCTGGGGCCTGGCGTTGCTGGCCGGCCTGGCAACCTGGGGGCTGGCCGCCTATGTGATCGACGTCAGCGGCGCCCAGCGTGAGTTGCTCGAAGGCGCCACGGCGTTGTTCGCCAGTGTGATGGTGTTGTGGCTGGGGGTGTGGATGCACGACCGGCGCCACGCGGCGGCCTGGCAGGACTACATCAAAAGCAGTCTGGTGGGGGGCGGCGGCCGGTTCGGTTTCGCGATCCTGGCGTTCTTCTCGGTCTATCGCGAACTGTTCGAAGTGATCCTGTTCTACGAAACCCTGTGGTTGCAGGCAGGTCCCGCCGGGCACAACGCGGTGTTAGCGGGTGGCGCGACAGCGCTGGTCCTGCTGGTCGGGTTGGCCTGGGTGATCCTGCGCGGCTCGGCGAAGTTGCCGCTGGCGCTGTTCTTCAGCATCAACGCCGCGTTGCTGTGCGCGCTGTCGGTGGTGTTCGCCGGCCATGGCGTGAAGGCGTTGCAGGAGGCTGGGATCTTCGGTACCCGTCCGGTGGCCTTCTTCGACTTCGACTGGCTGGGTATTCATGCCGATGCCTATTCGCTGGCCGCACAAGTGGTGGCGATCCTGGCGATCGTCGTGCTGTATGGCCGTAGCTGGGTGGCGGAGAAGCGCAAGGTGCAGGTGTCCTGATGCGCGTCTGGATCGACGCCGACGCTTGTCCCAGGGCGGCGAAGGACCTGGTGGTCAAGTTCGCCCTGAAGCGTCGGTTCGAGGTGGTGTTGGTGGCGGGTCAGCCGCAGATCAAGCCAGGCCTGGCCTGTGTGAAGCTGATCGTGGTGCCCAGTGGCCCCGACGCTGCGGACGACTATTTGGTGGAGCACGCCGCGCCGGGCGAACTGGTGATCTGCAGCGACGTGCCCCTGGCCGACCGATTGGTGAAGAAGGGCGTCGCGGCCCTTGATCCCCGCGGCAAGGCATTCGATGCCCAGAACATGGGGGAGCGGCTGGCGGTACGCAACCTGTTCACTGACCTGCGTGAACAGGGCCATGTCGGCGGCGGCCCGGCGGCGTACAGCGAGCGGGACAAGCAGGTATTCGCCAATGCGCTGGATCGGCTATTGACGCAATTGGCGCGTCAATCTTGAATCCTGCTCAGCGCCCCTGTGGGAGCTGGCCTGCTCGCCAAAGCGGTGTGTCAGCCAACGAATAGGCCGGCTGAACCGACGCCTTCGCGAGCAAGCCCGCTCCCACAGGGTCCAGGCTATCTCTGTGGGACTGGGCGGGGAGGTCAGGCGTCGTTTTCGTGGGTCAGTTCCAGCACCCGGTCCACCAGCTTGTTGATGCCCGAGGCCGCTTCGCTGATGTTCTTGGCCAACATGTAGGCCGGAGTGGTAACCAGTCTGCGGGCGGTGTCCTCGACGATGTCGGTGACGGCGCAGTCTTCGTGGGTGCCGCCCATCTTGGTCACGGCGGCGGCCGTGTCGGCGTCGGTGCCGATGGTGCAGAGCACACCAGGGCCGTAGATTTTTGCCGCCAGGGCCGGCGAGATGCACATCAAACCGACCGGTTTACCGGCTTCGGCAAAGGCTTCGGCCAGGGCCAGCACTTGCGGTTGGACCGTGCACCCGGCGCCCTCGACGGCAAAGCTGGAGAGGTTCTTCGCCGCGCCAAAGCCGCCGGGCACGATCAACGCGTCGAAATCCTCGACGTTGGCCTCGCGCAGGTCCTTGACCTCGCCCCGGGCGATCCGCGCCGACTCCACCAGCACGTTGCGACTCTCGGGCATCTCTTCGCCCGTCAGGTGGTTGATCACATGCCGTTGAGCAATGTCGGGGGCGAAACATTGGACCTGGGCGCCGCGCTGGTCGAGGCGCAGCAAGGTGATCACGCTCTCGTGGATTTCGGCGCCGTCGTACACGCCACAGCCGGAAAGGATCACTGCAATTTTTTTGCTCATGGGTTTTTCTCCAGATTCATGGCGTTAAATGTCCACTAATTTGTCATTCGTTGCCATAGGGTTATCCGGCAGCTACACCTAATCTGCCGACTATCTCCCTGCTTCGCTTGCCCGGGTCGCATCATGAATTTCATTCTGTATGCCGTGCCGTTCTTCTTCGTCCTGATTGCCGTCGAATTGCTGGCCGATCGCTGGCGCGGGGTCAGCCACTACCGGGTCGCGGACGCGATCAACAGCCTGAGCACCGGCGTGCTGTCGACCACCACCGGCCTCCTGACCAAGGGCGTGGGCCTGGTGACCTACGCCTTTGCCTTGAAGCACCTGGCGATCTTCTCGTTGCCGGGCGACCACGCCTTGACCTGGGTGTTCGCCTTCGTGCTCTACGACCTGTGCTACTACTGGCTGCACCGCATGGGCCATGAGCGCAACATCCTCTGGGCCGCCCACTCGGTGCATCACCAGAGCGAGGACTACAACTTGTCCACGGCGTTGCGCCAGACCAGCACCGGCTTCCTGCTGAGCTGGGTCTTCTACCTGCCGCTGGCGGTCGCCGGGGTGCCGCTGGGGGTGTTCGTCAGCGTCGCGGCATTGAATTTGCTGTACCAGTTCTGGGTCCACACCCAACACATTCCCAAGCTCGGCTGGCTGGAGTGGTGTTTCGTCACGCCGTCCAATCATCGCGCCCACCATGCACAGAACCCTCTCTACATGGATCGCAACTACGGCGGGGTGTTCATTATTTGGGACCGTCTGTTCGGCACCTTCCAGGAAGAAGACGACAACGAGCCGGTGATCTTCGGCGTCACCACGCCACTGGCCAGCTGGAATCCGCTGTGGGCCAACCTGCAGTTTTACGCCCAGCTGTGGTCGGACGCTCGACGAGCCGGACGCTGGTGGGACAAGGTGCGGATCTGGTTCATGCCCACCGGTTGGCGGCCGGCGGACGTGGCGGCGAAGTACCCGCTGGCCAAGCCGGACCTGAGCCGTTTCGAGAAATTCGAGGTGCCGCTGGATGGGCGCCAGCAGTGGTACGTGGTGCTGCAATTCTGCGTCTACATTGCCTTGGGCAGTTATTTGATGAACCTGGAGACGCGTTTGCCGGTGGCCGCACTGGTGTTGGGCTGGGGCACGGTGGCGCTGGGTTTGTTCGTGCTGGGCGCGACCCTGGAGAATCGCCCGTGGGCGCTACGGCTGGAGTGCCTGCGGCTGGTGTCGAGCCTGCTGCTGGTGTGGCTGGCGCCGATGGCTGGGTTATGGCCGGCCAGCCCACTGGCCTGGGTCGGTGTGTTCAGTTACGGTCTGCTCAGCGGCATCGGCCTGTATGGCTGCCGGAGCCGATTCACTCGGTTGGCGTCGTAGGTTCAGCGGGCCGGCTCTGCGCCAGGCGTTCGGCTTCAAGGGTCTTCTTCGCCAGCCGCGCATTCTTGATGCGGCGACGCAGCCACAGGCAGAGACCGAGGACCAACAAGGCGCCGAGTACCCACAACTCGTATTTCTTGATACTACCCAGCATGCCTTCGAGCACCGCGCCGAAGTGATACGCGGCGGCGGCCAGCGCCGTGGCCCAGATCGCCGCGCCGATGCCGTTGAGCAACAGGTAACGGCCCGGCGGGTAGCCCGACAGGCCGATCGCCACCGGCATCACCGTGCGCAAGCCATAGACGAAGCGGAAGCTCAGGACCCAGATGTCCGGGTGCCGGCGGATGTGCTCCAGGGCGCGATCACCCATCAATTGCCAGCGCGGCTTGCGCGCCAACAGCTTGCGCCCGTGCTTGCGGCCCAGGAAATACCACAGCTGGTCACCGGCGTAGCTGCCGCAGAACGCCACGACCACCACGAGATTGATGTCCATGTAGCCGCGGAACGCCAGGAAACCTGCGAGCACGAGGATGGTTTCACCTTCGAAGAACGTGCCGATGAACAGGGCCAGGTAGCCGAAGTCATGTAGAAATTGCTGGAGCATTGTCTGGGTGCTGGCGAAATGAACGCGCAGCCTAACCCTTCAGACACATTCAGGAAAGTATCGAAATGTGTCTCGACGTGAACATTTCCTACAACGACAATAACTGCGACGACAGGTCACAGGTGCACACAACTGTCATACGTTCGTCATAATGGCCGCTTATAACTGTCACGCTCGCCCGTCAGCGGGCTCAGGAGTCTGCCGTGAGCTTTACCCCCGCCAATCGTCTGTTCCCTGCCACCCGCCTGCGTCGCAATCGCCGTGATGAGTTCTCTCGTCGGCTGGTGCGTGAAAACGTGCTGACCACCGACGACCTGATCCTGCCGGTGTTCGTGCTGGACGGTGAGAACCGTCGCGAAGCGGTGGCGTCGATGCCCGGCGTGGAGCGGCTGACCATCGACCTGCTGCTCGAAGCGGCTGCGACGTGGGTCGAACTGGGCATTCCGGCGCTGGCGCTGTTCCCGGTCACGCCCTCTGGCCTCAAGTCCCTGGACGCCGCCGAGGCGTGGAACCCGGACGGTATCGCCCAGCGCGCGACCCGTGCCCTGCGGGCCCGCTTCCCGGAGCTTGGGGTGATCACCGACGTGGCGCTGGACCCGTTCACCACCCACGGCCAGGATGGCATCCTCGACGAAGACGGTTATGTGCAGAACGACATCACCGTCGATGCACTGGTCAGGCAGGCGTTGTCCCACGCCGAGGCCGGTGCCCAGGTGGTCGCGCCGTCGGACATGATGGACGGACGGATCCAGGCGATTCGCGAAGCCCTCGAGGTGGCCGGCCACGTCAACGTGCGGATCATGGCCTATTCGGCCAAGTACGCCAGCGCCTATTACGGCCCGTTCCGCGACGCGGTCGGTTCGGCCCTGAACCTGGGCAAGGCCAACAAGGCCTCCTATCAGATGGACCCGGCCAACAGCCATGAAGCCCTGCACGAAGTCGCGGCCGACTTGTCAGAAGGGGCAGACATGGTCATGGTCAAGCCCGGCATGCCCTACCTCGACATTCTTTGCCGGGTCAAAGACGAATTCAAAGTGCCGACCTTTGTTTATCAGGTCAGCGGCGAGTACGCCATGCACATGGCCGCGATCCAGAACGGCTGGTTGAGCGAAGGGGTGATCCTCGAATCGCTGACCGCTTTCAAGCGCGCAGGCGCCGATGGCATCCTGACTTATTTCGCCGTGCGCGCCGCCCAATTGCTACGAGAGCAGAAATAGCCTCCCAGGAACTTGCGATGAATACCGAAGGACTCTCTGAAGTTGCCGTAAAAGACGCTCAACCGGTGGTCGAGCAAATCGCCGAGACACCACCGCAGATGGAGCCTGCTCCGCCTGCGGCCACCGAGCCCGCCCCGGCCCCGGCGATTGCGATCCCCAACCTGGATGACAGCAGCCTGTACATCCACCGCGAGCTGTCGCAACTGCAGTTCAACATCCGCGTGCTGGAGCAGGCGCTGGACGAGTCCTATCCATTGCTGGAGCGCTTGAAGTTCCTGCTGATCTTTTCCAGCAACCTGGATGAGTTCTTCGAAATCCGTGTCGCCGGCCTGAAGAAGCAGATCACGTTCGCCCGTGAACAGGCCGGTGCCGATGGCCTGCAGCCGCACCAGGCCCTGGCGCGTATCAGCGAGCTGGTCCACGGCCAGGTGGACCGCCAGTACGCGATTCTCAACGACATCCTGTTGCCGGAGCTGGAGAAACATCAGGTCCGCTTCATTCGCCGGCGCAACTGGAACACCAAGATCAAGACCTGGGTGCGCCGCTATTTCCGCGACGAGATCGCGCCGATCATCACCCCGATCGGCCTCGACCCGACGCACCCATTCCCGTTGCTGGTCAACAAGAGCCTGAACTTCATCGTCGAACTGGAAGGCATCGACGCCTTCGGTCGCGATTCCGGCCTGGCGATCATTCCGGCGCCGCGCCTGCTGCCACGTATCATCCGTGTACCGGAAGACGTGGGCGGCACGGGCGACAACTATGTGTTCCTGTCGTCGATGATCCACGCCCACGCCGATGACCTGTTCCAGGGCATGAAGGTGAAGGGTTGCTACCAGTTCCGCCTGACCCGCAACGCCGACCTGTCGGTGGACACCGAAGACGTCGAAGACCTGGCCCGCGCCTTGCGCGGCGAGCTGTTCTCCCGTCGCTACGGTGATGCGGTACGCCTGGAGGTGGCCGACACCTGCCCGAAACACCTGTCCGATTACCTGCTCAAGCAGTTCAACCTGCACGAAACCGAGCTGTATCAGGTCAACGGCCCGGTCAACCTGACCCGGTTGTTCAGCATCACCGGTCTGGACAGCCACCCGGAACTGCAATACCTGCCGTTCACGCCGCAGATCCCGAAACTGCTGCAAAACAGCGAGAACATCTTCAGCGTGATCAGCAAGCAGGACATCCTGTTGCTGCACCCGTTCGAGTCGTTCACGCCGGTGGTCGACCTGCTGCGCCAGGCCGCCAAGGACCCGCACGTCCTGGCGGTGCGCCAGACCCTGTACCGCAGCGGCGCCAACTCGGAAATCGTCGACGCCCTGGTGGACGCGGCGCGCAACGGTAAGGAAGTCACCGCGGTGATCGAATTGCGCGCGCGCTTCGACGAAGAGTCCAACCTGCAACTGGCCAGCCGCCTGCAAGCGGCCGGTGCGGTGGTGATCTACGGCGTGGTCGGTTTCAAGACCCACGCCAAGATGATGCTCATCCTGCGCCGCGAAGCCGGGGAGATCGTGCGTTACGCTCACTTGGGCACCGGCAACTACCACGCCGCCAACGCCCGCTTGTACACCGACTACAGCCTGCTGACCTCGGACGATGCCTTGTGTGAGGACGTCGGCAAGTTGTTCAGCCAGTTGATCGGCATGGGCAAGACGCTGCGCATGAAGAAGTTGCTGCATGCGCCGTTCACCCTGAAGAAGGGCATGCTCGACATGATCACCCGGGAGACGCAGTTCGCCCTGGATGGCAAGCCGGCCCACATCATTGCCAAGTTCAACTCGCTGACCGATCCGAAGATCATCCGTGCGTTGTACAAGGCCAGCCAGTCCGGCGTGCGCATCGACCTGGTGGTGCGGGGCATGTGCTGCCTGCGGCCGGGCATCCCGGGGGTGTCCCATAACATCCATGTGCGCTCGATCATCGGGCGCTTCCTGGAGCACACGCGGGTGTTCTACTTCCTCAACGGAGGCGAGGAGCAGATGTTCCTGTCCAGCGCCGACTGGATGGAGCGCAACCTCGACAAGCGGGTCGAGACCTGCTTCCCGGTGGAGGGCAAGAAGCTCATCCTGCGGGTCAAGAAGGAGCTGGAAAGCTACCTCACCGACAACACCCACAGCTGGAGCCTGCAGTCGGACGGTCGCTACATCCGCAACACGCCAACCGGCAACCAGAACCCGCGCAGCGCCCAGGCGACGTTGCTGGAGCGCTTGAGCAGCCCGGTGTTGACGGTTAGCTAGAGGTTTTCTGGAAGGGGCAGGCTCAGCTTTTCGTGGCGAGGGAGCTTGCTCCCGCTGGGCTGCGCAGCAGCCCCAGATCCTTGGGAGGGCTTCGCCCTCCAGCGGGAGCAAGCTCCCTCGCCACAGTTGGCTTGCGCTGCTGGATCAGTGGATGTTCAGCACAATCCCCACCCGGGTCAGCCACTCGGCTTCCTGGGCGAAGTCGGCTTGGGTCAGCTGGTTTTCTTCCAGCCAACCGTCGGGGAACATCACGTCCAGCTGATCGCCGTCGGCGCGCAGGGCCACCTGGGGCATGGCCTGGGTGCCGCGGATGTGGTGGAACAGGATCGCGAAGCGCAGCAGCACGCACAGGCGAATCAGCTTGATGCCGTCATCGCCGAACTCGGCAAACTTATCCTTGGGAATGTTGCGCCGGTGCCCACGCACCAGCAGCGCGAGCATCTGTTGGTCTTCCCGGGAGAAACCCGCCAGGTCCGAGTGTTCGATCAGGTAGGCGCCGTGCTTGTGGTAGTGATAGTGGGCGATGTCCAGGCCCACTTCATGGACCTTGGCGGCCCAGCCCAGCAATTCGCGCCAGACGCCGTCGTTCAGGTCCCAGTCGTCAGCCACCTGGTCAAAGGCGTGCAGCGCCTTGCGTTCGACTCGCACGGCCTGTTCCTGGTCCACGTGGTAGCGCTCCATCAGCGAGCCCAGGGTGCGCTCGCGGACATCCTCATGGTGATGTCGTCCCAGCAGGTCGTAGAGTACGCCCTCGCGCAGGGCGCCCTCGCAGTGGTCCATGCGTTGCAGCTCCAGGGCATCGAAAATCGCTTCGAGAATCGCCAGGCCCGCCGGGAAAATCGCCCGACGGTCGGGCTTGATGCCTTCGAAATCGATCTTGTCCGACTCGCCGAGCTTGAACACCCGGCGCTTGAGCCAGGCCAGGCCCTCGGCATTGACCTCGCCTGCGCCATGGCCGCCGGCCTTGAGGGCCAGGCCAATGGCGCGGATGGTTCCGGAGGAGCCAATGGCCTCGTCCCAGGTCAGGCGGTGCAAGGCGTGTTCGATGCTCATGATTTCCAGGCGCGCCGCCGTGTAGGCCTGAGCATAGCGGGCCGGGGTGATCTTGCCGTCGCGGAAATACCGCTGGGTGTAGCTGACGCAGCCCATCTGCAGGCTCTCGCGCAGCAGCGGCTCGAAGCGTTGGCCGATGATGAATTCGGTACTGCCACCGCCGATGTCCGCCACCAGGCGCTTGCCCGGGGTGTCGGCGAGGGTATGGGAGACGCCCAGGTAGATCAGGCGGGCTTCCTCTCGGCCGGAAATGACTTCCACCGGATGGCCGAGGATCTCTTCGGCGCGGCGGATGAACTCGCCCCGGTTGCGCGCTTCGCGCAGGGCGTTGGTGCCGACGATCCGCACGGCGCCCAGGGGCATGCCGTTGATCAGTTGGGCAAAGCGCTTGAGGCAATCGAGCCCGCGCTGGATGGATTCTTCGCTCAGCTTGCGCTCTTCGTCGATGCCGGCGGCCAACTGGACCTTCTCGCCGAGCCGCTCAAGAATGCGGATTTCCCCGTTCTGGGCTTTGGCGACGACCATGTGGAAGCTGTTGGAGCCCAGGTCTATGGCAGCGATCAGGGACAGATTCTTGGCTTGGGATGGCGGCATGGGCAAAAAGTCTCGGTCGATAACCTTGCCATCCTGCCACGATCGACCGTCGCCGCCAACGGATGCTGCCGGGTTTCGGTGGGTGACAGTTTTCGCCGTTCGCAAGAAATTTACGTAGGAAAGTCTCATCTGTTTCATATGGGGTAGAGCTTTCCTACGATTGGCGATGATGTTTCCTGCTTATCTTTAAGGGTTTTTTTTCGATACTTTCGCCCGGCAATTTCGCCGTGATGCAGTTGTGGCCTCTTCTCAAATTCAGGATGAAACTCCACAAAATGTTTACATGTGGCTGGAATAAGGAAGTTCCGGGCGTTGCAGGATTGACATCAAGTTGATGATGTTTGAAGGAAGCGGAAATGAAAAATAGTTTTGCGTTGGCGGCAGTCGCTGTAATCGCTTTGGCCTGCACTTCCGTGCAAGCGGCTGATTTGCAGGTGACGGGCAATATTTCCCCGGGCAGTTGCTCTCTGAATATCCCTACTTTGGCTGTCGATTATGGGCGAATCAGTGCCAATGATCTGAGCCCCGTCAATTACACAAGGCTGGGCAAGTTGAGTACGCCGTTTAACATTACCTGTGACGGCCCGACCCTGGTGGGGTTGAGTGCTGCCGATAATCGGGCCGCCAGCAAAGAGCACATGGCAATGACGGTGATCGATCCCTGGTTAGCCTTGCCAATCAACTGCTTTGGGTTGGGCGCCAGCGCCGATGGTGGAAAAATCGGTGCCTTCAGCCTGCATGTTCGTAACTATTCCGTGGATGGGAGCACCGATTTCGAAACCATCTCGCAAGCGGGTAATACCTGGTTCGAGGCAGATGACATTATGCGGAGTAAACCTGATCGTATTCTCACTTGGTCGGCTATTGGGGCCAGAAGCCCGCACCTTCTGACAACGGTCACGGGTGAGTTCCAGATCGAAGCGGCAATCAACAATACGACTGAGCTTGTGGTGAGCGACGATCTCCAGATCGATGGAAATGCGACGCTAGAACTGACCTACATTTGACGTCAATGCCAGTCCCGCTTCCGGGGCTGGTTCTTTACAGGGTTTGCGTTGAAGCGTATTGCCCAAAGGGAACAGGGCTGGTCTACACCTGCTCCGATGCTGCATGAACGATGATGGCCACTAACGGGTGCGGCTGAGTTTCTGGCGGGCAACGGTTATCTATAAGATATTTATGTAGGAAAGTTTCTATGGTTTTGTAGTTGGTAGAAGTTTCCTACGATTCATGATGATGTTTCCTGCTTATCTTTAGGGGCTTTTTCCAGATACTTTCGCCCGGCAATTTCGCCGTGAAGTTAGTTGTTGCATCGTTGAAGTGTCGATGTTGCATGACTGACATCAAGCTGATGTGATTTTAAGGGAATTGATATGAAGAATAAGTTTGGACTGGCCGCAGTCGCTGTTCTCGTTCTGGCGTGCACTCATGCCCAGGCGGCTGATTTGCAAGTGACAGGTAGCATTGTTCCGGGCAGTTGCTCTCTGAATATTCCTACGACGGCTGTCGATTATGGGCGAATCAGCGTCAAGGACTTGAGCCCGGTCAATTACACAAAGTTGAGCAAGCTGAATACGGCATTCACCATCGTCTGTGACGGGCCGACGCTTGTCGGTTTGACCGCCAACGATAACCGGGCGGCTAGCAAAAAGCATGAAGCCATGGAGGTCATCGATCCAGGTCTTGCTTATCCACAAAATAGTTTCGGCCTGGGCGCGAACGCCGACGGCGAGAAAATTGGTGCCTTCAGCCTGCATGTTCGTAACTATTCCGTAGACGGGGACACGGACTTCAAGACGATCTTGTCCGCAGTGGGGTCGGGCGGCTGGATCAACGCTGGGAACTTTTTGCGCAGCGTACCCAGTTACATGCTCTCGTGGTCTACGAGCAGCGCCACGACTCCCCACCTTTTGACAACAGTCTCCGGCGAGTTGGAAATCGAGGCGGCGATCAACAATACGACTGAACTGGTTGTGCGCGAAGACCTGCAAATAGATGGCAGTGCAACGCTGGAGTTGACTTACATCTGATGAAACGGCCAGCCCCGTTCCAGGGGCTGGCTCCTTGCAGGCACATGGGTTCTGCGCCGTCGATGGATGTGGACGATCAGGTCCGACATCTGGATGTGGCCGTTCCGAGCCCGATTATTCAAACCCTATAGATCGCTCCACGAACGTCGTTTCGTGGTGGGAGAGCGTGTGTGTTGGATTTCTCAATGAAACTTGGATCGGCCCTGCGAGCAGTGCTGTGCCTGGGCTGTTGTGCAGCGGGGCCGGCCATGGCGGCCGGCATGCAGCCGGAAACCACGGTGGTCATTTTTTATGAAGAGCATGGCCAGGCCCATATCAACGTCACCAATACGGATGCCGGCCCGACGCTGCTGCATTCGAAAGTCGAACACATCCCCGAAGACCCCGAGCTGTCGGTGATCGTGACGCAGCCGGTGGTGCGGGTCGACGCCGGGCAAACGCAGTTGATCCGTCTGGTTGGGGCGTTCACGGAACCGCTCAAGACCCAGCGCTACAAGCGTGTCACCTTCGAAGGGATTCCTCAGAAGAAGCTCGACGGCGGGGCCACTGTCGGGATCAACATCCGGCATAACCTGCCGCTGATCATTCATCCCAAGGGCTTGCCTCGGCATTCGGCACCGTGGGAGCTCTTGAAATGGACCGTCGAGGGCGAAAACCTGGCGGTCCAGAACGACAGCCCCTACGTCGTGCGTTTGTCTGAGCGGGTGCAGTTGAACCCGGCCAACGCCTCTGTGGCCCTGCCGCGCACTTACGTCTTGCCGGGCGAAACCTTGACGGCCGAGCTCAAGGCGCCCGTGTCCGCCGTCACGTCGGTCACGATCCAGCCTGCGACATTGTATGGGTTTGCGATTGGCAACTTCGATGCGCCGGTCGTGAGTCGATGATGATGCTCATGCATGCCACGCCATGCCCTGGCCTGCGCAGCGGTGATGGTCAATGGGGTGTCGCGGGAACGGGCAGCGCCCGCTGGTCGCATGGCCTGGCCTTGTCCGCAGTGATCTGCTGGAGCGCCAGTAGCCAGGTGCACGCGCAGGATCAAGGTTCCACCGACCGCTCATTTGCCCAGTTCGATACCTCGATTCTCTCGTCCCGAGGGATCGATCCTCGCGTTTCGGATTACTTGCGGGCCACGCCACGTTTCCATGAGGGGGCACAGGTGGTCAGCCTGCGGGTCAATGGCAATCCGCTGGGCTTGACCGAGGCGCGGTTCGATCGCGAAGGCGCGTTGTGCTTCACCCGCAGCCTGCTTGAAAAGGCCGGCGTGCAAGTGCCTGCCGCGATCATTGACGGGGCAGGGGTGGGCGACCAGGCCTGCCATGATTTCTTGGCGCGGTTCCCCAACACGGTCGTCAGCCTGCTTCCCGGTCGCGAAGAGGTTGCGTTGGTGGTGCCGAGCGAGGCATTGCGAGAACCGGGATTCGCCGAAGGCGCCTTTTCCCAGGGCGGCCTGGCCGGCCTGCTCAATTACGATGTGTTGGGCCTGGATAGCCAATCCAGCTCGGGCGGTGGCAACCGCTATCTGTCCGCGGCCACGGAGGCTGGCGTCAACCTGGGGGACTGGATCGTGCGCAGTCGCCAGCTCTACACCTCGATCAACGGGGTGCAACGCAGCGAGCACCTGTACGCCTATGCCCAGCGCGACGTCCTGGCGTTGCAATCCACCTTCCAGGCCGGGCAGCTTTCCAGCAACAGCCCGGTGTTCGGAGGGGTGCAGTTTTCCGGTTTCCAGTTTTTCCCCGACGGCGTCAAGCGCGGCGAGGGTTCTGGCGGGGCCGTGGTGGAAGGGTTGGCCCTGAGCCAGTCCCGTGTGGAAGTCCGCCAGTCCGGTGCGTTGATTTATACGACACTGGTTCCGGAAGGCCCCTTCACCCTCAGCCACTTGCCGCTGCTCAACGGCACCAGTGATCTTGACGTGAGCGTGATCGAAGAAAACGGCGCAGAGCAGCGTTTTGTCGTGCCGGCGGCGTCTTTTCGCGGCATGACGCCCGCTCAGTCGGGCTATTACCTCTCCCTGGGCCAGGCGCGTGGGGCGGGGAAGGGGGAAGGTGAGCAGCCGTTGCTGGCGATGGGCAGCGCAACCTGGGGCATCGGGCGCGGCGCGGCGTTGAGCAGCGGTTTGGTGGGGGCGCAGAATTATCAGGCGGTGGGCCTCGGGCTCGACACGCGCCCCATGGACAATCTCGCGCTCGGCGCGCGGGGCAACGTCTCCCATGACAAGGCCAGCGGCAGGTCGGGCGCGCGTAGCAGTCTTTCGCTGGGCACCTCATTGGCTGACAGCCTTGACCTGTCACTCAGCGTGACCCGGCAGACGCTAGGGTATCGCGAGGTCTCGCAGCTCCACTCCGTTGGCAAGGAGGATGATCGGCAGGACTTCTACGCGTCGCGTTTCAAGGACCAGTACACGCCCGGGCTCAACTGGTTCGATCCGGCGCTGGGTGGTTTCTCGCTGGGTTACACGCAGTCATCGCAGTTCGATAACCAGACGTATGCACGCTTGTACGGCTCGTGGAACAAATCGTTCAAGCACGCGAATGTGAGTGCCTACGTTGACTCAGCAATGGGCACGTCAAGCGCCTACGACGATGGCGTGTCGGTCCGCCTGCAGGTCAGCGTGCCGCTGGGCAGGGACCGACGCGCTCGTTCGTCTCTGACCCATCAGGGCAGCCGTTCCACCCTGGGAGCTGCCTACAGTGAGCGCATAAGCGACTCTCTCAACTATGAAGTGGGGCACGAGCAAGGGCTGAACCATCCGAACTCCCAGACACGCGGCAGTCTCAACGCCTTGCCGCGCTACACCCAGGTCGGGCTCGGCGCCAGCCAGGACCGTTTCAGCACGCATTACAACGGTTATCTCAGGGGGGGCGTCGTCGCCCATGGGCAAGGGGTGACCTTTTCTCCTTACCGAATCCAGGAAACGTTCGGCGTCGTATCTGTGGAAGGCGTTCCCGGAGCCCGGATCAACACGCCGCAAGGCCCGGTATGGACCGACTCGCAGGGCCGGGCGGTGATTGCCAGCTTGCCTGCCTACAACAACAGTCGTGTCGAGGTGGACACCCGGTCACTGCCCAGGCGCGTGGACATCCAGAATGGCACCAAGGTGCTGAGCGCCGGGCGTGGCTCGTTCAATGCCGTCGATTTCTCCGTGCTCAACGTGCGCCGGCTGCTGGTCCAGGCCCGTGACGAAAGCGGCGCGGCACTTCCACAGGGCGTCTCGGTGCTGACGACCAATGACGACTTCCTGACCAGCGTGGCCGGCGAAGGCCTGATTTTCCTCAGCGATATCAATGAGCAGCAGGCCCTGAAAGTTGCGTTGTCCGGCTCCAGGACGTGCCAGCTTCAATTCGAATTCATGGAAAACAATGATGAAGACCTCCCTTATGAGACCGCTTCGGCGGTCTGTCGCGACTTTTCGGCATCCGAGGCAATGGCTTCTAGCGAGGAGCCTGTGTTGCCTGGGTCTGCTGTTGGCGAACCCAGCGAAGGCTGAGCAATGCAGCGTGTCGCTGAGCCAGGACCGGCTCGATTATGGCCGCCTGCACCAAGGCCAACTGCTGGTCGAGCAGCCGGGCCAGGCAGAGCTGGCGCTGGGCAAGCGAACCTTGAACCTGAATGTGGTCTGTGCCGAGCCCACCACGATGGCCTTACGTTTCGACAGCCCTGGGGCCGGGCCCGAGGCCTTCAGCCTGGGGCTCCACGGTCATTTCACGATCAGCCTCACGCGGCCCCGGCTGGACGGGCAGGCTGTCGAGCTGTTCCAGGGGCGTGCCCGCACCCTGGAGCAGGGCAGCCGTCTATTGCCCGGACAGACACTGGTTGCCCGGCAGGGCGGAGGGCCTGTCCGGGGGCGGATGTTTTCCGCGCAGGTCGAGATCGAGACCTACTTGCCCGCCAGTGCGGCCCGGGTCCGTGATGAGACGTCGATCGATGGCCGCGGGCGCTTCGAGCTCGTGCCGCAGCCTTGAACGTCAGGCGGCCGGTTCCACGGTGCCGATGAAATTCGCCAGCTCCGCCGTCTGCGGAGCGGCGAACAACACCTTGGGATCGCCCACCTCATGCACCTTGCCCTGGTGCATGAACACCAGTTTGTCGCCGACCTCCCGGGCAAAACGCATCTCGTGGGTGACCATGATCAGCGTCATGCCCTCCTGGGCCAGTTGCCGCACCACGCTGAGCACTTCGTTGACCAGCTCCGGGTCCAGGGCCGAGGTGATCTCATCGCACAGCAGCACTTTCGGCGACATCGCCAGGGCACGGGCGATCGCGACCCGTTGCTGCTGGCCGCCGGACAAGCGTTCCGGGAACGCATCGAATTTTTCGCCGAGGCCTACCCGTTCGAGCATCTGGCGCGCCAGCTCGGCCGCCTTGGCCTTGGGCACTTTCTGGACGACCTGGGGCGCGAGCATCACGTTCTCGCCGACCGTCAGGTGCGGGAACAGGTTGAATTGCTGGAACACCATGCCGACTTTCTGCCGCAGGCTGCGCAGATCGGCGCGGGCCGCATCGAGGTATTCGCCGTCCACTTCGATCACGCCATCGTTGATCGACTCCAGGCCGTTGAGCGTGCGCAGCAAGGTGGATTTGCCCGAGCCGCTGCGACCGATGATCGCCACCACCTGGCCTTCCTCGACGTTGAGGTCGATGCCTTTGAGCACATGGTGATCGCCGTAGTACTTATGCAGGGCGGATATTCTAAGCAGAGGCATGCAGTCTCCTTTCCAGGTAGCGCGCACTGATGGACAAGGGGTAGCAGAGCAGGAAATAACCGAGGGCCACCAGGCCATACACCATGAACGGCTCGAACGTGGCGTTGGCGAGCATCCCACCGGTCTTGGTCAGTTCGGTGAAGCCGATGATCGAGGTGACGGCGGTGCCCTTGACCACCTGCACCGAAAAGCCCACGGTCGGCGCCACGGCAATGCGCAGGGCCTGTGGCAGGATCACGTAGCGCAACTGCTCCAGGCGGTTGAGGGCCAGGCTCGAAGATGCTTCCCACTGGCCATTGGGGATTGCCTCGACGCAGCCGCGCCAGATCTCCGCCAGGTAGGCGCTGGTGAACAGTGTCAAGGCGATCGCCGCCGCCATCCACGGCGAAATCTCCACCCCGGCCAGGGCCACGCCGAAGAACACCAGGAACAGCTGCATCAACAGCGGTGTGCCTTGGAAGAGTTCGATGTAGGTACGGGCGATGTTGCGCGGCAGCGCGTTTCCGGAAATGCGCAGCACCATGACCAGCAAGCCGATCACGCCGCCCCCGATGAACGCCACCAGCGACAGCGCCAGGGTCCATTGCAGGCCGGTGAGCAGGTTGCGCACCACGTCCCAGAACGTGAAGTCACTCATGGCCGGCCCCCCGCGCTGTTCCGGTACAGGCACTGGCGGCCGACCCAGTTCAGGAACTGGCGGATCAACAGCGCCATGCACAGGTACACCAGGGTCGTCAGGGCGTAGGTTTCGAAGGCGCGAAAGTTGCGCGACTGAATGAAGTTGGCAGCAAAGCTCAGCTCTTCGGTGGCGATCTGCGAACACACCGCCGAGCCGAGCATCACGATGATGATCTGGCTGCTCAGGGCTGGCCAGACCTTGCCCAGCGCCGGCAGCAACACCACGTGCCGGAACGCTTCGAAGCGGCTCATGGCCAGGGCCGCGGCCGCTTCCAGTTGCCCCTTCGGGATCGCCTGGATGCCGGCGCGGATGATCTCGGTGGAATAGGCGCCGAGGTTGATCACCATCGCCAGCACCGCCGCCTGCCATTCGGAAATCTGCAGGCCCAGGGACGGCAAACCGAAGAAGATAAAAAACAGCTGCACCAGGAACGGCGTGTTGCGGATCAACTCCACGTATACGCCGAAGATCGTCGCGAACGGGCGAATGTTCCACGCCCGCACCACGGCCCCGACGATGCCCAGGCCGACCCCGAGCAAGGCACCGATGGCCGTCAGTTCCAGGGTGAACAGGGCGCCGCGCACCAGCAACTCAGTGTTTTGCACCACTGGCAGAAAATCGAACTGATAAGCCATGCTCAGTCTCTCAGGCGACGATCAGAGATCGGCCGGCAGCGGCTGCTTGAGCCAGGTCTGGGCGTTTTTCTCCAGGCTGCCATCGGTCTTGGCGGTGGCGAGGATCTGGTTGACCTTGTCCAGCAACGCCGGCTCGTTCTTGTTCACGCCCACGTACACCGGGGAGTCCTTGAGTTTGACTTTCAAGGCCGGGACCCGCTTGGGGTTGCGTTCGCTGATGGCGACCATCACCACGTTGCCGCTGGCGATCAGGTCCACCTGGCCGGCCAGGTAGGCGGCGATGGTCGAGTTGTTGTCTTCGAAGCGCTTGATGGTGGTGCCTTCGGGCGCGACCTTGGTGAGCTCGATGTCTTCGATGGCGCCACGGGTGACGCTGATGGTCTTGCCCTTGAGGTCATCCAGGCCATTGATCGGCGCATCGGGTGGGCCGAACACCGCCAGGTAGAACGGCGCATAGGCGCTGGAGAAATCGATGACCTTCTCGCGTTCAGGGTTCTTGCCGAGGCTGGAAATCACCAGGTCGACCTTGCCGGTGGTCAGGAACGGAATACGGTTGGTGCTGTTGACCGGGGTCAGTTCCAGCTTGACCTTGAGCTGGTCGGCCAGCAGCTTGGCGGTGTCGATGTCCAGGCCACGGGGCTTCATGTCCGGGCCCACCGAACCGAACGGCGGGAAGTCCTGCGGCACGGCGACCTTGAGGGTGCCCCGCTTGACCACGTCTTCCAGGCCGTCGGCGTGGGCGGGTAGCTGGCAGAGCATCAGGCTGGCAAACAGAGCTGTGAGCAGGGCGCTGCAACGCTGAATCATGGCGAATCTCCGCAATCGGTGATGTGATTTCTGCGTTCGGACAGAGCACAGGCCATGCCAAGGCGACTTTTCAGCCGCCCAGGCCGCGGTTTTGCTGGTGGGAAGCGGTCTTACTGGTCTGAACAGTCGCGGTGTTTTTCGCACCGTTATCGGGCGTCGGTATTTGTCGCCGAACCCTGCTGGGGCACGACTTGCCGGGCGCGGCGAATAGCTTTACAACTAGCCGCTCACTGGCCCGGTTCGTCTTAAAAATCATGAATTCCATCGCTCGCGCCGTTCCTGAAGTGGCCCTGCAAGCCATCCGCAAACTGATCGTCGATGAAGGCTTCGGGCCGGGCGATGCGTTGCCGTCGCAACGGGAGCTGGCGCTGCAATTGGGGGTGAGTCGGGCGTCGCTGCGCGAAGCGCTGTCATCCCTCAGTGCCCTGGGCATGATCAGCGTGCAGCCGGGCAAAGGGGTCTTCGTGCAGGCACCGCTAGAGGCTTCACGCAGCGAATCGGCGCCGGGCTGGCCGTTCGCGGCCCAGGCCACGCCGGTGGATATCTTCCAGTTGCGCTACGCTCTGGAGGGTTTCGCGGCGGGGTTGGCGGCGGTGACGCTCAGCGCCAATGAGCTGGACATGCTGCAAGACAATGTCGAAGCCATGCGACGGGAATTGAAGATTGGCGATTTCGACGCCGCCGCGCGGCTGGATTTCGAATTTCATCGACGAATCCTGTTGGCCAGCGGCAACCAGGCGATGCTGAGCATTCTCACCGCTAGCGCCGACATCTTCCTGGAAAGCCAGAAACTACCGTTCATCAGGGCCGAGCGGGCGATGGAAACCTGGCAGGAGCATCGCAAGATCCTTCGCGCCCTGGCTCGTCGGGCTTCAGGCGCTGCGCAAAAAGCCATGCAGGAACATGTACGTAACGCCGCACTGCGTACCGGGATTTCCTTCGTCGCCCCCGCGGCTTCATGACCTCGACCATACCCAAAGCCATCGACCGCCATAGCGAGACTCAATCAACTGCGGCTTCCTGAACCCGGGAAGGGCCGCTATGATGGGCCACGTTTTTTTGCTGACAACCCCGGAGATTTCCATGAGCAGCGATCTGATCAAACACGTTAGCGACGCTAGCTTCGAGGCTGACGTACTCAAGGCCGAAGGCTTCGTACTGGTCGACTATTGGGCTGAGTGGTGCGGTCCGTGCAAAATGATCGCCCCGGTCCTGGACGAAATTGCCGAGACGTATAAAGGCAAGCTGACCGTTGCCAAGCTGAACATCGACGAAAACCAGGAGACTCCGGCCAAGCACGGCGTGCGTGGTATCCCGACCCTGATGCTGTTCAAGAACGGCAACGTCGAGGCGACCAAGGTAGGTGCGCTGTCGAAATCGCAACTGGCGGCTTTCCTCGACGCCAACATCTAAGCGTCGAATGCCATTGAAAAAGCCCCGCAAATCGCGGGGCTTTTTCGTTATTCGGGCCTAGACGCTCGCAAACCCAGGTGTTACATTCGGCCCCGCACTGGTTTCTCCTGTGCCCCCTGCAAGCCGTCGCCGACGCTCTCCTTTCGATTAAGTACGCGATCCTGTCGCCTTCTCTGCGGCGCGGCCTCATTAAGCCAAAAGCTTAATTTCCCCCCTCCATAAATGATTACGTCATTCCTATATGAATCTGACTGAACTCAAGCAAAAGCCGATTACCGAACTGCTCGAATTGGCCGAACAGATGGGCATAGAAAATATGGCCCGTTCGCGCAAGCAGGACGTGATTTTCTCCCTGCTCAAGAAGCACGCTAAAAGCGGCGAGGAAATCTCCGGTGATGGCGTGCTGGAGATTCTCCAGGACGGCTTCGGCTTCCTCCGCTCCGCAGATGCTTCCTATCTCGCCGGCCCAGACGATATCTACGTCTCGCCGAGCCAGATCCGTCGCTTCAACCTGCGCACCGGTGACACCATCGTTGGCAAGATCCGCCCTCCGAAGGAAGGCGAGCGTTATTTCGCGCTGCTCAAGGTCGACACCATCAACTTCGACCGTCCGGAAAACGCAAAGAACAAGATTCTGTTCGAGAACCTGACCCCACTGTTCCCGACCGTGCGCATGAAGATGGAAGCCGGCAACGGCTCCACCGAAGACCTCACCGGTCGTGTCATCGACCTGTGCGCACCGATCGGCAAGGGCCAGCGCGGCCTGATCGTGGCTCCGCCGAAAGCGGGCAAGACGATCATGCTGCAGAACATCGCGGCGAACATCGCCCGCAACAACCCTGAAGTTCACCTGATCGTGCTGTTGATCGACGAGCGTCCGGAAGAAGTGACCGAGATGCAGCGCACCGTGCGCGGCGAAGTGGTTGCCTCGACGTTCGACGAGCCGCCGACCCGTCACGTGCAAGTGGCCGAAATGGTGATCGAGAAGGCCAAGCGCCTGGTCGAACACAAGAAGGACGTGGTGATCCTGCTGGACTCCATCACCCGTCTGGCCCGTGCCTACAACACCGTGATCCCGAGCTCCGGCAAGGTGCTGACCGGTGGTGTCGATGCCCACGCCCTGGAAAAACCAAAGCGTTTCTTCGGTGCCGCGCGCAACATCGAAGAGGGTGGCTCGCTGACCATCATCGCCACCGCACTGGTTGAAACCGGTTCGAAGATGGACGAAGTGATCTACGAGGAGTTCAAGGGCACCGGCAACATGGAACTGCCTCTGGATCGTCGCATCGCCGAGAAGCGGGTCTTCCCGGCCATCAACATCAACCGCTCCGGCACCCGCCGCGAAGAGTTGCTGACCGCCGACGACGAGCTGCAACGCATGTGGATCCTGCGCAAGCTGCTGCATCCGATGGATGAAGTCGCTGCCATCGAGTTCCTGGTCGACAAGCTGAAGACGACCAAGACCAACGATGAGTTCTTCCTGTCGATGAAGCGCAAGTAACAAGCACGGCATCGGCCAAAAAGGCGCCCCGGACAGGGCGCCTTTTTTTTGCGACACGCGGCCTGGACCGCGTTTATCGAACCGGATAACTTTTGCCGGTTGCAGGTTCTTTTCCCATCATCGCCTGTGTATCCACCTCGACAAGGATCGTTATGCATGTATTTGGCAACCGCCGTGATATCGACGGCCTGCGGGCGCTGGCCGTCATTCCGGTCGTGCTGTTCCACTTTGGCTTCGGCGCCTTCAGCGGCGGTTTCGTCGGCGTCGATGTCTTCTTCGTCATTTCCGGCTTCCTGATCACCGGCATCCTGTTCCGCGAGATCAGCTCGCAGCGCTTCAGTTTCGTCGACTTCTGGGCAAGGCGTGCCCGGCGCATCCTTCCGGCCTTGAGCGTGGTCATGCTCGTAACCCTGGTCCTGGGCTGGTTGTTGCTGGCGGCCAAGGACTTCTCGCAGTTGGGCAGGGCGGTGCGCTATCAGGCGATGTTCATGTCGAACATCCTGTTCATGCGCGAGGACGGTTATTTCGAGCCAGCCTCGGACCTCAAGCCGTTGCTCCACACCTGGTCCCTGGCGGTCGAAGAGCAGTACTACATTTTCTTCCCGCTGCTGATGGTGTTGTTGATGCGCCATGTGCGTCACTGGCGCTGGGTGTTGTTTGCGGTGTTGCTGGGGTCCTTCGCGCTGAACATCGGCTATGTCGAGCGCAAGCCTGACCTGGCCTTTTTCTCGCTGCCCACGCGAGCCTGGGAGCTGCTGTGTGGGGCGATGCTCGCTGTCTGGCCGGCGCCCCGGCACGCTGTGCGCCCATGGGTTTATCAACTGGTCGGCCTGGCAGGGTTGATCGCCGTGCTGGCGGCGATCTTCACGTTCGACAAGACCACGGTGTTCCCTGGCTGGGCCGCTCTGCTGCCAGTACTCGGCGCCACCGCACTGATCTGGTCCGGTGCCCAGGGGCCGAGCTGGACCGCGCGCCTGCTGAGCGCACGAGTGCTGGTCTGGGTGGGCTTGCTGTCTTATTCCTTCTACCTGTGGCATTGGCCGGTCTACGTCTATGCCAATGCCATTTCCGTGGACGGGATCCAGTCTTGGGAGGCATTGGGCTGGATCCTGCTGGCGCTGGGCCTGGCCTGGCTGAGCTGGCGCTTCGTCGAGCTTGCGTTCCGTGAGAAGCGTTGGCTGGCCGGGCGCAAGTCGGTGTTGATCGGGGCGGGAGTGGCCATGGCCGTCCTGGCCGTGACGGGTGTGGTGGTGCGATCGGCGGATGGCTTTCCCCAGCGCATCACGGGCAAGGCGCTGGAATATGCGCAAGCGCGGGATTGGCGGGCCGGACAGATGGAATGCATGCTCGGTTTCTCGGATACGCAGCCGGACAAGGCCTGCCTGCTGGGCGCAAACAAAGACCTGCCGGCCACGCAATTATTCTGGGGCGACAGTCATGCGGCGGCGCTGCTGCCAGCGGTGCAAGCCTGCGGGACCCGCGATGGGCGCCCCGTGTGGCTCTACGCCATGGGCGGCTGCCCGCCGGTGCAGAGCGCTGACGTCTCGCCGCGCTGTCGGGATTTCAATGAGCGGACCATGGAGCAGGTGCGTCGCCTGCACATCAGGGATGTGGTGCTGGCGGCCAACTGGAGCCTGTACGTCTACGGGCGCGAGGATGGGGACAAGAAGCACATGCTCAACCGCCTGGATGACCGCGCCACGGCCGAAGCGCGCATGGCGGCGGCAATCAAGGCCCGTGTGGCGACGATCAGGGCCACGGGGGCGCAAGTCTGGTTGTTCAAGGAAGTGCCCCTGCAGCGCCTCGGCACGATCAGCCGCTTGACCAGCCTGGCACGGACAGGCCGCTCGGCCGAGGGCCTGGGCCGTCCGCTTCAGGAGCACCTGGCGCGTCAGCAGGCCTTGAGTGCCTTGTTCGCGTCGATGAGCGCCGCCGACGCCGGTGTGCATGTCATCGACCCGGCGCCGATGATGTGTCCGGGCGAGGTGTGTCGCATTGAGGTCAACGGCCATACCCAGTACAAGGATGAAGATCATTTGTCTGACATCGGCAGTACCCGCCTGAGCCCGCTGTTCGCCCCCTTGCTGCTGGGTACGACCGATTATTGAGCGCTCCGCGCATGCGCGGGCTGCTGTTTGAGCGCTGGAGCAGGTAGGATGTACGCCTATTTTCGGGGTGGCATCTCAATGAAATTCAAGGATCTTCGGGATTTCGTGCAGCAGCTTGAGCAGCGCGGCGAGTTGAAACGCATCCAGGTTCCCATCTCTCCGGTGCTGGAGATGACGGAAGTCTGCGACCGCACGCTGCGGGCCAAGGGCCCGGCGTTATTGTTCGAGAACCCAACGGGCTATGACATCCCGGTGCTGGGCAACCTGTTCGGCACGCCGGAACGCGTGGCCATGGGCATGGGCGCCGAATCGGTCGACGAGTTGCGCGAGATCGGCAAGCTGCTGGCGTTTCTCAAGGAACCCGAGCCGCCCAAGGGCCTGAAGGATGCCTGGTCCAAGCTGCCGATCTTCCGCAAGATCATTGCCATGGCGCCCAAGGTCGTCAAGGACGCGATCTGCCAGGAAGTGGTAATCGAGGGCGACGATGTCGACCTGGCCATGCTCCCGGTGCAAACCTGCTGGCCAGGCGACGTGGGGCCGCTGATCACCTGGGGCCTGACCGTCACCAAGGGCCCGAACAAGGACCGCCAGAACCTGGGCATCTATCGCCAGCAGGTGATTGGTCGCAACAAGGTCATCATGCGCTGGCTGAGCCACCGCGGCGGTGCGCTGGATTACCGTGAGTGGTGCGATAAGCATCCTGGCCAGCCCTTCCCGGTGTCAGTGGCCCTGGGCGCGGACCCGGCGACCATCCTCGGCGCCGTCACGCCGGTGCCGGACAGCCTGTCCGAATATGCGTTCGCCGGCCTGTTGCGCGGCAACCGTACGGAGCTGGTGAAGTGCCGTGGCAACGACCTGCAAGTGCCGGCCACCGCCGAGATCATCCTCGAAGGCGTGATCCACCCCGGCGAGATGGCCGATGAGGGGCCGTACGGCGACCATACCGGTTACTACAACGAAGTGGACAGCTTCCCGGTCTTCACGGTCGAGCGCATCACCCATCGGCTCAAGCCGATCTACCACAGCACCTACACTGGCCGCCCGCCCGATGAGCCGGCGATCCTCGGCGTGGCGCTCAATGAAGTGTTCGTGCCGATCCTGCAGAAACAGTTTCCGGAAATCACCGACTTCTACCTGCCGCCGGAAGGCTGTTCGTACCGGATGGCCGTGGTGACGATGAAGAAGTCGTATCCGGGGCACGCCAAGCGCGTGATGCTGGGGGTCTGGTCGTTTTTGCGACAGTTCATGTACACCAAGTTCGTTATCGTCACCGACGACGATATCAATGCGCGGGATTGGAACGATGTGATCTGGGCCATCACCACGCGCATGGACCCCAAGCGCGACACGGTAATGATCGAGAACACGCCGATCGACTATCTCGACTTCGCCTCCCCGGTGTCCGGCCTGGGTTCGAAGATGGGGCTCGATGCCACGCACAAATGGCCCGGTGAAACCACTCGTGAATGGGGCCGGGTGATCGTCAAGGATGAAGCCGTGACCCAGCGGATCGATGCCCTCTGGAATCAGTTAGGAATAGATTGATGCGTGTAACCTTGCAGCCTTCCGGGGCGGTCCTGGACATACAGCCCGCCGAGCGGATCCTCGATGGCGCGCGGCGCCTGGGCTATGAATGTCCGCAAAGCTGCCGCAACGGCAACTGTCACGTGTGTGGTGCGTTGCTGGTGGAGGGTCGCGTGAAGCAAGCGGGCGAGGTGCGCGATCACGGTGAGATCTTCACCTGCATCGCCGAACCGCTGGAGGACTGCGTGGTGCTGTGGGATGGCGTGTTGTCGCCGGGTGAGCTGCCGGTACGCAAGCTGGTGTGCCAGGTGAGCGAATGCGCCGATGTGGGCGGCGATGTCTGGCGGGTACGCCTGCGTGCACCGGCAGGCAAGCCGCCGCGCTACCACGCCGGGCAGTACTTGATGCTCGAACGGGAAAACGGCGAGAAGTCGGCGTTCTCCCTGGCTTCGGCACCGCACGGCGGGCGTGACCTGCAACTGCATGTCCTGGTGCGCGAAAGCAGTGCGCGGGCGCTGCTTGCACAATTGCAACGCAACCCCAGCGTGGCGGTGGAAATGCCGTTTGGCGACACGCACTTGTCCGAGCTGCCGGACGGCCCATTGGTGCTGATCGCCGCTGGAACCGGCATGGCGCAGATGCACAGCCTGATCGAGCATTGCCGCGCGACGGGGTTCAAGCATCCGGTGCACCTGTACTGGGGCGTGCGCCGACCGGACGATTTTTATGAAATTGAGCATTGGGACGAGTGGAAGCAACTGCCGAATCTGTTCCTGCACAAAGTCGTCAGCGACTTGTGCGGTTGGGAAGGGCGCTGCGGGATGCTTCACGAAGCCGTCTGCGAGGACATCCGCGACCTCTCTGGCGTGCACGTGTACGCCAGTGGCTCGCCGGCGATGATCTACGCCACGCTGGACGCCCTGGTGGAAGCCGGGATGGACGCGCACCAAATGCGCGCCGACGTGTTCGCCTACGCCCCGCGGGCTTGATAGCGCGGGGCGCCTGCTCCGGCCGGGCTGCCTGGCAGCCCTCCATCCCACCCCCTCGTGACAGCTTTATGACCCCCTATATTTCGTTTCGGTATTTAGCCTTTGCGCCTGGATACCGATAACGTATATAGCGCTGGATGGCATCCAACTTGCCTTGTTCCGGATAAACGTCATCCCCCTGACGCGCGCCAGCCCCATTATTGAAAGACGCTACCGGCCATGACCGCTATCGAATCCGCCATAACCTGCGCTCTGTACCCACCACGGCTCGACCTGGGGGCACAACTGACCCATGAACAATTGCTCGCCTCGATGCAGTCGACCATGAGTCGCCATCGCGGCGGCCCGGTCTGGCTGTTTGCCTACGGCTCCTTGATCTGGCGGCCCGAATGCACGGCGGTGGAGCGGGTCCGTGGCCGGGTCCATGGTTATCATCGCGGCTTGTACTTGTGGTCCCACGAACATCGCGGCACCCCGGAGTTGCCAGGGTTGGTGTTCGGGTTGGATCGCGGTGGTTCGTGCAGCGGCTTCGCGTATCGCTTGCCACAGGAGAACCTCGAGGATTCGCTGTTTGCCCTGTGGCAGCGCGAGATGCCGGTGCCGTCCTATCGGCCTCACTGGCTCAGTTGCCGCCTGGAGGATGGCAGCCGCGTGCAGGCCCTGGGCTTCGTGCTGGAGCGGCACCTGCCCAGCTACGCCGGCAACTTGCCGGACCATGTGCTGAGCCAGGTGTTCGAAAGCGCCAGCGGTCGTTACGGCACCACTCGCGACTACGTCGAGCAGACCGTCCACGCCCTGCGCAGCCACGCCATGCCAGATCGGAATCTGGAGGCGCGGCTCAAGCGTTGCAGGTCAGCCCAGGATCAGACGACCGCTTCGCGACTCTGACTGGCGACTTGCTTGTGCCACAGGGTTGGCGCAAGGAAGGCCATGGCCAGCAGGCAGGCACCGATCAACAGCACGAAGCCGCCGTTCCAGCCAAAATGGTCCACGGTGTAGCCCATGGCAGCGCTTGCCGCGACCGAGCCGCCCAGGTAGCCAAACAGGCCGGTAAAGCCTGCGGCGGTGCCGGCGGCTTTCTTCGGGGCCAGCTCCAGTGCCTGCAAGCCGATCAGCATGACCGGGCCGTAGATCAGGAAGCCGATGGAGACCAGGGCGATCATGTCGACGGTCGGGTTGCCGGCCGGGTTCAGCCAGTACACCAGCGTGGCCACGGTCACCAGGGCCATGAACACCATGCCTGTCAGGCCACGGTTGCCGCGGAAGATCTTGTCCGACATCCAGCCACACAGCAGCGTGCCGGGAATACCCGCCCACTCGTAGAAGAAGTAGGCCCAGGAGCTTTTATCCACGGTGAAGCCCTTGGCTTCCTTCAGGTACGTCGGTGCCCAGTCCAGCACGCCATAGCGCAGCAGGTAGACGAACACGTTGGCCATGGCGATGTACCAGAGCATTTTGTTGCGCAGCACGTACTTGACGAAGATTTCCTTGGCGCTGAATTCGTTCTCGTGGCTGGCGTCGTAGCCTTCCGGGTAGTCGTTCTTGTACTTTTCGATCGGCGGCAGGCCCACCGATTGCGGGGTGTCGCGCATGGTCACGAAGGCAAATACAGCAACCGCCAGGGCCACGGCAGCAGGCACGTAGAACGCGGCGTGCCAGTCATTGAACCAGCCCATGCCCAGCAGGAACAGCGGGCCGATCAGGCCGCCGCCGACGTTGTGCGCCACGTTCCACACCGACACCACGCCGCCGCGCTCTTTCTGCGACCACCAGTGCACCATGGTCCGCCCGCTGGGCGGCCAACCCATGCCCTGGGCCCAGCCGTTGATGAACAGCAGGATGAACATCATGGTCACGCTGGACGTGGCCCAAGGCGCGAACCCGAAGATGAACATCACCCCCGCCGATACCAGCAGGCCGAATGGCAGGAAATAGCGTGGGTTGGAGCGGTCGGACACCAGGCCCATCAGGAACTTGGACAGGCCGTAGGCAATGGCGATGGCCGACATGGCCAGGCCCAGTTGGCCTCGGCTGTAGCCCTCGTCGATCAGGTAGGGCATGGCCAGGGAGAAGTTCTTGCGCAGCAGGTAGTAACCGGCGTAGCCGATGAAGATCCCGGCGAAGATCTGCCAGCGTAGGCGTCGGTAGGTACTGTCTATCTTTTCTTCAGGCAAGGGCGCCTGGTGTGCGGCAGGACGAAAGAAAGCAAACATTCAAGGGCTCCAGGATTCTTGTTATGCGGATGTGAATGTTACAGTTTCGTTACCGAAAATAGCATTGCTTCTCATCACTTAAAAAGCGGAAATTTTCCTGATCGAATGTTCTTAAATGAACATGTCGCTCAGACGTAGTCGAAGGGCGCTGTAGGAAGCTTCGTCAGTGGCGTTTTCACACCCCGAATCGCAGCCTGCGCGACAAGGCAATGGGAAACGTCCTTCATTGATAGGGGACGTCTCGCCATTCAGCCTTTGGGCCATGCTGCTGATGAGGGCCGGGGTGGCGGGCACGGTCCGGGTCGGCTTTACGGCGCACGCCGACGGCCGGGTCGAGTCGGGCGCGATGCTGCACAGCGATCATCCCGACTTCGCCGATGCCGCCCGAAACGCCGTGAGCCAGTAGCGCTTCAGCGCACCTGCACGACGACTTTGCCCACGGCCTTGCGCTGCGCCAGGTCATTGATGGCCTGGGCGGCGTTGTCCAGTGGGTACACCTGCGAGACCAGAGGCTTGAGCTTGCCTTCGGTGAACCAGCCAAACAGTTGCTGGAAGTTGGCGGCATTGTCCTGGGGCTGGCGTTGGGCGAAAGAGCCCCAGAACACGCCCATGACGGCGGCGCCCTTGAGCAGGGCCAGGTTGACCGGCAGTTCGGGGATGCGTCCGCTGGCAAAGCCCACCACCAGCAGCCGGCCATTCCAGGCGATGGCGCGAATGGCCTGGTCGAACAGGTCGCCACCCACCGGGTCGTAGATCACGTCGGCGCCCTGGCCGTCGGTGAGGCGCTTGATCTCATCCTTTAGGCTGGCTTCGCTGTAGTTGATCAGTTCGTCGGCACCGGCCGCCTTCGCCACGGCGAGCTTCTCGGCGCTGCTGGCGGCGGCGATCACCCGTGCGCCCATGGCCTTGCCGATCTCCACTGCCGCCAGGCCGACACCCCCGGAGGCACCGAGCACCAGCAAGGTTTCGCCGGGTTGCAGGTGGGCCCGTTGCTTGAGGGCGTGCATCGAGGTGCCGTAGGTCATGCTGAAGGCGGCAGCGGTGTTGAAGTCCATGGCTGCTGGAATAGGCAACACGTTGTAGCCAGGGACCGCGACCTGTTCGGCAAAGCTGCCCCAACCGGTCAGTGCCATTACCCGGTCGCCGACCTTCAGATGGCTGACCTTTTCGCCCACGGCACTGACGACGCCCGCCGCTTCGCCGCCAGGGGAAAACGGGAAGGGTGGCTTGAATTGGTATTTGCCCTCGATGATCAGCGTGTCAGGGAAATTCACCCCGGCGGCGTGCACGTCCAGCAGGATCTCATTCTTCTTCGCAATGGGGCTGGCGACGTCTTCCAGCACCAGCGATTCGGCAGGGCCGAATTCTTTGCACAGCACGGCTTTCATCAGGGCTATTCCTTTGGGAGTGATGGCCGATAAGTGTAGGTGTGAGAGTCAACGGGTCAACGAGCATGCCCCGCCCTGATAGCCGGCCATAAGCTTGTGCTTGAACGGCGGGTCGGTATGCTGGGCCGCAAACCGGATGAGGAGTCGAATGTGAAAGCGTGGATTGTGTTGATGCTGGCCCTGGCGCTGCCTGCGGCAGTGATGGCCGAAGAGGCCAAGGAAGCGAAGGAAGGCGAGGCGCCGAAGGTCAGCTACATCACCCTCAGCCCGCCCTTCGTGGGCAACTATGGCCTGGACGGTACGGCGAAGCTGAAGGTCTACAAGGCTGACGTGGCGCTGCGGGTGACCGGCGATGCGGCTGCCGCGGCGGTGAAGGCGAATGAACCGCTGATTCGCAACCAGTTGGTAGCATTGTTTGCCCAGCAGACCGTCGAGACGATGAACAACGTCGAGGCCAAGGAAAAGCTGCGCCAGGAGGCGTTGAAGCAGACCCAGCAAGTGATGAGCGACGAGACTGGCAAGCCGACGGTGGAAGATCTGTTGTTCAACAACCTGATCATTCAGTAAGGCTTGAGGGCCAGGGCGGGGCTTTCGTGAGCCTGCTCGCGAAGACGGTCGTCTAGGGTTTCAACCCGATGACCGCCGCCCATTGTTCGGCTGTCACGGGCATCACCGACAGTCGCGAGCCTTTCTGCACCAGTGGCATCTCGGCCAATGCGCTCTGCTGCTTGAGGTAGTCGAGCTTCAGCACCCGGGCAAATGTCTCGACGTGAGCCACGTCGATGGCCGTCCAGGGGTTCTTGTCCGGGCTGGCCTTGGGGTCGTGGTAATGGCTGTCGGGGTCCAGTGCGGTCGGGTCGGGGTAGGCTGCGCGGACGATCCGGCCGATCCCGGCGATGCCCGGCTCGGGGCAACTGGAGTGGTAGAAGAAAAACGCATCGCCGACGGCCATGGCTCGCAGGAAATTGCGCGCCTGATAGTTGCGAACCCCGTCCCAGCGCGCCTGGCTGAGCTTTTCCAGGCCTTGGATGGAGAGCTCGTCGGGCTCGGACTTCATCAGCCAATAGGCCATGATTTCTACTCCTGGGCGGTGTGCTTGAAAATAGTTCAGCGATTTTATGACAAACCGACAGTCGGTTGACGCCAGAGTTTGCGTGTCGCCGCAGGTTGCCGCAAAATGCCGGCCTTCCAAGCTTGACGCTGCTGCACGGCCAATAAGAAAACCGCTGCTGTCATCGTGTGTGATATGCCTTGAGGGGGGCAATCGATGAAACGCAAACCGGATTTGTTGTGGATTCTGGTCATTCTGTTCGGTCTGGGTGTCGTGACCACGGGTTACGCACAAAGCCTGTGGACCAACAAGGTCGAGGCGCCGATGGACATTACCCAGCCCGCGCCCACGTTCAAACGCTGAACCCGTCTTCCTGGCGCCGCTGATTGCCGCGGCGCCTATCGCGCACTATACCAATGCCTGTCGCTGACCGTGCCCTGTAGCGGTACGTCCCAGCTTGCCTGTGCCAACCGGTCGACCTTCTGGCATTCATGGGCCAGCCCCAGCAATGTCGGTTTGCGCCACTGCCGGCGCCGCGCCAGGTACGCCAGGCTGCGGTCATAGAAGCCGCCGCCCATGCCCAGCCGACCTCCGGCATCGTCAAACCCCACCAACGGCAATAACACCAGGTCCAGCGCCCAGACCTTGCGTTGCCGGGCAATGTCGATCCGGGGTTCGAGGATACGGAAACGATTGGGATGCAGTTGCTCGCCGGGGCGGATGCGTTGGAAAACCATTTTGGTCCGCGGCCACGGGCTGAGCACTGGCAAGTACGTGGCCTTGCCCCGGCGCTGGGCGGCACGCAGCAGCAGGCGCGGGTCGATCTCGCCATCGTTGGGCAGGTACAGGGCAATGTGCCTGGCGCGGCGGAACAGTGGATGCTGGGCCAGTTGCCGGTACAGCCCCAGGGCCGCTTGCCGTTGCTGGACAGGCGTCAGGGCTCGGCGGGCCTGGCGCAGCAGGCGGCGAAGTTGCGGGCGGGGCAGCAGCGCGGGTTCGGTCATGTCGAAAGTTCACGGTGTCGGCGATGGCACAGCGTAACCGCAAAACAGGACACTCATAAATGCCCGGGCCGGAAACGACGATGCCAGTCGCATGGACTGGCATCGTCTGGAATCAGGCTCCCCGGATGAACCGCTGTCGGCTTAGCCCTTGAACCCGAAAGTTCAAGGTGGAAGTTGCAGGAGGCGTTAAGGCTTTCCGTCAAGCGGACATGCACACCGGCCCCAACGTGCAACCCCCGTGGTTGTGCGTATCGGCTCAGGGACATCACCAACTGGCAAGCACCCCAGGGAGTGAGGCGAGTATACCCCAGGCTGCCTCGCGAATCAGCCCTTGCTGACGTCTGGATCGGTCGCCAGCACCAGATCCACCCGTTCGAGCAGGTCGCGGACCTGTTCGCGGGTCGAGCCACTGACCTGCACGTCAGGCGTATCCTGGCGATGCAGCAGGTCGTGGGTGATGTTCAAGGCGGCCATCACGGCAATGCGGTCGGCGCCGATGACCTTGCCGCTGCTGCGGATCTCGCGCATCTTGCCGTCCAGGTACCGGGCGGCGCTCACCAGGTTGCTGCGCTCTTCCTGGGGACAGATGATCGAATACTCTTTATCGAGGATCTGCACGGTAACGCTATTGCTTGAACTCATGAGTCTTGCTCCAGGGCCTTGAGGCGCGAAATCATCGATTCGACCTTACGCCGGGCGATTTCGTTTTTTTCAATGAGGTGAGCGCGTTCCTCGCGCCAGGTTTTTTCCTGAGCTAATAGGAGTCCGTTTTGGCTCTTTAGTTGCTCGACCCGCTCAATTAGCAATTCGAGTCTGGCCATCAGCGCTTGCAGGTCGTTGTCTTCCATTGTGTCCACTGAAGAGAGTGTCTGATGGGGAATGCAGGTCGCACAGCCTCTGATAGTCTTGGCGAGTCTGTCGATGTAGGATACAAGGCCTCCATTCTAGACATAGCGCCGTCTGGCGCCTAGCTGCCCATGCCCATTCAGAATTCCCCGTATCAAGCGTTCGCCACCCTGCTGAGTTCCAGCGGTCATCCTGTCTCGCCTGCCGAACTGCACGGCCTGCTGCTCGGGCGCAGTTGCGCCGGCGCCGGTTTCGATGTCGAGGGCTGGTTGGCCGATGCCGCCGAACTGCTCGAAGGCGAGCCGGCGGACAATGTCCGCAATGCACTTGTTGGCCTGCAGGAAATGGTCAAGGGCGAATTGACCAGCGACGACATGACCGTCGTCCTGCTGCTGCCCACCGACGACACCCCCCTGGCTGAACGTGCTGCTGCATTGGGCCAGTGGTGCCAGGGTTTCCTCGCCGGCTTCGGCCTGACTCGCCGCGAATACGCGCTGAGCGAAGAAGCAAAAGAAGTGTTGCAGGATTTGGCCGCGATCTCCCAGGTCCAGGATGCCCTGGAAGAGTCCGACGACGGCGAAAGCGACTACATGGAAGTGATGGAATACCTGCGGGTCGCGCCCTTGCTGCTGTTCACCGAGACCCGGAAAACCTCGGAACCGGCCGCCAAGCCGTCCTTGCACTGATCGCCTGAAAGGGAACGCCGCCTGCCCATGATTCATATCCCGAAAGCGGAATACGGCCGTCGCCGCAAGGCGCTGATGGCGCAGATGGAGCCCAACAGCATCGCGATCCTGCCTGCTGCCGCCGTGGCGATCCGCAACCGCGACGTCGAGCACGTCTACCGCCAGGACAGCGACTTCCAATACCTCAGCGGCTTCCCCGAACCGCAGGCCGTGATCGTGCTGATGCCCGGTCGCGCCCATGGCGAGTACATCCTGTTTTGCCGCGAGCGCAACGCCGAGCGCGAGCTGTGGGATGGCTTGCGAGCCGGCCAGGAAGGCGCGATCCGCGACTATGGCGCCGACGACGCCTTCCCCATCACCGACATCGACGACATCCTGCCGGGCCTGATCGAAGGGCGCGACCGGGTGTATTCGGCCATGGGCAGCCACCCGGAATTCGACCGGCACCTGATGGAGTGGATCAACGTGATTCGCTCCAAGGCCAACCTCGGCGCCCAGCCGCCGAACGAATTCGTTGCCCTGGATCACCTGCTGCACGACATGCGCCTGTATAAATCGGCGGCGGAAGTGAAGGTGATGCGCGAGGCGGCGCGGATTTCCGCCCAGGCCCATATCCGGGCGATGCAGGCGGCGCGCCCGGGGCTTTACGAATACAGCCTCGAGGCCGAACTGGACTACGAGTTCCGCAAGGGCGGGGCGAAGATGCCGGCCTATGGCTCGATCGTCGCGGCGGGGCGCAACAGCTGCATCCTGCACTACCAGCAGAATGACGCGTTGCTCAAGGAGGGCGACCTGGTGCTGATCGACGCCGGCTGTGAAATCGACTGCTACGCCAGTGATATCACCCGGACCTGGCCGGTCAGCGGCAAGTTTTCGCCCGAACAGAAAGCGATCTATGAAGTGGTGCTGGCGGCCCAGGAAGCGGCGTTTGCCGAGATCGCGCCGGACAAGCATTGGAACCAGGCCCACGAAGCGACGGTCCGGGTCATCACCGAAGGGTTGGTGCGCCTGGGGTTGCTGGAGGGCGAGGTGGACGAACTGATCGCCAGTGAAGCCTACCGGGCCTTCTATATGCACCGTGCCGGCCACTGGCTGGGCATGGATGTACATGACGTGGGCGAATACCGGGTCGGCGGCGAATGGCGGGTACTGGAAGTGGGCATGACACTGACGGTGGAACCCGGCATCTACATCAGCCCGACCGACCGTAGCGTAGCGAAAAAATGGCGCGGCATTGGCGTGCGCATCGAGGATGACGTGGTAGTGACCAAAACCGGTTGTGAAATCCTGACCCGAGGCGTGCCCAAGACGGTCGCCGAGATCGAGGCCCTGATGGCTGCGGCCCGGGCGCAAGCGGCATGAGCCGGGTCAACCTGGCGATCGTCGGTGGCGGCCTGGTGGGGGCGAGCCTGGCGCTGGCCTTGCAAGCCGGCGCCAAGGCCCGGGGCTGGAAGATCCTGCTGATCGAGCCCTTCGCCCCAGGCGATGCCTGGCAGCCGAGCTACGATGCCCGATCCTCGGCCTTGTCCTACGGCGCCCGACAGATTTATCAGCGCCTGGGTGTCTGGCAGCAGATTTCCCGACGCGCCGAGCCGATCAAGCAGATCCACGTGTCCGATCGCGGGCGGTTTTCCACGGCGCGCCTGTCGGCGATGGAAGAGGGCGTGCCGGCGTTGGGCTACGTGGTGGAAAACGCCTGGCTGGGCCAATGCCTGTGGCAAGGCCTCGACAAGGACGTGGTCAGTTGGCGCTGTCCGGCCCAGGTGACGCGAATGGAGCCGCTGGTCGGCGGCTACCGCCTGACCCTCGACGACGAAACCACCCTGGAATGCGATCTCGCCGTGCTGGCCGACGGTGGCCGTTCGGGGCTGCGAGAGCAACTGGGCGTCGGCGTGCGGCATCGACCTTATGACCAGAGCGCGCTGATCGCCAACATCACCCCCAGCGAAGCCCACAACGGCATGGCTTTCGAGCGCTTCACCGATGACGGGCCGATGGCGTTGCTGCCGCTGCCGGAGAACCGCTGCGCGCTGGTCTGGACCCGCCAGGGGATGGACGCGCAACGGCTGGCAGCCCTTGACGAGCGCAGCTTCCTCAGCGAATTGCAGGGCGTGTTCGGCTATCGCCTGGGCACGCTCAAGCAGGTGGGCGCGCGCCACCTGTACCCGTTGGCGCTGGTGGAGGCCGAGGAGCAGGTCCGCCCGCACCTGGCGATCCTTGGCAATGCCGCCCACAGCCTGCACCCGATCGCCGGGCAGGGCTTCAACCTGTCCCTGCGCGATGCCCAGGCCCTGGCCGAAGCCTTGCTCGACAGCGACCGCGAGCCCGGCGACTTTGCCGTATTGCAGGCCTATCGCGAGCGCCAGCGCATGGACCAGGCCCTGACCGTGGGTTTCTCCGATCAGGTCACGCGCCTGTTCGGCAGCAGCCTGCCGCTGGTGTCCGTGGGACGTAACCTCGGTTTGCTCGGCCTCGACCTGCTGCCGCCGGCCAAGCGTTGGTTCGCCCGGCAGGCCATGGGGATCGGGACGCGGCCCGATGTGTAGGCCGGCGATGGGACATTCTTTTCATGGGCGGCGCGTGTCGCCCGCTAAACAGGCTTAAAGCATGGAATTGCGTGCAGATCTGCTGATTGTCGGTGCGGGTATGGTCGGCAGCGCCCTGGCGCTGGCGTTACAGGGCAGTGGCTTGCAAGTGTTGCTGCTCGATGGCAGTCCGCTGAGCGTCAAGCCCTACGACCCCCAGGCCGCGTTCGAGCCGCGGGTCAGTGCCCTGTCGGCGGCCAGCCAGCGGATCCTCGAACGCCTGGGCGTGTGGGAGGGCATCACTGCCCGGCGCGCCAGTCCGTATACCGACATGCATGTCTGGGACGGCAGCGGCACCGGGCAGATCCACTTTTCAGCCGAAAGCCTGCATGCCGACGTCCTGGGGCACATCGTTGAAAACCGAGTGGTGCAGGATGCCTTGCTGGAACGCCTGCATGACTGCGACCTCGGCCTTTTGGCCAACGCTCGGCTCGAACAGATGCGCCGCTCCGGCGATGACTGGTTGCTGACCCTGGCGGACGGTCGCAGCTTGCGGGCGCCATTGGTGATCGCTGCCGATGGCGCGAATTCGGCTGTGCGGCGCCTGACGGGCGTCGCGACGCGTGAATGGGATTACCTGCACCATGCCATCGTGACCAGCGTGCGCAGTGCCCGGCCGCATCGCCTGACGGCCTGGCAGCGCTTCACCGACAACGGCCCGCTGGCGTTCCTGCCTCTGGAGCGTGACGGCCAGCACGACTGGTGCTCGATCGTCTGGTCCACCACCCCTGGCGAAGCGCAGCGCTTGATGGCGCTGGATGACGGTGCGTTCTGCAGCGAACTGGAGCGGGCTTTCGAAGGCCAACTGGGCGCGGTGCTGAGCGCCGACCCGCGCCTGTGCGTGCCGCTGCGCCAGCGCCATGCCAAGCGCTACGTGGCCGAAGGGCTGGCGCTGATCGGCGATGCGGCCCACACCATTCACCCATTGGCCGGACAAGGCGTGAACCTCGGTTTCCTCGACGCCGCGGTATTGGCCGAGGTGCTGCTCCAGGCGGCGGGCCGGGGCGAGCGCCTGGCGGACGTGAAGGTGCTGAGCCGCTTCGAGCGCCGCCGCATGCCTCACAACCTGGCGTTGATGGCGGCCATGGAGGGCTTCGAGCGACTGTTCCAGGCCGACCCGTTGCCGGTGCGCTGGTTGCGTAACACCGGCCTGAAGCTGGTGGACCGCCTGCCCGAAGCCAAGGCGTTGTTCGTGCGTGAGGCGCTGGGGCTGATTGGCGATTTGCCGGATCTGGCCAAGGCCTGAAAAATGTGGGTTGGAGCTTATGCTCCTATCGCGAGCGTGCTCGCGATAGGGCCGGGACAGTCGCCCTGGGAATCCATCTGCGCAACATTTGGAAATGTCTCCGCCCACTGTTCGATTGAGATGCCAAATGTGAGTCCTTATCATTTGCGCACTTCATCATCGAGAGACTGCTCCCATGTCGGCATCCAAGCGCCTGCTGTCCGCCCTCGCCCTGACCCTGGCAGGCACCACCGCCGCCCAGGCTGCCGATGAGGTGGTGGTCTACTCCTCGCGTATCGATGAGCTGATCAAGCCTGTCTTCGATGCCTATACCAAGAAGACCGGCGTATCGGTGAAGTTCATCACCGACAAGGAAGCGCCGTTGATGCAGCGGATCAAGGCCGAGGGCGAGAACGCCACCGCCGACCTGCTGCTCACCGTCGACGCCGGCAACCTCTGGCAGGCCGAGCAGATGGGCATTCTGCAACCGTTCACCTCCCCGGTGATCGATGCCAACATCCCACCTCAATACTGTGCGTCCTCCCACGCCTGGACCGGCTTGAGCCTGCGGGCGCGAACCATCGTCTATTCCACCGACCGGGTCAAACCCGCTGAATTGAGCACCTATGAGGCCCTGGCGGGCGAGCAGTGGGAGGGTCGGCTGTGCCTGCGAACCTCCAAGAAGGTCTACAACCAGTCCCTGACCGCCACGCTGATCGAAACCCACGGCGCGGAAAAAACCGAGGAAATCCTCAAGGGCTGGGTTCGCAACCTGTCCACCGACGTGTTCTCCGACGACACTGCGCTGCTTGAGGCTATCAACGCCGGGCAGTGCGACGTGGGGATCGTCAATACCTACTACTATGGCCGTCTGCACCAGCAGAAACCGGACCTGAAGGTGAAGCTGTTCTGGCCGAACCAGGCCGACCGCGGTGTGCACATCAACCTCTCGGGCATCGGCTTGACCCGGCATGCACCGCACCCTGAGGCCGCCAAGCAACTGGTGGAATGGATGACCACGCCAGAAGCGCAAAGCATCTTTGCCGATGTGAACCAGGAGTTTCCGGCCAACCCGAAAGTCGAGCCGTCCAAGGAAGTCGCGGCCTGGGGCACGTTCAAGGCCGACACCCTGCCGGTGGAAGTGGCCGGTAAGCGCCAGGCCGAGGCGATTCGCATGATGGATCGGGCTGGCTGGAACTGACCGAACGGTAACGGCCCCCTGGGCATGCAGGGGGGCTCGTTCCTGGGATTGGCCCGTGGCGAGGGAGCTTGCTCCCGCTGGGCTGCGTAGCGGCCCTTTGTGTGAGCGCTGCGCACTCAAGCGGGAGCAAGCTCCCTCGCCACATGCTACACAGCATGTGTGCCTGCCGATGCATCACTTGAACGAGAGCCTTCCTTGACCCACCCCGTCCAACGCCGCTGGTATCCCCTGGTCTTCGCCATCGCCGCGTTGGTCCTGCTGCCCTTGAGCGTGCTAGTGCTGTCCTGGCAAAGCATCGACCCGCAGATCTGGTCCCATTTGTGGGACACCCAGATGCCCCGGCTGCTGGGCAATACCCTCACGTTGATCCTGGGGGTGGGCGTCGGGGTGACGGTGCTGGGCGTCAGCCTCGCCTGGCTCACCAGCTTGTGTGAGTTCCCCGGCAGGCGCTGGCTCGACTGGGCATTGATGCTACCGTTCGCGATTCCGGCCTACGTGCTGGCATTCGTCTTCGTGGGCCTGCTGGATTTCGCCGGCCCGGTGCAGACGCTGATGCGCGAATGGTTCGGCAGCGGCCTGCGCTTGCCCAGGGTGCGTTCCACCGGTGGGGTGATTCTGGTGCTGGTCCTGGTGTTCTATCCGTATGTCTACCTGCTGGCGCGAAGTGCGTTCCTGGCCCAGGGCAAGGGATTGATGGAAGCGGCGCGGGTGCTCGGGCAATCGCCGTGGCAAGCGTTCTGGCGGGTGGCGCTGCCGATGGCGCGGCCGGCCATCGGGGCCGGCGTGGCCTTGGCGTTGATGGAGACCCTGGCCGACTTCGGCGCGGTGTCGGTGTTCAACTTCGACACGTTCACCACTGCCATCTACAAGACCTGGTACGGTTTCTTCAGCCTGTCCAGTGCCGCTCAACTGGCGAGCCTGCTGTTGCTGGTGGTGATGCTGGTGCTCTACGGCGAGCGCCGGGCCCGTGGCGCCCATCGTGCCAGCAACGAGAGGCCGCGGAGCAAGGCCCTGTACCCGTTGCGCGGCTTCAAGGCCGTGGCGGCCAGCGGCTGGTGCTTGCTGGTGTTCGCCTGTGCGTTTGTCATCCCGGTGCTGCAGTTGCTGGTGTGGTTCTGGCAGCGCGGGCGCTTCGACCTGGATGAACGCTACGCCGGGCTGATCGCCCACACCCTCTACCTGGGCGGGCTGGCCGCGCTGGTCACCGTTGCCGTGGCCTTGCTGCTGGCGTTCGCCCGGCGGCTGGCGCCGACCCGGCCGATTCGCGCCGCGGTTGCCGTGGCCAACCTGGGCTATGCCTTGCCTGGCTCAGTGCTGGCCGTGTCGATCATGCTTGCGTTCAGCTACCTGGACCGTGCGTGGGTCATCCCACTGTCGAACTGGCTCGGTGGCGCGGGCAAACCCTTGTTGCTGGGCAGCCTGTCGGCGTTGTTGCTGGCGTATCTGGTGCGCTTCCTGGCCGTGGCCTACGGCCCGCTGGAAAGCAGCCTGGCGCGAATTCGCCCGTCACTGCCTGAGGCCGCACGCAGCCTTGGTGTCAGTGGGCCGCGACTGTTTTTCAAAGTGTATCTGCCGCTGCTGGTGCCCGGCACGCTCAGCGCGGCGCTGCTGGTGTTCGTCGACGTGCTCAAGGAAATGCCCGCGACCCTGCTGATGCGCCCGTTCGGCTGGGACACGCTGGCGGTACGGATCTTCGAAATGACCAGCGAAGGCGAATGGGCTCGGGCCGCGCTGCCAGCGCTGACCCTGGTGCTGGTCGGGTTGTTGCCGGTCATCGGATTGATCCGGCGCTCGGCCCATCGAATTGGCTAGGTGCCAGTCCTACATCATGCGGCTACAATGCGCGGCATTCGGTGCGGTCCGTCTGTCGGACCGGGTAACTGAGAACGGCTGACGCGCCTTTTTTCCAGGTGTGCGCTGTGCAGTATCCGTCCGCACCTTCGCCAAGCCCGGAAGGAGAAACCCATGGGACAGCGTACGCCTCTGTATGACCTTCATCTCGCCCTCGGCGCGAAGATGGTCGATTTTGGCGGTTGGGATATGCCCTTGCATTATGGCTCGCAGGTCGAGGAACACCATCAGGTGCGACGTGACTGCGGGGTGTTCGATGTATCCCACATGACCGTGATCGATGTCGCCGGTCCCCAGGCCAAGGCCTGGCTGCAGCGTTTGCTGGCCAACGACGTCGATCGCTTGCAGGACACAGGACGTGCCTTGTACAGCAGCATGCTCAATGAGCGCGGCGGTATCGTCGATGACATGATCATCTACCGCGTCGAGAACGGTTACCGGCTGGTCTTCAATGCCTCGACCCGCGACCAGGATCTCGCCTGGATGCAGGCTCAGCTCGGCGCCTACGACGTGCAATTGCACGAGCGCCCCGAGTTGGCGATGCTGGCGATCCAAGGCCCCCATGCGCGACAGAAGATCGCTGAGCTGGTCAGTCAGTCGCGTGGCCAGTTGATCCAGCAACTCAAGCCCTTCGAAGGGCGTGCCGATGGCGAATGGTTCATTGCCCGCACCGGCTATACCGGTGAGGATGGCCTGGAAATCGTCCTGCCCGCCCGCGAGGCCCCAAGCTTCTTCAACGACCTGGTCGGTGCCGGTATTTCCCCCATTGGTCTTGGCGCTCGCGACACGTTGCGCCTGGAGGCCGGCATGAACCTCTACGGCCAGGACATTCACCAGGACGTTTCACCGCTGGCCTCGAACATGGCCTGGAGCATTGCTTGGGAACCGGCGAGCCGCCAATTCATCGGCCGCAGCGCGCTGGAGGCCGAACTCGCGGCCGGCGTGCAGCACAAACTGGTTGGGCTGGTGCTGGAGGAGCGGGGTGTCTTGCGCGCCCATCAGGTGGTTCGCATCGCCAATGTTGGCGAAGGGGAGATCACCAGTGGTAGTTTTTCTCCTACGCTTAGCAAGTCGATCGCCCTGGCACGCGTGCCGATGGCCACCGCCGACCGGGCCGAGGTAGAAATTCGTGGCAAGTGGTACCCGGTACGAGTGGTCAAGCCGACCTTCGTCCGCCATGGCAAAACCCTGATCTAACTGTATGCGGCAGGCCGCCGGCCGCTGACACTTTCTCTTGAGGACACAGAATATGAGCGATATCCCTGCCGAACTGCGTTTTGCCGAAAGCCATGAGTGGGCACGCCTGGAGGCCGACGGCACCGTTACCGTCGGCATCTCCGACCACGCCCAGGAAGCCTTGGGTGACGTGGTATTCGTCGAGCTGACCGAAGTGGGCAATGTGTTTGAAGCGGGCGCTCAAGCGGGTGTGGTGGAGTCGGTCAAGGCGGCTTCCGATATCTATTCGCCAATTGCTGGCGAAGTGATTGCCGTCAACGATGAACTGGGCGGTTCGCCCGAGCTGTTGAACTCCGATCCCTACGGCGCCTGGATCTTCAAGCTCAAGCCTTCCAACGCCCAGGCCGACCTGGCCAAACTGCTGGATGCCGCGGGCTACAAGGCCGCCATCGGCGAGTAACGCAGAACCTGTGGGAGCGGGCTTGCTCGCGAATGCGGTTTATCAATCACCCGATGTGACTGATCCGCCGCCTCCGCGAACAGGTTCGCTGGGTACAGCCTTCCGCGTTATCAAGCAGAGAAATGGTTTTTCACGAACCACCGGTAAGGACGTGGATAATTCAAAAGATCAACAGTCTCTTAGCCATCTGCCATCTGCCATCTGCCATCTGCCATCTGCCATCTGCCATCTGTGCTCATCACTGCCAGTCATTGGTATAGTAGTTGCTCGGCTAATCAAGTATGGGAAAGCTTATCTGAAAGGTGAACAAAGAAAACCTATCAGATTTGTTAGCTATGCAAGGCCAATAATCAGCGGATACTCATGTGTCGATGCTCAATATTCAGAGGTCGACACATGGACACGTTACGAAAAGTCAACGAAAATCTCTATCTCTACGATCCGCTGGATCGTCTGGTGAGTGCTCACTCCGTTCAGCGCTTTTACAGTGGCTCGCGCATCGCGACCGAGATACAAGGAGAGTCTAAGGCGCTTTTCTTTGAGTGCAACGCAATGCCTTTGGCAGAGATACAACAGGGCAGGAAGGTCAACCTACTAGCGACTGACCTTCAAACATCGGTGCTGAGCGTTATCAACACTGTCTTCCAACATCCGCAGGCATATAGTCCTTATGGTCATCGTCCGATGGGCGGCGGGTTACAGAGTCTACTCGGATTCAATGGAGAGCGTCCTGACCCTGTCACTGGGCATTATCTATTAGGGGGCGGTTATCGGGCATTTAATCCGGTACTGATGCGATTCAATAGTCCTGATGCCTTCAGTCCTTTTGACAGAGGTGGCCTAAACCCCTATGCATACTGTTCGAATGATCCTGTTAATAGAGTAGATCCTAATGGGCACTTCTCGGTATCTGGCTTGGTTAATCCATTTAGGTATCTGGCCAGTAAAAGTTCCCGTGCTTATTATAAGTTGGCTGGAAAGTTGCGTTCTGCGACAATTAAGCCGTTGAAAAACATGCTTGGTGATGATGTGTCAGATGTCCTTGAGGATGTGGTTTTAGATGTCGGCCTGAATGACGGTGCCGCAAAAATAACTTCAGTTAAGAGCAGGGCGGACTTGGGAGTTATAAGCAATAATCCATTAAATCAGTATTATGGAATGGATCATAAATTTATTCTTACTCAGAAAAATAGACTTTTTTTGCTGTCTTATCGCAGTCGCAATAAAGACACGGTATGGGAACCAAAGCACGCCGCGCTGGCACGCTGGGTAGAAAACAGAAAACCACACAAAGAATACGATGTTGTTGGTGCTGGGGTGATCACGAGAGCCGGAGGCGGGTACCAGATTACAAACGATTCTGGGCATTATGTGCCTTCGTCTAAAGTAAATACTCTCGCTAAATACAAGTTGAGGAGTCTAGGGGTAAAAGTGTCTTCCAAGAGTTACAAGATACGGAGTTATTATTAAATTTTATATCCAGGAGAAGTGGAGGTGGCAAGAATTATGCTGGCGGCTCTGCCGGGGCTAACATTTTTTCTACGATAGAGATCGGTCTTCAACCGGTGTCGTCACCGCTTCTTTTATTCTGTTTTCCAGTATTCAACGAGGTCTGAAAATGCCGCTCGATCGAGCGGCATTTTTTATTGGCCAGGTATCAGTCCTGGGCGACGGCGTTTTTCGCCAGGATCGCGTTGGCCAGTTCCATGTCGGTGGCTTGCAGGCCTGGGTTGTCGGCACGGACTTTCTGCATCGCGGCTTCCAGGTAAGGGCCACGGATACCGCCGTCACTGGCGACGAAGCTGCCGGCGTCGTCCTGGGCGGCGACGATCAGCTTGTGATCCTTGAAGGTCAGGTAGGTCGAACCGGTGGTCGCACCGGACGAGATGACGTTACGCCAAAACGTGTCGGCCATTGCCGAGCCAACAGGGAGAGACAGCAAGGCCAGGGTGGCGACAGCAAGTTTGAGACGCATGATAGGTGACTCCACTGGGTTAACTATGACTTTGGATTACCAGCGCCTCGATTCAGTTCCATGACCGCCCGGTCAGGCGTCGTCCGCTTCATCGCTGTTCGCTTTGCGGCGTTACCCGCAATACCTCTTCGACCGTGGTCAGCCCGGCCGCGACTTTTTGCGCGCCGGACAGTCGCAGGCTGCGCATGCCTTCCTTGAACGCCTGGCGGCGTACCGCCAGCAGGTCGGTGTCCGGATGAATCAGCGCCCTGACGCTGTCGGTCAGTTGCATGATCTCGTAGACCCCGGCACGACCCCGGTAACCGGTGTCACGGCACTCCAGGCAGCCGACGGCCCGGTGGGCATTGCCCGGCAATGGTGCCTGCCAGGGGCGTGTCAGGGTTTGCCAATCGTCTTCATCCAGGGTCAAGGGTGCCTTGCATTGAGGGCACAGGGTGCGCACCAGGCGTTGGGCCATGATGCCGAGCACCGTAGCCTTGATCAGGTAATGGGGCACGCCCAACTCCAGCAGGCGGCTGATGGCGCTCGGCGCATCGTTGGTGTGCAGGGTCGAGAGCACCAGGTGCCCGGTCAGCGCCGCCTGGATCGCCATTTCGGCGGTCTCCAGGTCGCGGATCTCACCGATCATGATGATGTCCGGGTCCTGCCGCATCAGCGCCCGCACCCCGGCCGCGAACGTCAGGTCGATGTTGTGCTGGACTTGCATCTGGTTGAAGGAGCCCTCGACCATTTCGATCGGGTCCTCGATGGTGCAGAGGTTCACCTCTGGCGTCGCCAGTTTCTTCAGGGTGGTGTAGAGGGTGGTGGTCTTGCCGGAGCCGGTGGGTCCGGTCACCAGGATGATGCCGTTGGGCTGGCGGGTCATGTCCTGCCAGCGGCGCAAGTCGTCGGCGGAGAAGCCGAGCTGGTCGAAGTCCTTGAGCAACACTTCCGGGTCGAAGATCCGCATGACCATTTTTTCGCCGAACGCCGTCGGCAGTGTCGACAGGCGCAGTTCCACTTCGCCGCCATCCGGCGTCTTGGTCTTGACCCGGCCGTCCTGGGGCTTGCGCTTCTCGGCGACATTCATCCGCCCCAGGTTCTTCAGGCGGCTGATGATCGCCATCGTCACCTGCGGAGGGAATTGATAGACGGTGTGCAGCACCCCGTCGATGCGAAACCGCACGGTGCCTTGTTCGCGGCGCGGTTCGATGTGGATATCGCTGGCCCGCTGCTGGAAGGCGTACTGGAACAGCCAGTCGACGATGTTGACGATATGGGCATCGTTGGCGTCCGGTTCCTGGTCGCTGGCACCCAGGTTGAGCAGTTGTTCGAAATTGGTCAGGTTGCTCGGCTGCTGATCGTGGGTGGCGGCGCCGCTGACCGACTTGGCCAGGCGATAGAACTCCACGCTCAGGCGCTGGATGTCCACCGGGTTGGCGACCACCCGCTGCACCGGCAGCTTGAGCACGTGGGTCAGGTCGGCTTCCCAACTGCTGACGTAGGGCTGGGCGCTGGCCACGGTGACGGCCTCGCGATCGACCGCCACGGCGAGGATCTTGTGGCGTTGGGCAAAGGCGTAGGACATCAGGGGCGTCACGGCCGCCACGTTGATTTTCAGCGGGTCGATGCGCAGGTACGGCTGGCCGGCCTGCTCGGCCAGCCACAGGGTCAGGCTCTCCAGGTCCAGGCGCTTGCCGGGGCGGCTGAGGTCGTCCAGGTGCTGGTTGGCGATGAACTCCAGTGGATGCAACTGGCTGTTGGCGCCGTGGCGTCGGCGGGCGTTCAGCGCGGTCTCGGCGCAGTCCTGGCTGATGAGGCCCTGGGCGACCAGTTGGCGTAGCAGATCGTTGAGGTCCAGCCAGCGGTCCTGAGTGGCGTGTTTGGTGGACATGCGGGTTCCTATTGGACAATTGCAGCAAAGCAGCGATACAGACGCCTCGGCGTCTTCGCTCGATGTGCAAGAGAATAGTCCTGACGCCATGGACCGTTGGGCCACTACCCGACCAATGCGTTACGAAGTCTTGCCCTGGGGCGGCTCAACCGGCGGCCTGGACCGGCTGAACCCGCGAAATATCAGCCTCTTGTAAATCCACCGAGCACACACTGATCAGGTTTCGTAATTTTTCCGCGAGGACTTGGGCACGGTGCCAGCTCAGCCCCTCCACGACGATGTCCATCGACAGCAGGTCGTCGTGGCGCTCCATGCGCACCTGTTGCGGCGTCAGGCCCTGCAAGGCAAACAAGTTGAGCGCCCGGCACAACAGGTCCGGTTCGGCTTCGCCTAGCAGTTGGTAGTGCACGCGGCAATGGGGGTTGGCGGTGTGCCAGGCGTCGACGCGGCTGGGTAGGGGGGCGATGGCTTCGAGTAATGGCATGTGGATCTCCTTGAGGGCGGGAGAAATATTTACATGCACTGACGGGTATTTCTTATCTAAGATGACCCGATTAAACGCCGGATCGAATGGTTTAATTCTAGAAATTATAAATAGCGGGTTTATTTATGCACAGTGAGCTGGACAGTTACGACCGCCGCATACTGGCGCTGCTCCAGGAGGATGCTTCGCTGTCCAGTGCCCAGGTGGCCGAGCAGGTAGGGTTGTCGCAGTCGCCGTGCTGGCGACGGATCCAGCGGATGAAGGAGGAGGGCATCATCCGCCGCCAGGTGACCCTGCTCGATCGCAAGAAGATCGGGCTTAACACGCAGATCTTCGCCGAAGTCAAACTCAACGCCCACGGACGTTCGAACTTCACCGAGTTCACCGAGGCGATCCGCGGCTTTCCCGAGGTCCTGGAATGCTACGTATTGATGGGGGCGGTGGATTTCCTGCTGCGTATCGTCACGGCTGACATCGAGGCGTATGAGCGATTCTTCTTCGAAAAGCTATCGATGGTGCCGGGAATCCAGGAAGTGAACTCGATCGTCGCGCTTTCGGAGATCAAGTCCACGACGAGTTTGCCAGTGCTGCGCTGAGTTCTGTGGAGGATGTGCTGGCCTCATCGCGAGCAAGCTCGCTCCCACGGTTGATCTTCAGCGGCCACTAGATGTGGTTACCACGCTGAACCCCTGTGGGAGCGAGCTTGCTCGCGATGGCGGCGTCACAGGCGCAGCAAAGTCTTCCAGGCCCGGTTCTGATACACCGCGATCGCCTGCTGCTTGCGCATGTCCAGGGCTTCGTCGGTGATCGGTTGGTTGGCCAGTTGCGCCAGTTTGTTCAGCTCGCCGTAGAGCCGGTCCATCTCCGGGATGTCCAGCACATGGCGGGCGTGGTGCAGCCAGGCCTGGATGCGTTCGATCCGCGGCAGTTGCTCGGCCAGGTCTTCGGGTTGCTGCTGGTAGCGCTGCAGTTGCAGGGACGTGGACTCTTCGCCCAGCAGGCGTGGCAACCAGCTGCCCAGTTGCGCGGCGCCTTGGCGATTGCCGCGGGTGTTGCGCTCGGCGGTCCAACTGCGGGCCAGCAACCAGCGTGACGTGTTCAGGGAGAACAGGCCCCAGCGCGGGTCTTGCAGCTCGTCGAGGAACTGCTCCGGCGCGGCCTTGCGCACGTCTTCGTCGTCCAGGCCGGCCTGGACCAGTGGGCGCCAGTCTTCCAGCAGCGCGTCCAGGGCAATGCGCAAGTCGTGGGTCGATTGACGAGGGGCGGCCTGGCCGAGGCTGCTGAGCAGGGCGCGCATCTCGGCGAGGGTTTCCACCCAGTCCTGCAGCAGGCGCCAGTGGCCATTGAAACGGTATTGCTCGGCCAGGCGCTGGCTGCTGCCCAGTAGGTGCCAGCCCAGCGCGGCGAAGGCGTCGTCCAGCGGCATTTCGGCGCTCAGTTGCGGGGCCGGCAGGCTCAGGGCATAGCTGGCCGCGTCGTGCAGGCGATAGCCGCGCTCGGCCTTGCTGATGTCGCAAGGCATCAAGGGCAGCGTGGCGGCCAGCTCGGCTGCCAGTTCCAGCAAGGCGGCGGGCTCGCCTTCGCGCAGCTCCAGCTCCAGCTCGCAGATTTCTTCCTTCTGCTTGCCGACCACGACATGACCCAGGTCCAGTGCGGCCTCGATGACCACTTTGCCCTTGCCACGACCCCAGGCAATCTCGGCCCGCTCACGCACGAAATCGGTGGTGAAGATGGCCTTGAGGGTTTTCTTGTCCAGGTCAGCCAGGGACGCGGGCCAGCATTCGCCGTCGAGTTTCTTCACGTCGAGCTTGGCCTTGGGCAGGTGCCAGTCGTATTCATTGCGTTCGGACAGGCCGGCGATGCTCTGGCCGCGGGTCTTGAGGGTCTGGATCACCTCTTCGCCGTCGCGACGCAGGCGCAGCGCGACCTTGGCCTTGGCGAGATCGCGCTCGGGCGTGTCGAAGTACTGGTTCATCAGTTCATGGCGTTCCCAGCCATGCTTGTTGCGTTTTTTCAGCAGCGGGTGCTCGCGCAGGGCTGCCAGGGTCTCGCGGCTGACGCGGAGTTTGATTTCGGTTTCTTTCTGCATGGCCGGAAAATCCAGGGATCGGGTGTGCAGCCGGGGAAGGTGTCTGGCTGCCAAGGTCGTGCAGTGTACAGGACTCATCCGTCCTACGCGCCGCGACGGTTTCTTCCTTGCGCCGGATGGTTCTATGATGAACGTCAATTTGCAAGCCGGAGCCAGCGATGCCTTTGCCGTCCATGAAAGATCAGTTCGCTGCCCTGATCGCCGCGCCGTCAGTCAGTTGTACCCAGCCCGGACTGGACCAGTCCAACAGCGCGGTCATCGAACTGCTGGCGGGCTGGCTCGGCGACCTCGGGTTCTGCTGTGACATCCAGCAGGTCAGCCCTGGCAAGTTCAACCTGCTGGCCAGTTTTGGCAGTGGCCCCGGTGGCCTGGTGCTGGCCGGGCACAGTGACACGGTGCCGTTCGACGGTGCGCTGTGGCAGACCGACCCACTGAAACTGACCGAGGTCGATGGTCGTTGGGTGGGCCTGGGCAGTTGCGACATGAAGGGCTTCTTCGCCCTGGTCATCGAAGCGGTCAAGCCGCTGCTGGACCAGCCGTTCAAGCAGCCGCTGCTGATCCTCGCCACCTGCGACGAAGAAAGCTCGATGGCCGGTGCCCGCGCCCTCGCCGAGGCCGGGTGTCCATTGGGGCGCGCGGCCGTCATCGGCGAGCCGACCGGCCTGCGGCCGATCCGCCTGCACAAGGGCGTGATGATGGAGCGCATCGATATCCTCGGGCGCAGTGGCCATTCTTCCGACCCGAGCCTGGGCCACAGCGCCCTCGAAGCGATGCACGACGCCATGGGCGAATTGCGCGGCCTGCGCCTGCAATGGCAGCGCGAATACCGCAACCCGCAATTCACCGTGCCCCAGCCGACCCTGAACTTCGGTTGCATCCATGGCGGCGACAACCCCAACCGGATCTGCGGCCAGTGTTCCATGGAGTTCGACCTGAGGCCCTTGCCAGGCATGGACCCGCAAGTGCTGCGGGCGGCGATCCAGCAGAAGCTCGACCCCATTGCCGAGCGACACAAGGTCAAGATCGACTATGCGCCGCTGTTCCCCGAGGTGCCGCCGTTCGAACAGGCCGAAGAGGCCGAACTGGTGCGTGTGGCCGAGCGACTCACTGGTCATCGTGCCGAAGCAGTAGCGTTCGGCACCGAAGCGCCTTATCTTCAGCGCCTTGGCTGCGAAACCCTGGTCCTGGGCCCCGGAGATATCGCCTGTGCCCACCAACCGGGCGAGTACCTTGAAATGTCACGTTTGCAACCTACCGTACAACTGCTGCGGCAGCTGATCGGCCATTACTGCCTGACGCCGGCCACCGCCGGCTAAATTGCCCCTGTCCGGGCCCGTATTCATGAGGAGAGCGCGCGTGTCGCCAAGCCTGTTCCGACGATAACCACCAGCCCGCTGTGCGTTCAGTTTGGTCTTTTTTCGGCTGCTATTTATTACAGGCCCAGGTTCATGCCCGAATACGTTAATTGGCTTCGTCACGCTTCGCCCTATATCAATGCCCACCGTGATTGCACCTTCATCGTCATGCTGCCCGGCGACGGGGTGGAGCACCCCAACTTCGGCAATATCGTCCATGACCTCGTGCTCCTGCACAGCCTGGGCGTGCGCCTGGTGCTGGTCCATGGCTCGCGTCCGCAGATCGAGACCCGTCTGGCCGCGCGAGGCCTGACGCCGCACTACCATCACGGCATGCGCATCACCGATGCCGCGACCCTGGAATGCGTGATCGACGCCGTGGGCCAGCTGCGCATCGCCATCGAGGCACGCCTGTCCATGGACATGGCGTCCTCGCCCATGCAGGGCTCGCGGTTGCGGGTCGCCAGCGGCAACCTGGTCACCGCACGGCCCATCGGCGTGCTGGAAGGCGTGGATTACCACCACACCGGCGAAGTGCGTCGGGTCGATCGCAAAGGCATCAACCGCCTGCTGGACGAGCGCTCCATCGTACTGCTGTCGCCGCTGGGGTATTCACCCACCGGGGAAATCTTCAACCTCGCCTGTGAAGACGTCGCCACCCGGGCCGCCATCGACCTGGCGGCCGACAAGCTGTTGCTGTTCGGCGCCGAGCAGGGGCTGATCGGCGAGGACGGTCGGCTGGTGCGCGAGTTGCGCCCCCAACAGGTGCCGGCCCACATGCAGCGCCTGGGCAGCGACTACCAGGCCGAATTGCTGGATGCCGCCGCCCAGGCCTGCCGTGGCGGCGTGGCACGCAGCCATATCGTCAGCTACGCCGAGGACGGTGCGCTGCTGGCCGAACTGTTCACCCGCGACGGCAGCGGGACCCTGGTGGCCCAGGAGCAGTTCGAAGTGGTTCGCGAAGCGGCCATCGAAGACGTCGGCGGCTTGCTGGACCTGATCAGCCCGTTGGAAGAACAAGGGATCCTGGTCCGTCGCTCCCGCGAAGTGCTGGAGCGTGAGATCGAACAGTTCAGCGTGGTCGAGCGCGAAGGGATGATCATCGCCTGCGCGGCGTTGTACCAGATCGCCGATTCGGACGCCGGGGAGCTGGCCTGCCTGGCGGTGAACCCGGAATACCGCCACGGTGGCCGGGGTGATGAACTGCTGGAGCGGATCGAGACCCGCGCCCGTGCCCAAGGGCTCAAGACCCTGTTCGTGCTCACCACCCGGACCGCCCACTGGTTCCGCGAGCGCGGTTTCGAACCCAGCAGCGTCGAACGCCTGCCGGCCGCGCGGGCCTCGCTCTACAACTACCAGCGCAACTCGAAAATCTTCGAGAAATCCCTGTAGGGCGCAACCTCTGGTGCCGTGCGTCAGGCTGCAGGCTTTTTGACTTCAGACAAGGAACTGTCTTAAGGAAAGCCATCAAGATTGCAGCCTGAGGCCGTGCTTCGCGCCTGGCCGTGAAAATTTCCCAGGCAGGCGGAGCTTGTGGCAGAGCGATCACTGCCCTGAAAAGGTGCAGAAAAAGACCATTCAGTAATCCGTCGACTGGCCGATACGCCGTATCTCAGTTTGACGAAGTTTTGATGGCATCTATATTTCAAAATAATCTGAAAACTGTGGAAACAATTCTTTTTGGAGTTATCCAGAATCCATTATTCTGCGCGCCGGTGTAGCGGGGTTAGACCATGGTCGTAATCACAAATGGTTACGATTGACTTGTCAGTCACGGTCTGGCGCTAATCGCGCATCTGCGGATTCCGGGCATTCGATCCGGCACCCAAAGAAACACAAGAATTAGAAAACGAGAGGAGCGAAGCATGAACAAGTCCACCTTGGCCCTGGCTGTGGCCGTTGGGGTTCTGGCGCAGCAGGCAGGCGCCGCCGGTTTTATCGAAGACAGCAAGGCTACCTTGGGTCTGCGTAACTTCTACATCAACACGGACAACCGTGACTCCGACGCCAACGCCCCTCGCAACAAGGCTAACGGCGTTCAAAGCAAGAGCGAAGAATGGGGCCAGGGTTTTGACCTGCGCTTCATCTCCGGCTACACCCAAGGCACCGTAGGCTTTGGTCTGGATGCCATTGGCCTGCTGGGCATCAAGCTGGATTCGGGCGGCGGTTCCAACGGCGCCACTGCAACCTCCTACGGCGGTACGGTCTTCCCAAGCGAGTCCAACGGCAAGGCTGTCGACAACTACTCCAGCCTGGGCCTGACTGCCAAGGCCAAGATCTCCCAGACTGAACTGAAATTGGGCACCCTGCAGCCAAAACTGCCAGTGATCGTGACCAACGACGGTCGTCTGCTGCCACAAACCTTCCAAGGTGGCCAGATCACTTCCGGCGAGATCAAGGACCTGACGCTGGTCGGCGGTCAGATCGAGCACGCCAAGGGACGTAACTCCAGCAACAACGAAGAGTTGTCCATTGCCGGTGCCAACGCCCACACGGCCGCTGGCCGTGACAGCAACAAGTTCATCTACGGTGGTGGTGACTACAAGATCACCAAGGACCTGACCGCCCAGTACTACTACGGCAACCTGGAAGACTTCTACAAGCAGCACTTCCTGGGTCTGGTTCACAGCTGGGCAATCGGCCCAGGCGTCCTGAAATCCGATCTGCGTTACTTCCACAGCACCGATGACGGCGCCAATGGCCATGATTCGGCTTACTACACCACGGGTGACTACGGTACCGGCATTACCCGCGGCAAAGTCGATAACAACCTGTACAGCGGCCTGTTCCTGTACACCGTGGGTGGACACACCTTCGGTGGTGGCTACCAGGTCAGCAATGGCGACAGCGACTTCCCTTGGCTGAACCAGGGTGATGGCTCGTCGGCCTACCTGACCACCGACATGCAAATCGCCAAGTTCGCCCGTGCCGGCGAACGCACCTGGCAGGGTCGCTACTCCTATGACTTCGCCAAGCTTGGCGTACCTGGCCTGACAGCCGGCGTTATCTACCTGCGTGGCGATAACATCGATACCACCGGCCGTGTAGGCGTGGCACAGACCAACCTGTCGGCCACTGGCCGTTCCGAGTGGGAACGTGACATCACCGTCGGCTACGTCGTACCGGAAGGTCCGCTGAAAAACGTTGGCGTCATGTGGAAAAACGCCACCTGGCGCAACGACATCCCAGGTCAGCGCGACCAGGATGAAAACCGCCTGATCGTCAGCTACTCGCTGCCGCTGCTGTAAGCCACGCGTTCGCGTGACGAAAAAAAGCCCCGCCCGGCATGCGCCGGACGGGGCTTTTGCGTTTCGGGTCATCGTGACGGGAGACTTTCTGTCCTGATGCGTCGAGTTGCTTATGGTGCGGGCCGGGTTGCATCTTTGCGCAGAATGAACGCACTGAATGCCAGAAAGTCGTCCAGGTGCCGGGTGATGATCGCGATCATGATCGGCAGTTGCAGGGCCTGGTAATCATGTACGGCGATGTTCCTGAAACCCACCATGTTCTTCATGCTTTTCACCAGGCCTTCCGCCACCCAGCCACCTTGAAAAAGCAACTCGAACACGTCCCGGGCACTTTGCGGGACACCCAGTCGCTCACGGCGAATCAAATGCTGCCCCATGTCCAGCGCCGCTTCACAGGCACGCTGGATATTCAGGATGGCTGAGTCCTGGCGAGTGAAATCCGTGGCGAAGGTGGCAGGGTCCTTGTCATATTCCTCCCGCACTCTGGCCACACAGCGTTCGATACTCGCCGCTTTATTGATCAGGACGTCATCGACCATACACGGTGCCTTCCTTGTGAATATCCTCGAGCAGGCCTGCGCGAGCCGCGTCGAAGGCCGTTTTCTCGCTGAGAATAAAACTCTCGAACAAGCCCGCCTGTACGTCTTTGGCCCACAATCGGCGACCTCGGGTCACGATCTGGTACTGCATCACCGTCGTGGCCCCACGTAGATCAATCAGATCCACCGGACTTCCAGCGATATCGGCCAGGTCTCCCGAAAGCTGCCATAGCAGTACCGGGTCCGCCTGGCCGGCCAGGAGCACCGCCATGTCGACGTCGCTGTCAGGCCCGGCGGTCCCCTGCGCGTGGCTGCCGAACAGGTACACCGCCAGTAAGTCCGGCAGATGATGTTGCAGGTGAGTCAGCAAGGCTTGAGTGTTCATGCCGCCTATCCTAGCCGCTCATCCTGGCATGGGGACAGTGTTTACTCGCCCGGATGGCAAACAGGGCCGACAAAAAAAACCCGCCCGGCCTGCGCCGAACGGGGCTTTTGCGTTTCGGGTCAGGCCCACCCCTGTAGCCCTTCTCGAAACTTCTCCTCTTTACAGCAACTCGAGGCCTTCTCGAAACCTCGTCGAGGATGGTGGACCCATAGGTGGGTGGGTGCCAGTGAACAGTTTTTTATATTCTTAAAAAGTCTAGCCAAAGCAATATTCATTCTTTTTAAAACGGTCCAAACCGAGGCACAGTCAGGCTCCACAAGAATCTCATCCAGGAGCTTTACCATGAGCCTCAGACTGGGCGACATTGCCCCCGATTTCGAACAGGACTCCAGCGCCGGCAAGATCCGCTTCCACGAGTGGCTCGGTGACAGCTGGGGCGTGCTGTTTTCTCATCCGGCGGACTTCACGCCGGTGTGCACCACCGAGCTGGGCCTGACCGCCAAGCTCAAGGATGAGTTTGCCCAGCGGGGCGTCAAGGCCATTGCCCTGTCGGTGGACCCGGTGGATTCGCATCACAAGTGGATCGAAGACATCAACGAAACCCAGAATACCGTGGTCAACTTCCCGATCCTGGCCGACGCCGATCGCAAGGTCTCCGACCTGTACGACCTGATCCACCCCAACGCCAGCGACACCTTGACCGTGCGCTCACTGTTCGTGATTGACCCGAACAAGAAGATTCGCCTGACCATCACCTACCCGGCCAGCACCGGGCGCAATTTCAACGAGATCCTGCGGGTGATCGATTCCCTGCAACTGACCGACAACTACAAGGTCGCCACGCCGGCCAACTGGCAGGATGGCGATGAAGTGGTGATCGTCCCGTCGCTCAAGGACGAAGAAGAACTCAAGCAGCGTTTCCCCAAGGGCTACCGCGCGGTGAAGCCGTACCTGCGCCTTACCCCGCAGCCCAATCGTTAAATAAGCAGGCAGGCGCCAATGTCTCTTTGTGGGAGCGGGCTTGCTCGCGAAGGCGGTGTATCAGGCGACATTTCTTAACCTGACCTATGGCCTTCGCGAGCAAGCCCGCTCCCACAGTGAAACGCCGTGCACCAAAGGGTTTTGGCCGTTTCGACGGCCTTTTTTATGCCTGGAGGAGCGTCGCTTTCATATTCATATAAAGAATAACCAAATGAATAAATATGATTTAAAGATATATGAATCCCCTGTTATGGTTTGCCTCATGCAGCGAGATCGCCCACCGCGAATCGCACGTGACAGTTAAGGAATGGCAGGCATGTTGGTCGTCTCACTCGGTGGCAGCCCCAGCCAGCGCTCACGCTCCGGGGTGTTGCTGGAACGCTCGCAACGTTGGTTGCAGCAGCAAGGTGTGGAAGTGGTCAGTTATCAGGTGCGTGATTTTCCGGCTGAAGACTTGCTCCATGCCCGTTTCGACAGCCCCAAGGTGGTCGACCTGCTCCAGCAGATCGACAACGCCGACGGCCTGTTGATCGCGACGCCCGTGTACAAGGCGTCTTTTTCCGGCGCGCTGAAGACGCTGCTGGACTTACTGCCGGAGCGAGCGCTGAGCCACAAGGTCGTGCTGCCCATGGCCACCGGAGGCAGCATCGCCCACATGCTGGCGGTGGACTACGCCCTCAAGCCGGTGTTGTCGGCCCTCAAGGCCCAGGAAATGCTCCAGGGGATCTTTGCCGAAGACAGCCAGATCGCCTATGGCGAAGGCACTGCCCAGGCGCAATTGGCACCGGCCCTGCAACAACGCTTGAACGAAGCCCTGGAGCAGTTTTTCAGTGCCATGGCGCGGCGGCCCAGGCCGCTGGACCCACACGTCTTGAATGAACGCCTGTTGAGTGCTCGCTGGAGCATTTGACCCCGTGTAAACCCAGTTTCAACTCACCTTACTCAGCCGCCAACGGCCAAGCAGGTGCAGCCACACCCCCACAGCAAAAAGGAGAGGCGCCATGCGCACTGTCATTTTGCGTCGCGGGCTGGTCGCTCTGTTTGCTGCGGCTGTGTCCTTCGGCGCTATTACCCAGGCTCAAGCCGAGACCTTGCGGATCGGTTATCAGAAGTACGGCACCCTGGTGCTGCTCAAGGCCAAGGGCACCTTGGAAAAACGCCTGGCCGCCCAAGGCGTGGATGTGCAATGGACCGAGTTTCCCGGCGGCCCGCAACTGCTTGAAGGCCTGAACGTCGGCTCCATCGATTTCGGCGTGACCGGCGAAACCCCGCCGGTGTTCGCCCAGGCCGCTGGCGCCGACTTGCTCTACGTGGCGTATGAACCGCCTGCGCCCACCAGCGAAGCGATCCTGGTGCCCAAGGGGTCGCCCATCCAGTCGGTGCAAGACCTCAAGGGCAAGAAAGTCGCGCTGAACAAAGGTTCCAATGTCCACTACCTGCTGGTGCGGGCGTTGGAAGATGCAGGTCTGAAATACACCGACATCCAGACCGTTTTCCTGCCACCGGCCGACGCCCGTGCCGCATTCGAACGCGGCAGTGTCGACGCCTGGGTGATCTGGGATCCGTACCAGGCCGCCGCCGAGCAACAGTTGCAGGCACGGACCCTGCGCGACGGCCAGGGCATCGTCGACAACCATCAGTTCTACCTCGCCACCAAGCCCTATGCGCAGCAGCATCCCCAGGTCATCACCGCCCTGGTGGACGAAGTGCGTGCCGTGGGGGAGTGGTCCAAGGCCAATCCCGAAGACGTGACCAAACAGGTGTCGCCACTGCTCGGCCTGCCTGAGCCGATCACCCTGACCTCGATGAAACGCCAGGGGTTCGGTGCCTCGTTCCTCACACCCGACGTGGTGGCAGCCCAGCAGAAAATCGCCGACAGCTTCTACCAACTCAAGCTGATACCCAAGCCCTTGAGCATCAAGGACGTGATCTGGACGCCACCGGCGGCCGTCGCGAACGCGCAGTAATCCGACCCCCTTAGGAGACCACTCCATGAGCCTCAATATTTTCTGGTTCCTGCCCACCCACGGCGATGGCCATTACCTTGGCACCGCCGAAGGCGCCCGCGCCGTCGATCACGGCTACCTGCAACAGATCGCCCAGGCTGCGGACCGGCTGGGTTTCGGTGGCGTGCTGATTCCCACCGGACGCTCCTGCGAAGACTCCTGGCTGGTGGCGGCCTCGTTGATTCCCGTGACTCAGCGCCTGAAGTTCCTCGTTGCCCTGCGCCCCGGGATCATTTCCCCGACGGTGGCGGCGCGGCAGGCCGCAACCCTGGACCGGTTGTCCGGCGGGCGCGCGTTGTTCAACCTGGTGACGGGTGGCGACCCGGACGAACTGGCCGGCGACGGCCTGTTCCTCGACCACGAGGCGCGCTACCAGGCGTCGGTGGAGTTCACTCGCATCTGGCGTCGGGTCCTGGAAGGCGAGACCGTGGATTACGACGGCGAGCACATCAGCGTCAAGGGCGCCAAGTTGCTCTACCCGCCGATCCAGCAACCGCGTCCGCCTTTGTATTTCGGCGGCTCTTCCGAAGCGGCCCAGGACCTCGCCGCCGAACAGGTGGAAATGGTGCTGACCTGGGGCGAACCACCGGAGGCCGTTGCCCAGAAAATCGAACAGGTCCGGGCCAAGGCTGCCAAGCTGGGCCGCACCGTGCGCTTCGGCATCCGCTTGCACGTGATCGTGCGCGAAACCAATGCCGAGGCCTGGCAGGCCGCCAACCGGTTGATCTCCCACCTGGACGACGACACCATCGCCCGCGCCCAGGCCTCCCTGGCGCGCTTCGACTCGGTGGGCCAGCAACGCATGGCCGCCCTGCACGGTGGTCGGCGCGACAAACTGGAAGTGAGCCCCAACCTCTGGGCCGGTGTCGGCCTGGTTCGCGGTGGTGCCGGCACGGCACTGGTGGGCGATGGCCCGACTGTCGCCGCGCGGGTCAAGGAATACGCCGACCTGGGGATCGATACGTTCATCTTCTCGGGTTATCCACACCTGGAAGAGTCCTATCGCGTGGCGGAACTGTTGTTCCCGCATCTGGACGTGGAGCGCCCGGAACTGCCCAAGAGCCAGGGCTACGTGAGCCCGTTCGGGGAAATGGTCGCCAATGACATTCTCCCCAAAGCCGCCGCACAGAGCTGAGGCGGCCATGAAAAAACTTATCCACAACCTGGCGCCCTGGGCGGTGCCGCTGCTGTTGCTGGCGGTGTGGCAACTGGCAGTGTCGGCGGGCTGGCTGTCCACGCGGATCCTGCCGGCCCCGGTGGCGGTCATCGAGGCCGGGGTAAACCTGGTGCGCAGCGGCGAGATCTGGACGCACCTGGCCATCAGCGGCTGGCGGGCGGCGGTCGGCTTCGCCATCGGCGGCGGTATCGGCCTGATCCTGGGCTTTATCACTGGCCTGTCGAAATGGGGCGAGCGCCTGTTGGACAGCTCGGTGCAGATGGTCCGCAACGTCCCGCACCTGGCGTTGATTCCCCTGGTGATCCTGTGGTTCGGCATCGACGAGTCGGCGAAGATTTTCCTGGTGGCGCTGGGCACGCTGTTTCCCATCTACCTCAACACCTATCACGGCATCCGTAATGTCGATCCGGCCCTGGTGGAGATGTCCCGCAGCTATGGCTTGTCCGGCTTCAGCCTGTTTCGCCAGGTGATCCTGCCAGGTGCCTTGCCGTCGATCCTGGTGGGGGTGCGGTTTGCACTCGGTTTCATGTGGTTGACGCTGATCGTGGCGGAAACCATCTCGGCCAGTTCCGGCATCGGCTATCTGGCGATGAATGCCCGGGAGTTCCTGCAGACCGACGTTGTGGTGCTGGCGATTCTTCTGTACGCCGTGCTGGGCAAGCTGGCCGACCTTGCCGCCCGCGGGCTGGAACGGGTCTGGTTGCGTTGGCACCCGGCCTACCAAGTGAGCAAGGGAGGTGTCGCATGACGGCCCAACAACCTCCGCGCCTGCTGCGAGGCATCCCGCTGGCGGTGCGCAAGTTGCAGAAAACCTTCGGCACCCGTGCGGTGCTGCGTGATATCGACTTGCATATCCCGGCCGGGCAGTTCGTGGCGGTGGTCGGTCGCAGCGGCTGTGGCAAAAGTACTTTGCTGCGCTTGCTGGCCGGCCTCGACCAACCCAGCGCGGGTCAATTGCTGGCCGGCTCGGCGCCGTTGAGTGCCGTGCAACAGGACACGCGGCTGATGTTCCAGGAGGCGCGCTTGTTGCCCTGGAAAAAAATCATCGACAACGTCGGTCTTGGGCTCAAGGGCAACTGGCGGCCGCAAGCCTTGCAGGCGTTGGAAGCCGTCGGCCTGGCCGACCGTGCCAATGAATGGCCGGCCGCGTTGTCCGGTGGCCAGAAGCAACGCGTGGCCCTGGCCCGGGCGCTGATCCACCAACCGCGCTTGCTGTTGCTCGACGAACCCTTGGGGGCGCTGGACGCCCTGACCCGTATCGAGATGCAGCAGTTGATCGAAAACCTGTGGCAGGCACACGGCTTCACCGTGTTGCTGGTGACTCACGACGTCAGCGAAGCGGTGGCCATCGCCGACCGGGTCATCCTGATCGAAGACGGCCAGATCGGCCTCGACCTGCTCATCGACCTGCCACGTCCACGGGTTCGCGGCTCTCATCGCCTGGCGAGCCTGGAAACCGAAGTGCTCAACCGTGTGCTGTCCTTGCCCGGCCAACCGCCGGAACCCGAACCCGTTTCACCCTTGCCCACGCAGTTGCGTTGGGCGCAATGAAGCCGCTTCAAGCGGCCAGCGACACGCTGCAAGAAGAGGCGCGTGCTTTTCCTTGCAGCTTGTAGCTCGAAGCTTGCAGCTCATTTCGACCCCAGGAGAAATAACATGACTATCAAAGCCATCAACGTGCGCAACCAGTTCAAAGGCACCATCAAGGAAATCGTCGAAGGCGACGTGCTCTCGGAAATCGACGTGCAAACGGCCTCCGGCATCGTCACCTCGGTCATCACCACCCGTTCGGTGAAAGAGCTGGAGCTGGCAATCGGCAGCGAAGTGATCGCCTTCGTCAAATCCACCGAGGTGTCCATCGCCAAGTTGTGAGCGGTGCGTGACCCACGGCCCCGAACGGCGCGAGCCCTTCGGGGCTTTTTTAGCGTCACTAAAAGGCGTTTTATCTAATTTAAAGGGATTTATAAGATCTTTAAGAGTGGACTGTTTTTAACATTTATTCTGTTTAAGCGGTGCTATAGTCCGTTTTATCAAGCATAGCAGCTTCAGAGCACCGTTTATGTCTGGATTTTTTCCTATTGATTGTGCCGACACGCTCCACGCCATTGGCCTGCTGGTGAAAAGTCGGCGGCTTCAACACCGGCAGCGGCAGAAAGATCTTGCCGCTTCTCTTAAGCTGTCGGAGCGAACAGTGCGCAAAATCGAGGCGGGCGACCCCACTGTGGAGTTGCGCTCATTCATGTTGGTGCTGTGGCAATTGGGGCTGATCCAGGAAGTGTTCCAAAGCCGTCAACAGCTCGAAGCTTCATCCCTTGTATCCACTCAAGCGCCTCGCAACGCTCGTGTACGCCTGGCCAGTGTAAAGGGAGAATTCTGATGGCCAGGGCCTACATTTATGTTGAAGACCCTCAGACTGGAGAGATCCGCACGCTGGGGCGATTGAGCATCGATAATGGTCGGGGCGAGTTCAGCTACGACCCGGAGTATGTTGCCCAGCATCGTTGGGTGCCAGATCCCATCCGTTATCCGTTGCGCATCCAGCCTTTTACCGGCATTGCCACCAACCGCGGTGTGCCCGGTTTCATCAATGATTCAATGCCCGACGGCTGGGGCGAGCGTGTCTTGAGAGACCTTCATCGAGCGGATCTGGAGGCTGTCGATTACCTGCTCAAGTCCCCCAACAACGATCGCGCCGGCAACCTCATGGCCGGGATAAGCCGGCATCCACCCGTTGGCATCGGCCAGGAAGCGCTGCCCTCCCTTAAGGGGTTGTCTGCATTCATCGAGGCCACCGAAGCGATCTTCGATAACCAACTGGATGATGAGGCGATCAAAACCCTCCAGTTGCGCAAACAACGTTCATCGCTGGGGGGCGCAAGGCCCAAGCGTACATTACACGATGAGGGCGTCTTCATTCTTGCCAAGCCCCGTGATCGCTATGACACCTGTGATGTCCCGGCCATGGAACATGCCTGCATGACATTCGCTTCGCTCAAGGGACTGAATGTCGCGAAAACTGCGCTGTACCTCGGTGCGCCCTCGACGTTGCTGGTCAAACGATTCGACCGATTTCCGATTGCCGAGTCCGGCCGTCGGATACCGATGCTGAGCGGGCTGACGCTCCTGGATGCCGATTGGCGATCCAATGATCGCAGCGCCTGGGTGTATGCCGGGCTTGCCAACGAGATGCAGCGTCGCGGGGTGCCGGATGATGACTTGCGTGAACTGTTCAAGCGCATGTGTTTCAACGCCCTGGTGGGCAATGACGATGATCACCCGAAGAATCACGCCATTCTCTGGCTCGAGGGACGCTGGCGGTTGGCTCCGATGTATGACGTAGTCCCGGGACTGGAGGGTTCGTCACCACCCTACCTTTCGATGGCGGTTGGTCGCAGTGGGCGAGTGATCAGTCGAGAGAACCTGCTCAGCCATTGCCTGCACTTTGCCTTGACGCCAGAGCAGGCCACCGATGTCCTGGATGAAGTGATCAGTTGGGAGGCAGAGCTTGGCGCGCATTACGCCAGCCATTTGACGGGTGCTGAGTTGGAACTCGGTGTGAGCGCGATAGGCGCTAAACGTATGAAAAGCTGATGACTGAGGGGATCAGGCTGTTTCTCGCTTGGGCAGATACGGCGGCAGGTACAGGCCCAGGTACGCGTCGAACACTCGCATGCCTTCTTCGGCCATGCGTGGGGTGATCTGCCCGTGTTGCTGCACCGAGCGGGCGTAGACGCGGTCGCCCAGTTCCATGGCCAGGGCGAACACGTCGACGTCGGTGGGCAGGGCCGGCAGGGCGAAATGGCGGTCGAAGAGCTTGTGCATCAGGTCGCCGAGTTCGAGGTCGTGCTGGCGGTCGGCCTGGGTGACCTCGGTCAGGCCATGCTGGGCCAGGATCAATTGGCGGGCGGCGGCGTCCTGGCCATAGATGGTGAGCATGCGCTGTTCCACCAGCCGTGACAGGTCGTGCCAGTGGTTCAGGGCGTCATGGTCGATGGGGGCTTGCAGGCAGGCGCGGAACGCGGCGTGGACATCGGCGGTCAGGGCTTCGAGCAGGGCAGGGACGCTGGCGAAGAAGTGATACACGGAGGACGGGGGAATCCCGGCGCGTTCAGCGACGCTGTAGATCGACAGGCTGGCCACGCCTTCGGCGGCAAGCAGCGTGCGGGCGGCGTCGAGAATCGAGTCGATCCGGGCCTGGCTGCGTGCGCGGGGTTTGCGAGGGGTGGCGGTGCGCGTCATGGGTGGCTCCTGCGGGACTGCGGGCATTGTACGCAGAGCGAGCGGAGGGTCCATAGCGGCGCTTGTGAGGAAAAGAAACCTGTGGCGAGGGAGTTTGCTCCCGCTGGGCTGCGCAGCAGCCCCGACGTCAGTCACTGCGGTGCTTCAAGTTGATCGCTCAAGCCTTTTTTGGGGCTGCTGCGCAGCCCAGCGGGAGCAAGCTCCCTCGCCACGGTCTTGCGTCTAGCCGGACCATTGTGGAGGCAGCCAATTCATCATCTGGGCTGAACAGCCATAAAAAACGCCGCAGCCCGTGAAGGCCTGCGGCGTTTTCTCTACCGCAACCGCTTACACGGTATGCAGGTACCAGTTGTATTCAAGGTCGGAGATGGAGTGTTCGAACTCCTCCAGCTCGCTTTCCTTGCAGGCCACGAAGATATCGATGTATTTCGGGTCGATGTACTTGGCCATGACTTCGCTGTCGTCCAGCTCGCGCAGGGCATCGCGCAGGTTGTTCGGCAGGCTTTGCTCGTTCTGCTCGTAGCTGTTGCCTTCGACCGGAGCACCCGGCTCGATCTTGTTGACCAGGCCATGGTGCACGCCAGCCAGCACGGAGGCCATCAGCAGGTATGGGTTGGCGTCGGCGCCGGCCACACGGTGTTCCAGGCGCACGGCATCGGCAGCGCCGGTCGGTACGCGCAAGGCCACGGTGCGGTTGTCCAGGCCCCAGGTCGGCGAGTTCGGCACGTAGAACTGGGCGCCGAAACGGCGGTAGGAGTTGACGTTCGGGCAGAGGAAGGCCATCTGCGCGGGCAGGGTCTCGAGCACACCGCCGATCGCGTGACGCAGCGCGGCGTTCTGCTCGGGATCCTCGCTGGCAAAGATGTTCTTGCCGTCTTTGTCCAGGACCGAAATGTGAACGTGCAGACCATTGCCCGCCTGGCCTGGGTACGGCTTGGCCATGAAGGTGGTGTCCATTTCATGGTCGTAGGCGATGTTCTTGATCAGGCGCTTGAGCAGGACCGCATAGTCGCAGGCCTTGATCGGGTCGGCGACGTGGTGCAGGTTCACTTCGAACTGCGCCGGGGCACTTTCCTTGACGATGGCGTCGGCGGGAATGCCTTGTTCCTTGGCGCCTTCGAGGATGTCCTGGAGGCAATCGACATATTCGTCGAGGTCGTCAATCAGGTAGACCTGGGTCGAATGCGGACGCTTGCCGGAGATGGGGGAGCGGGGCGGTTGTGGGCGTCCATTCACGTTCTCCTGGTCGATCAGGTAGAACTCCAACTCGAACGCGGCGCAGATGGTCAGGCCCAGCTCATCGAACTTGGTCACGACCTGGCGCAGGACCTCGCGGGGGTCGGCGAAGAACGGCTCGCCTTCGAGCTCGTGCATGGTCATCAGCAGTTGCGCGGTGGGGCGCTTTTGCCAGGGCTCATTGCTCAGGGTGCCGGGGATGGGGTAGCAGATCCGGTCGGCATCGCCGATGTCCAGGCCCAGGCCGGTGCTTTCCACCGTCGAGCCATTGATGTCCAGGGCAAACAGGGAGGCCGGCAGGTTGATGCCTTTCTCGTAAACCTTGTGGAGGCTGGTGCGTTCGATGCGCTTGCCGCGCACCACACCATTCATATCCGCAATCAGAAGGTCAACGTACAGAACCTCAGGATGTTCCTTAAGGAACGCGTTCGCTTCGTTAAGCTGAACGGCACGCGGGGGTACCGACATGATGCAACACCTTTGTTGTTAAAAATATCAATCATTGATCTCTTCGAAAGCCAGTCAACCCGAACGGCATGCCGAAGTCAAGCAGGGCCTTTTTTGCCCTAAAAAAGCACTCGTGGGGCTTTTTTGAGGCAATTTAGGGCGTTTTTTTCCCTTTGAAGGTCGTGTCGACCGCGGGCTTGAGCGGGCCGTGTTGTATTTTTTACGGGGGTGTTGTGTAAAAAAATGAACAAGGCTAAGCTCGATTCAAACCCATAACAGCAATAATACCGGGGTGCTTCATGTCTCGCCTGCCGTTAATCGGCGTCACCACCTGCTCCAGGCAGTTGGGCCTGCATGCGTATCACATCAGCGGCGATAAATATTCCCGGGCTGTCGCGACAGCCGCCAAGGGCTTGCCCATGCTGATTGCGTCCCTGGCGGATCTGTTCTCCCCGTCCGTTATTCTGGACGCCCTGGACGGTATTCTCTTTACCGGCTCTCCTTCCAATGTAGAACCTTTTCACTACCATGGCCCTGCCAGTGCGCCGGGCACTGCTCATGATCCTGCACGCGATGCCACCACCCTGCCGCTGATCCGCGCCGCCGTCGAGGCAGGCGTCCCGGTGCTGGGGATCTGCCGCGGTTTCCAGGAAATGAACGTAGCCTTTGGCGGTAGCCTGCATCAGAAAGTTCATGAAGTCGGAACCTTTATCGATCATCGTGAAGACGACACCCAGCCGGTGGCGATCCAGTACGGCCCGGCCCATGCCGTGCATATCCAGCCCGGCGGCGTGCTGGCGGGCCTGGGCCTGCCGCCGGTGATCGACGTCAACTCCATCCACAGCCAGGGCATCGAGCGACTGGCGCCGGGATTGCGGGTTGAAGCGAGGGCGCCGGATGGCCTGATCGAAGCCGTTTCGGTTATACAAGGCAAGGCTTTTGCTTTAGGAGTGCAGTGGCACCCCGAATGGGCGGTAAGCTCTAACCCGCACTACCTTGCGATTTTCCAGGCATTTGGCGATGCCTGCCGAGCAAGGGCAATACAACGCGACGCCGATGCGTCAAACAACGCCTGACGACTAATAGCAGTCAGGAAACTCACGCCTAGAGGCATTTATGAGTAACAACCTCGACCAGCTCACCGATTGGTTGAAAGACCACAAGATCACAGAAGTCGAATGCATGATTGGCGACCTGACCGGTATCACCCGGGGCAAGATCTCGCCGACCAACAAGTTCATTGCCGAAAAAGGCATGCGCCTGCCCGAGAGCGTCCTGCTCCAGACCGTGACAGGCGACTATGTCGAAGACGACATCTATTACGAACTGCTCGATCCTGCCGACATCGACATGATATGCCGCCCGGACGAGAACGCCGTCTTCCTTGTGCCCTGGGCCATCGAGCCCACTGCCCAGGTCATCCACGATTCCTACGACAAGCAGGGCAACCCGATCGAGCTGTCGCCGCGCAACGTGCTCAAGAAGGTGCTCAAGCTGTACGCCGACAAAGGCTGGCAGCCGATCGTCGCGCCGGAGATGGAGTTCTACCTGACCAAGCGCAGCGACGACCCGGACTTCCCGCTGCAACCGCCTGTTGGCCGCTCCGGCCGCCCGGAAACCGGGCGCCAGTCGTTCTCGATCGAGGCCGCCAACGAATTCGACCCGCTGTTCGAGGACGTCTACGACTGGTGCGAGTTGCAGGAGCTGGACCTCGACACCCTGATCCACGAGGACGGCACGGCGCAGATGGAAATCAACTTCCGTCATGGCGACGCCCTGTCCCTGGCCGACCAGATCCTGGTGTTCAAGCGCACCATGCGCGAGGCGGCACTCAAGCACAACGTGGCCGCGACCTTCATGGCCAAACCCATGACCGGCGAGCCGGGCAGTGCAATGCACCTGCACCAGAGCATCATCGACAAGGACACCGGCAAGAACGTCTTCTCCAATGAAGACGGGACCATGAGCGAGCTGTTCCTGCACCACATCGGCGGCTTGCAGAAGCTCATCCCCGAGCTGCTGCCGCTGTTCGCCCCCAACGTCAACTCGTTCCGCCGCTTCCTGCCGGATACCTCGGCGCCCGTGAACGTGGAGTGGGGCGAAGAAAACCGCACCGTCGGCCTGCGCGTGCCGGATGCCGGGCCACAGAACCGTCGGGTGGAAAACCGCCTGCCGGGCGCCGACGCCAACCCGTACCTGGCCATTGCCGCGAGCCTGCTGTGCGGTTTCATCGGCATGGTCGAAGGCATCAACCCGAGTGCGCCGGTGGTGGGACGGGGTTACGAACGCCGGAACCTGCGCCTGCCGCTGACCATCGAAGATGCGTTGGAGCGCATGGAAAACAGCGCCACCATCGAGAAATACCTGGGCAAGAAATTCATCACGGGCTACGTCGCGGTCAAGCGGGCCGAGCATGAAAACTTCAAGCGCGTCATCAGTTCGTGGGAGCGGGAATTCCTGCTCTTTGCCGTCTGAAGCGCCGGGCGGGGCTGCCGCGCCAGCCTCGCCCCCACCGATACGAAAGGAGAATCCGCATGACCGGCAACAACCCGCAAACCCGCGAATGGCAGGCCCTGAGCAACGATCATCACCTGGCGCCGTTCAGCGACTTCAAGCAACTCAAGGAGAAAGGCCCGCGCATCATCACCCGCGCCAAGGGCGTCTACCTCTGGGACAGCGAAGGCAACCAGATCCTCGATGGCATGGCCGGCCTCTGGTGCGTGGCCGTCGGTTACGGCCGTGATGAACTGGCCGACGCCGCCAGCCGGCAGATGCGCGAACTGCCGTACTACAACCTGTTCTTCCAGACCGCTCACCCGCCGGTGCTGGAGCTGTCCAAGGCCATCGCCGATATCGCCCCTGAAGGCATGAACCATGTGTTCTTCACCGGCTCCGGCTCCGAAGGCAACGACACCATGCTGCGCATGGTTCGCCATTACTGGGCGATCAAGGGCCAGCCGAACAAGAAAGTCATCATCAGCCGCAAGAACGGCTATCACGGTTCGACCGTGGCCGGCGCGAGCCTGGGCGGCATGACCTACATGCACGAGCAGGGCGACCTGCCGATCCCGGGCATCGTCCACATCGCCCAGCCCTATTGGTTCGGCGAAGGCGGCGACATGAGCCCGGAGGCCTTCGGCGTGTGGGCGGCCGACCAACTGGAAGCCAAGATCCTGGAGGTCGGCGTGGACAACGTCGGTGCGTTCATCGCCGAGCCGATCCAAGGCGCGGGCGGCGTGATCGTTCCGCCGGACAGCTACTGGCCGCGGGTGAAGGAAATCCTCGCCAAGTACGACATCCTGTTCGTGGCCGACGAAGTGATCTGCGGTTTTGGCCGCACCGGGGAATGGTTCGGCACCGATCATTTCGGCTTGAAGCCGCACATGATGACCATCGCCAAGGGCCTGACCTCCGGCTACATCCCCATGGGCGGGCTGATCGTGCGTGACGATGTGGTCGACGTGCTCAATGAAGGGGGCGACTTCAACCACGGCTTCACCTACTCCGGTCACCCGGTGGCCGCCGCGGTGGCCCTGGAGAACATTCGCATCCTGCGCGAAGAAAAGATCATCGAGCGCGTCCACAACGAAACGGCACCCTATTTGCAGAAGCGTTTGCGGGAACTGAACGATCATCCGCTGGTGGGTGAGGTCCGGGGTGTCGGCCTGCTGGGGGCAATCGAACTGGTTCAGGACAAGGCCACGCGCAAGCGCTATGAAGGTCGGGGCGTGGGCATGATCTGCCGGCAGTTCTGCTTCGACAACGGGCTGATCATGCGTGCGGTGGGCGACACCATGATCATTGCGCCGCCACTGGTGATCAGCAAGGCCGAGATCGACGAACTGGTGACCAAGGCGCGGCAGTGCCTGGACCTGACCCTCAGTGCGTTGCAAGGCTAAGTGCTAGGCTCTGAGCGAGGCGCTTACAAGGGCCTCGCCCAGTGCGAACAAAAGGCCGGGCTTGTGTTGAAAGCCTGCCCTGTAACTTGCCAGACTACCGACTGTTCAAGTTGCCCGCGAGCCGGCTACTGAACGTGGCTAAAAAGAATAACTGGAGCATCAATCCATGAAGGCATTAGGTATGAAGATAGCTGGCAAGACCCTCCTCGCCATGTCGCTGGTGGGCGCGATGGCGGGTGCCGTCCAGGCGGACGACAAAGTGCTGCACGTCTATAACTGGTCCGACTATATTGCGCCGGACACCGTCGCCAAGTTCGAGAAGGAAACGGGGATCAAGGTCGTCTACGACGTGTTCGACAGCAACGAAACCCTCGAAGCCAAGTTGCTGGCCGGCAAATCCGGTTATGACATCGTGGTGCCGTCGAACAACTTCCTGGCCAAGCAGATCAAGGCCGGCGTCTACCAGCCACTGGACAAGTCCAAGCTGACCAACTGGAAGAATCTCGACACCGACCTGCTCAAGGCCGTTGGCGATGCCAGCGACAAGGGCAACCAGCATGCCTTCCCTTACATGTGGGGCACCATCGGTATCGGCTACAACCCGGAGAAGGTCAAGGCCGCGCTGGGCGTCGACAAGATCGACTCGTGGGACACCCTGCTCAAGCCGGAGAACATCGCCAAGCTCAAGGGCTGCGGCGTGAGTTTCCTCGACTCACCGACCGAAATGATCCCGGTGGCGTTGCACTACCTGGGCTACCCGACCGACAGCCAGGACAAGAAACAACTGGCCGACGCCGAGGCACTGTTCCTCAAGATCCGTCCTTCGATCAGCTATTTCCATTCGTCCAAGTACATCTCTGACCTGGCCAACGGCAACATCTGCGTCGCCGTGGGTTACTCGGGCGATATCGAACAGTCCAAGTCCCGCGCTGCCGAAGCGGGTGGCAAGGTCAAGGTGGCCTACGCCATTCCAAAAGAGGGCGCCGGTTCCTTCTATGACATGGTCGCCATTCCCAAGGACGCCGAAAACGTCGACGCGGCCTACCAGTACATGAACTTCCTGCTGAAGCCGGAAATCATGGCCGAGATCACCAACAACGTACGCTTCCCGAACGGCAACAAGGCGGCGACGGCACTGGTGGAAAAAGATATCTCCGGCGACCCGAACATCTACCCGTCGGATGAAGTGAAGGCCAAGCTCTACGCGATCAGTGACTTGCCGCCGGCCACCCAGCGGATCCTGACCCGCAGCTGGACCAAGATCAAATCCGGCAAGTAAGCCGGCCTGAAGTACTTTCCTGTCGCCGTCACCCTCCAGGGCGGCGGCAACAGGAAGCCAAGAATAATTAAAAGTTTTGCTGGATCGGTTTATCGAGGGTAAGTTGCGCGCCGGTTTTGTTGCAGGGCCTGTCGTGGCCAGGTAACGGGGGCAACTTGGGCCCAACTATTTAAGAGGACCTCCACGTGCCAGTCTTTTCTTTGTTACGCAACGCCTTGCTGGTCGGCGCCGGCCTGACGCTCGCCGTCAGCGTCCAGGCTGCTTCCACCGTGCATATTTATAACTGGTCGGACTACATCGGCGAGACCACCCTGGCGGACTTCGAAAAAGCCACTGGCATCAAGCCGGTGTATGACGTGTTCGATTCCAACGAAACCCTGGAAGGCAAGTTGCTGGCCGGTCGTACCGGCTACGACGTGGTCGTGCCGTCCAACCACTTCCTGGGCAAGCAGATCAAGGCCGGGGCGTTCCAGAAACTCGACAAGGCCCAGTTGCCCAACTACGCCAACCTGGACCCCGCGCTGCTCAAGCGCCTGGAGCGTAACGACCCAGGCAACCAGTACGCCGTGCCGTACCTGTGGGGCACCAACGGCATCGGCTACAACGTCGAGAAGGTCAAGGCGGTGCTGGGCGTCGACAAGATCGACTCGTGGGCCATGCTGTTCGAGCCGGAAAACATCAAGAAACTCTCCAGCTGCGGCGTGTCGTTCCTCGACTCGGGCGACGAAATGATCCCGGCGATGCTCAACTACCTGGGCCTGAGCCCCAACAGCGAAAACCCTGAAGACTACAAGAAGGCCGAGGCCCAGCTCCTCAAGATCCGGCCGTACGTGACCTACTTCAATTCCTCCAAGTACATCTCTGATCTGGCCAATGGCGAGATCTGCGTGGCCGCCGGTTTCTCCGGCGACATCTTCCAGGCCCGCTCGCGTGCCAGCGAAGCCGGCAAAGGCGTCGAGATCGCCTACGTGATCCCCAAGGAAGGCGGCAACCTCTGGTTCGACATGCTGGCGATCCCGCGCGACGCCACCAACGTCAAGGAGGCCCACGCCTTCATCAACTACCTGCTCAAGCCTGAGGTGATCGCCCAGGTGAGCGACACCGTCGGCTACGCCAACCCGAACCCGAAGGCGGGCGAACTGATGGATCAGAAAGTGCGCACCGATGAAGCGGTGTACCCACCGCAGGCGGTCGTCGACAAGCTGTACGTCAACTCCGAGTTGCCGCCCAAGATCCAACGACTCATGACCCGCAGCTGGACCAAGGTCAAGTCGGGTAAATAGCGTTAAGCGCTCTAACTAAACGCTCGCCCGCATGGGGCGAACAGTAAATTCTGTGGGAGTTTCGCAAATGGCAGTTGCCTCCGGCGCCTATAAGAAAGCCCTCGAGGGCGACCAGACACCCAAGCAGGTGCTGGTCAAAATCGACCGGGTCACGAAGAAGTTCGACGAGACGATTGCCGTGGACGATGTGTCCCTGGAGATCAAGAAAGGCGAGATCTTCGCCTTGCTCGGCGGTTCGGGTTCGGGCAAATCCACCTTGCTGCGCATGCTCGCCGGCTTCGAGCGGCCCACGGAGGGGCGCATTTTCCTCGACGGTGTGGACATTACCGACATGCCGCCGTACGAGCGGCCGATCAACATGATGTTCCAGTCCTACGCCCTGTTCCCGCACATGACCGTGGCGCAGAACATCGCCTTCGGCCTGCAACAGGACAGGATCCCCAAGCCTGAGATCGAGGCCCGCGTGGCGGAAATGCTCAAGCTGGTGCAGATGAGCCAGTACGCCAAGCGCAAGCCGCACCAGCTCTCCGGCGGCCAGCGCCAGCGCGTGGCCCTGGCCCGTTCCCTGGCCAAGCGTCCAAAGCTGTTGCTGCTCGACGAACCCATGGGCGCCCTGGACAAGAAGCTGCGCTCGCAGATGCAGCTCGAGCTGGTCGAGATCATCGAGCGGGTCGGTGTGACCTGCGTGATGGTGACCCACGACCAGGAAGAGGCCATGACCATGGCCGAGCGCATCGCGATCATGCACCTGGGCTGGATCGCCCAGATCGGCAGCCCGATCGACATCTACGAGACCCCGACCAGCCGGCTGGTCTGCGAGTTCATCGGCAACGTCAACATCTTCGAGACCGAAGTGGTGGACGACGCCGAGGGTCACGCGGTGCTGACCTGCAAGGACCTGGACCGCAACATCTACGTCGGCCACGGGATCAGCACCTCGGTGCAGGACAAGTCGGTGACCTACGCCATTCGCCCGGAAAAACTGCTGGTGACCGTCGAACAGCCGACCTGCGAGCACAACTGGTCCAGCGGCAAGGTCCACGACATCGCCTACCTGGGTGGGCACTCGGTGTTCTACGTCGAACTGCCGAGCGGCAAGCTGGTGCAGTCCTTCGTCGCCAACGCCGAACGCCGTGGCCAGCGCCCGACCTGGGGCGACCAGGTGTTCGTCTGGTGGGAAGATGACAGCGGCGTGGTGCTTCGCTCATGAACATGCGCAAATTCAAACGCCGACTCGATCGAATAACGCCCGGTGGCCGTCAACTGGTCATCGGGGTGCCTTTCATCTGGCTGTTCCTGTTCTTCATGCTGCCGTTCTTCATTGTCCTGAAGATCAGCTTCGCCGAAGCCGACGTGGCCATTCCGCCATACACCGAGATCTACAGCTACGTCGACCAGAAGCTGCAGGTGCTGCTCAACTTCGCCAACTACGCGATGTTGAGCGATGACGAGTTGTACATCGCCGCCTACCTCGGCTCGCTGAAGATGGCGCTGATCAGCACCGTGTTGTGCCTGTTGATCGGTTATCCGATGGCCTACGGCATCGCCAACGCCCGCAAGGAAATCCAGACGGTGCTGGTGCTGTTGATCATGATGCCGACCTGGACCGCGATCCTGATCCGCGTCTATGCGTGGATGGGCATCCTCAGCAACAACGGCTTGCTCAACGGTTTCCTGCTGAGCATGGGCTGGATCAGCGAACCGTTGCAGATCCTCAACACCAACCTGGCGGTCTACATCGGGGTGGTCTACTCCTACCTGCCGTTCATGATCCTGCCGCTGTACGCCAACCTGGTCAAACACGACCCCAGCCTGCTGGAGGCCGCTTCCGACCTGGGATCGAGCACGTTCAACAGCTTCTGGAAAATCACCGTGCCGCTGTCCAAGAACGGCATCATCGCCGGAGCCATGCTGGTGTTCATCCCCGTGGTGGGCGAGTTCGTGATCCCGGAACTGCTGGGCGGTCCGGAAACCCTGATGATCGGCAAAGTGCTGTGGCAGGAATTCTTCAACAACCGTGACTGGCCGGTGGCATCCGCCCTGGCGGTGGTGATGCTGGCAATCCTGATCGTGCCCATCATCCTGTTCAACCGCAGTCAGGCCAAGGAAATGGAGGGCAAGGAATGAAGCGCTTCAGTTTTTCAAGCCTGATGCTGGTGCTGGGTTTGCTGTTCATCTACGCACCGATGCTGATCCTGGTGATCTACTCGTTCAACGCCTCGAAACTGGTGACAGTGTGGGGCGGCTGGTCGATCAAGTGGTACGTCGGCCTGCTGGACAACACCCAGTTGATGGGGTCGGTGCTGCGCTCGCTGGAAATCGCCTGCTACACGGCGGTGGCCGCCGTGGCGCTGGGTACGCTGGCGGCCTTCGTGCTGACCCGCATCACCCACTTCAAGGGGCGTACGTTGTTTGGTGGGCTGGTCACCGCGCCACTGGTCATGCCGGAGGTGATCACTGGCCTGTCGCTGTTGCTGCTGTTCGTGGCCATGGCGCAGATCATCGGCTGGCCCCAGGAGCGTGGCATCGTCACGATCTGGATCGCCCACACCACGTTCTGCGCGGCCTACGTGGCGGTGGTGGTTTCGGCCCGCTTGCGTGAACTGGACCTGTCCATCGAAGAGGCGGCCATGGACCTGGGCGCGCGGCCGTGGAAGGTGTTCTTCCTGATCACCATCCCGATGATCGCGCCGTCGCTGGCGGCGGGGGGCATGATGTCGTTCGCGCTGTCCCTGGATGACCTGGTGTTGGCCAGCTTCGTGTCGGGGCCGGGGTCGACGACCTTGCCGATGGAAGTGTTCTCGGCGGTGCGCCTGGGGGTCAAGCCGGAGATCAACGCCGTGGCCAGCCTGATCCTGCTGGCGGTGTCGCTGGTGACGTTCCTGGTCTGGTACTTCAGCCGTCGCGCCGAAGAGAACCGCAAGCGCGCCATCCAGCAAGCCATCGAGGAAAGCGCCGCCGACTCCTGGAAACAACCGGAAGTGCGCCGCGCCGCGACCGCCCAGGTGTGAGTGTGGGAGCGAGCTTGCTCGCGAAGGCGGTGGGTCAGTCAATGGCGATGTTGGCTGTGCGGCCGTCTTCGCGGGCAAGCCCGCTCCCACAGGTTTTGCGGTTGCCTTGAGTCTGTGGTCACCATAGAACAATGGTGGGATTGCCTTGGGTTTGTGGCCACCACAGGGCAGTTGTGGGATTGCCTTGGGTTTGTGGCCACCACAGGGCAGTTGTGGGATTGCCTTGGGTTTGTGGCCACCACAGGGCAGTTGTGGGATTGCCTTGGGTTTGTGGCCACCACAGAACCAATTGTGGGAGCGGGCTTGCCCGCGAAGGCGGTGGGGCGGGCGCCGGCGTTGTCCCGCCACTTGCTCATTTCTTCAGCGTGTCATGGGCCTCCAGTGCTCGCAGGGAGTAGATGTAGGCCGCGCCGGCGTTCAGTGACACGGCAGTCGCCAGGGTGGCGGCGATTTCTTCGCGGGTGGCGCCGGCCTTGATGGCGGCATCGGTGTGGACGCCGATGCAGCCGTCGCAGCGGGTGGTGATTGCCACGGCAATGGAGATCAGCTCGCGGGTCTTGGCATCGAGCACGTTGTTCTCGGCGGCGGCCTCATCCAGGGCCATGTAGGCCTTGACCATCTTCGGGTTGCTCTTGCCCAGGGCACCGAAGGCGGACTTGATGGTAGGCAGCAGCTCGGACCAGTTATTGAACATTGCATTGACTCCTCAGGAAGTGGACGGGGTGTTGAGCCTTGTAGTCTTGACCATCCATGACAAACAGGCCCGTTGGCGGTGAAAAAAAGCCCGCTCCTCGTTCAAGGGGTTCGGGCCGGTAACAGTTTGAGCGTGCCATGGGTGTTGGCCGTCACCTCTTCCTCGGCCAGGTGTGCCTGGTGATACACCCCCTCGATGTACGCCTCGGCCTGATCCTCGTAATGCTTGTCGAACAACACGCCGCTCTGGCCCACAGGGTTGATGGTGACGCTGTGGCTCGGGTCGGCAAAGTCGATGATGCGCCGGGTGGAGGGCCCGTAGGTCACCGGCCAGGGTGCCGGGCCGATGCGGGCGGAAAGGTTGTTGGGCACCTCATGGGTGCCCGGTGCCGCGAACGGGCCGACGTTGAAGAGCCGATCCAGCGGTTTCTGCTGGCCCAGCGGATGGCCATGGGTCAGGGTGTGGGCCTTGCCCCATTGCCACTGGCTGGCATCCTCGCCCAGGGTGGCCTTGAGGTGCGCGAGGCTTTTGCTCCAGGCAATGTGGACGATGTCGGCGCGGGTTTCCGTGCCCAGCGTCGAGCGATCGTCCCACCAGGGGGAATCGGCTGAAGCCGCCAGGCGTGGCAGGGCCGCATCGATCACCCGGGTCGACAGCGCCGTGTCGAAGAAGCCGTCGCCCAGTTCATCGCGCAGCGCCGCCTCGGCCAGGTTGAACAGGAACTGGTTGAACAGCGTGGCGCTGACGGAGTCCAGCGGATAATCGCCGGGCCATTGGGCCAGTTGGTCCACCCATTTGCGTTCCTGCGGGTCGCTGACCACGCCACGCAGCACAGGCAGCAGCGGCGCGAGCAGACGGGGGCCGTAGGCGGTGGTGGTGCCCAGTTGCAGTGCCTGGGTGGTCTGGATGTCCCACTTGGCCTGCTTGTCGCCGAGCTGCAGGTTCAGTTGCTGGCCGCGGTCGGCGAGGTTGTAGTACCCCGGGATCTCGATGCCGCTGGCCACCACCGGCTGGAAGTTGGCCGAAAGGATGTAGCCCCGCGCCGGGTTCTCCTCCTGCGGGTTGCTGCTGAAGGGGTAGAAACCGTCCTTTTCCGCCTCGGCGCTGCTGCCGTCGAGCATGAACCCGGGCTTCACGCCGCTCGGCCGCTTGGGCAACTGCGCGGCGGCCCACCAGCCGATATCGCCCTTGGCATTGGCCCAGACGACGTTCAACCCCGGTGCATGGATCTTGGACGAGGCATCGCGCGCCTTGGTGAGCGTGTCGGCACGGTTGAGCTGGTAGAAGGCTTCGAGGATCGGGTTACGGCTCTCCAGGAAGCCCCACCACATGGCGACCGGGGTCTTGCCGGCGTTGGCACCGAGGGCGTCGTTGACGATCGGCCCATGGGGCGACTGGCGCAACACCAGCGTCACCGGCGCCTGGCCCTTGACCGCGATCTGCTGCTCGCTGCGGGTCATGTCCACCCACTTGTCGCGGTACCAGACCTGCTCGGGATTGTCCGGGTTGACCTTCTCGGCGATCAGGTCCAGGTCGTCGTTCTGGAACATGGTGATGCTCCAGCCAAAATCCTTGTTCATGCCCAGCGTCGCAAACGGCATCAGCGCCTGGTAATGCCCGTAGAGTTCAAAACCGGGTGCCGACAGGTGCGCCTCGTACCACACCGAGGGCGCGGAAAAACGGATGTGCGGGTCGCCCGCCAGCAACGGCTTGCCGCTGTGAGTGCGGCTGCCGGAGACCGCCCAGGCGTTACTGCCTTCGAATTGCGGCAGGCCGTTCTCGGCCAGGGCCTGCTCGCTCAGGCGGGCCAGGGCATTGAGGTCTTTCCAGTCATTGGCGGCCAGTGGCAAGGCGCTTTTGCGGCCCTCGGCCAGCACGCCTTGGGGCTGCCAAGCGAGGTCGAAGATATCCAGGTAGTCAGCGCCCAGTTGATCGCGCACATAAGTCAGCAGCGGTTCGGTGCGAAAGGCCGCGGCGAAACTGTAGGCCATGTAGCCGGTGATGCTCACGGTGTCTTCGGCGGTGAAGGGGCGCTTGGGAATGCCCAGCACATCGAACTCCAGTGGGCGGGTGTGGCTGTCCTGGTAGGCATTGATGCCGTCCAGGTACGCCTGCATTGCGATCCAGGCCGGGGATTGCGGATCCTGCTCCGTCACATAGCGCGCCGCCCGCTCGCGGATCCGCAGGCTGCGCATCAGCTTGTCGGTGTCGAGCAGTTTGGGCCCCAGTATCTCGGCCAGTTCGCCACGGGCCAGGCGCCGCATGATCTCCATCTGGAACAGCCGATCCTGGGCATGGACATAGCCGAGGGCGCGGTACAGATCGGTTTCGTTCTCGGCGCGGATATGCGGCACCCCACGCTCGTCGTAGCGCACGGTCACCGAGCCCTGCAGGCCCTGCAATTGCACGGTGCCCTGGCGGGTGGGCTGCTTGCTGTAGAGGTAGCCGCCCGCGACGATGACAGCGGTGACGACCAGTGACAGGAAGGCAACGAGGGTGCGTTTCATGGGGATTCCTTATTCGGGTGACAGCGGTCCATCGTCTCGCTGTTGCTTCCCTGTTTAGCATACGGCCGCTTACCGGCGCATCGTCCATTGGAGGGATTTTCTCCAGACGGCCCCGCGGCCAGCGTAATAGGCGGTGGAAGGTCCGGTGCCGCGACCGGGCGGCCGAGGCCGAGCATCGCAAGGCTATCGTTGATTGCGACAGCAATCACGCCTGTCGTCGTCGAAGTGCGGGGGATGTCAGTCGGCGTGTGTCAGGAGGGCCGACCGCGGGCAGCGCCGGCGGCCGGTGGTGGGAGGGCGGTTTCAGGCGGTGATCGTCGAGCCATAGAAGGGTGGCCCGACGGGGTCATCAGCTTGGCCGGGTAGTCGGCGTCGGTTCGTTGGACGGCCCGCCTTGCGGCGGCGCTTCGCCTCGTTCGGCCAGCTCCATCGTGTCGCCAGCCGCCGTACTCTTAGGTCCTGTCCCCAAGCTCTTGACCCACTCGGTACCCAGGTTGAGCCCGGCGACCGTGGCTTGCGGAACCAACTGGGAAGCACCACGCGTGCCGTGATAGACGTTCTCGCCAGCGCGTCTCCAGCCCGGTGGCTGGGTGTGGGCAAGGGTGTCCCGGTTTGCATTCGTGAGGTTCTGCCATGGGACATTTGCGCGTGCGGTCAGGTCGTCCTTGCCATCGTTCAGCGCTTTGTTTTCCAGCGGTGCCGCTACGCTGTTGGCAAAGAACGGAAGCAGGGTCAGGCCCGAGGAGAAGAAGGTCGTGATGATCTGCTGCATTTTTTCCCGTGTCTCGGCATCTTCGCCTGGCGCGGCGGCGTCCCCTACTGCGGTGCGCATGGTAATACCCGCACCGACGCCAACGATTCGGTTCACATAGTCACTGATATTGGTCATGTTGGTCGGCAGCACTTTGCTTGATTCGGCCAGTGCCTTGGGCAGGAGCTCCTTCCATTCGCGCGTTTCGTTTTTGACCCGGTAGGTCGGGATCTTCTCGTCGCCATGGGTTTGAGAGTATTTGAACACGGCCTGACCGCCGGCCATGAGCGTGCCACCGACCGCGGATGCCAGGCTGCGGGCGCCGATGCCCGAGGCGTTCACGCTGGTGAATTGATTCAGGACTTCTCGTACCGCATGAGCCGCACCGAACGCGATGTATCCGGTGAAGTCGCCGCTGATGGTGCCAAAGTTGTTGGCGTTTTGTTTAAGCAGGAAACTGGTGCGCTTGTCTTCCTGCGTCTTGTCGAGGGCCTCGCGTTGAGGATTGGCGACCCGTCGCCCATTCACCGTCACCTCCTGCAGGGCCTTGGGGTACACCGACAGCGGATCGACCTTCTCCAGGCCACTGCCGATGGTTTTATCGACGATGGTCTGGATGATGGGGCGGGCGCTGTCGCTGACCACTTTATGGGCGGCACCCAGGACGGCCGAGGTACCCGCGGCGTGGGCTGCGAGGTGCGTACCGTCGAGCTTCTCATCGATTGCCGCGGTGCTGGCACCGAAGTGAGCCGAGGAGGCGAAGCCTTGCGGGATGCCCGCATCGGCAAACACCGCCAGCCCTGTCCGGAATCCACTGTGGGTCTTGAGGTCTGCGACATAGTCCTGGCGGCCGACGTTCTTCAGCGCCGTGTCCAGCACTTCGTTTTTCTTCGTCGCCGTCGTCAGTTCGCTGGGCTTGTCGTCCTTCTTGTCCACTAACTCTTCGAATTCCACCTGAACCTTGATCAACTGGTTCAGTTCAGAGGTCGCCTGGTCTCGTTCGGGCTGGGAAAGACTCTCGTTGTTCATCGCACTGCGCGCGTGCTCGATGCGGCTTTCCATGAAGGTATTCAAGCGGTCGGGCAGCTCTTGCGTCATGGCTTGCATGACGCCTTTGGCGTAACCGCGGAAGGCATCATGGCTGCTTTGCAGACTCGTACGTTCATCCCCCTGCGGCGTGCCTTCGATGACCTCCTGGCACAGCGAATGGTAGGCGCCGAGGGTGTTACCGACGCGGTCGCAGTGTTTGTCCCAGACGGCCTTGAAACCGCCGCCTTCCTTGCGGTCTTCCTCGCTCATGCCCAGGTATTGGTTGAAATCCTTCACGAATTCGGCAGTTTCTTCCTGGCCCGACAGCATCGGGTGGGGGGTGCCGCCGAGGTCGACCAGATGCTTCTGCACATCCTGATAGCTGGTTCCTGGCGCAAAGCCCAGTACTTTACTTTCCAAGCTCATGTGCTCGCGTGCGTAGCCGAGCGGGTCGGTATCGGGGTTTTTCTTGCCGAGGGTGTTGACCAGCCCTGTCAGGCGCTGCTGCCGGGTCCTGAGGGTCTGCTGGGTCGCATCGGTCGGTTTTCCTTCGAAGTGGTAAGGCACCAGCGGCGTGGTAGAGGGGCGGACCTGTTCGGACAGGCGGGAGCCCATCGGTGTGATCCGATCTGCATCGTGCAACGCCGCCGAGCTTGTGCTTCGTCCTACGGATAAATCTGGCATGTCGTGCTCTCCTAGATTGACAGGGCGTTGTTGAGCCCGGTGCTACGGGGTGTGGGTTTGTGCTGGGTGGGCTTGGCGGCGCCGTTCGGGCTGGCACCGTCGAAGAAGTAACCCTCTCGCCAGATCAGCGCCATGTCGGCGATACCGCCCATGAGCCCCAGCAAGTGTTCGGCGGTGAGGTTTTCCAGGGGCACGTGGCCGATCAGGATCACCAGCTCGCTGTCGCTGTTGTAGGACAGGGACGGGCAGAACGGCCCGCTCAGCAGGTAGAGATTGGTTTCCAGCAGCCGTTGCAGGACGGCTTCGCGATTGGCGGTCGGCAGCGGCCCGAAGCTGGCGTAGATGAACACGTCGCCTTCACCCACGCTGGGGGTGTGCTTGAGGGAAAAGTCGACCTCCTTGACCGACAGGTTCGCCTGTTCGTAGAACGCGGACGGGGTGGGAATCATCGTGAGGGCGCAAAGCTGATCGATCAGCTTGCAATAGATGGGTGACGCCATGATTGACCTCGCATTGTCATCCAGGCGCGACGAGCGCCTGCTGCCCCTCGTGAGTGACGCCGGCGGCATTTCGGTTCCAAGTGCCGTTGTCATGTCGTGCGGATGGGAACCGTCGGGCCAGGATCGGCCACCCATTGGCGCCACCTCATTCAAGGTTGACCGCCCATGTCCCGTTCACTTTCACGTTCGCCGGTCCTTCGCTTCGTCCCCAGGGGGCTGTCCATGTTGGCGATGGGGTCCTTGCTGTACGGCTGCCAGCACCTCGAACCGCCGCTGACCATCGGTGACCCGTTCGCCAATGAAACCTATCGATCGCAACTGCGCTGGCGCACGCCGGCGCCCACGGACACGATCGTCCAGATCGAAGAACTGTCGTCCCAAGGCGACGGCAGCCTGTGGGCGCGCATGCGCCAGGGGTTTTCGCTGCAGGCCAAGGCCCGCGGCGTGGCGCGCATCGACGAGCAGCGCCGCTGGCTGATGGAGCGCCCGGCGTTTCTCACCCAGACCGGGCGCGCCGGCAGCCGTTACCTGCACTTCATCGTCGGCGAGTTGAGCAAGCGCAACATGCCGCTGGAGCTGGCGCTGTTGCCGGCCATCGAGAGCGGTTTCAACCCGAACGCGCAATCGCCCGCCCAGGCCATGGGCCTGTGGCAGTTCGTCCCGGCCACGGGGCGCCGTTATCAATTGCAGCAGCGGGCCGACTATGACGAGCGCCGGGATATTCCGTCTTCCACCCGCGCCGCCCTGGACTACCTGTCTTACCTGCATGACTACTTCGACGGCGACTGGCTGTTGGCGCTGGCCGCCTACAACGCCGGCGAAGGACGGGTGCGCGACGCCATCACGCGTAACCGGGCCCGTGGCCTGGCGACCCGCTACTGGGACCTGTCGCTGCCCGGCGAGACCCAGAACTACGTGCCGCGGTTGCTGGCGCTGTCGCAGTTGGTCAATACGCCGGCGGACTATGGCGTCGACCTGGTGCCCATCGCCGACCAGCCGTACTTCCAGATGCTCGCCCTGGCGCAGCCGGTGGACCTGGCGCATCTGGCGGTGTTGTCCGGTGTGCATGAGCGCGAGTTGCGCATGCTCAATCCGGCCGGACGAGGCCGGGCCAGTGGGCGCTTGCTGATGCCCATGGCGGCCTCGCGCCGATTGAGCGCGCAGCCGGACCTGATCGCCCGGGCGGCGCAACCCCGGGTGCCGGGCGGCGAAGAACAACGGGTCGTCACCCCCGAGACCGGGGCAGCGGGGACGCAGGTCGCGGAGGCCAACGTGCCGCCAGGGGCATGACCCGACGCTCGCCCCGTGCCCGGGGCGAGGCACCGCTCAAGCCGGCTACAGACAACCCGTCGCGACGGTGGCCAGGTGCCGGCCGCGCGGGTCCATCAACACGTAGGAACCGATCGTATTGCACGCGAAACCGAACGAGACGCCGCGCTCCGGATCGGCGAAACCGACCGTGCCACCGGCGCCCATGTGGCCGAACGCCTCGCTGCCCATGCCATAGCTGCCATTCGCCACGTTCGGCTGGTCGAGCATGATGCCCAGGCCGAAGCGTGCCGGCGTGTGGAGCGTCGGGTCGTACTCGGCGCTGTGTTCGCGCAGCATTTCATTGAGCAGCGGTGATTCCAGCAAGCGCCCGTCGAGCAGGCCGGCGTAGAACGTCGCCAGGCTGCGCGCGTTGCCGTGCCCGTTGGCGGCCGGTTGGGTCATGCGCTTCCAGCCGGGTTCGTTGCTGCGTCCCAGCACCATCGGCGGGTTGGCGAAGGCCAGGGCACTCATGGCCGTCGGCTCGGTGAGCACGTCCTGGAGCACGCGCCCGAAGGCTTCGTCGTCGATGTCCTCCTTGGTCCGTGCCATGTAGGCACAGCGCGCCATGGTCACGTCGTCCAGGCCCAGGTGAAAGTCCAGCGCCAGTGGCGCGGCCACCCGACGGCAAATGCTCTGGGCGGGGGGCAGGCCGTCCACCCGGCGCAGCAGTTCACCCAGGATCCAGCCGAACAGCAATGGCGAATAGGTCTGTCGTTCGCCGGCGCCGGCCCAGGGTTGTTCCCCGGCAATCAGCTGCGCCATGGTGTCCCAGTCGTACAGGGTTTCCGGCGCCAACGGTGTGCGCAGCGCCGGCAGCCCGGCCCGGTGGCACAGCACCTGGCGCAGGGTGATCGAGGCCTTGCCGGCGTCGGCGAAGGCCGGCCAGTGCTGGCAGAGCGGGGCGTCCAGGTCCAGCCGGCCTTCGCCCACCAATTGCATGATCGCCACCGCCGTGAAGGGCTTGGTGCAGGAGAACAGGTTGAGCAGGGTGTCGTGTTGCCAATGGCGATCCGGCTCGGGCCCGGCCTGGCCGGCCCAGAGGTCGATGACTGTTTCGCCGTCGACCTGCATGCACAAGGCGGCACCGCGTTCGAAGGGACTTTGCATCAATTGGCTGAAGGCCGCCTTGACCGGTTCGAAGCGGGGGTCGCAATGGCCATGGACTACGAATGCGCGCGTCATGTTTGCTCCAGAAAAGAGGGGAAGGTCTCTGCTGAGTGAGCGCGGCGCGGCAAACGGTTCAGAGGTTTTCCCGAAGGCGGGGGGATGGATCTTTTCTGTACGCCAGGCCACTCACGGGCAACCATCCTGTCTCTGGAGCATGCCCATGGCGCACGAGCGCACCCTTGATTTCAACGGCGTCGATTTCAACAGCGATGCCTTCCGCAGCGCGGCTTACCGGCACTATGCGGCGCTGCGCGAGGTCGCGCCGGTGTTCCTCAGCCAACCGCAGGGGCAGTTGCCGATCTGGTACGTCACCGGCGCTCGGGAAGTCGAGACCGTGCTGCTGGACAACGAGCGCTTCGCCCGTGACCCGGCCCGCATCAGCCCGCAGTTCGCGGCGATGATCGGGGGCGAGCAATCCATCGCCTTTCTCAACGATCACATGCTCAACCGCGACGGCGAGCGCCACCGTCGCTTGCGCCGGCTGGTGAACAAGGCATTCACGCTCAAGGCGGTCAATGCCATGCGCCCGCGCATCGAGCAGATCGCCGAGACGCTGCTGGACCAGGCCGGTCCCCGCGGACACATGGACGTGGTGAGCCAATACGCGTTTCCGTTGTCGATCACCGTCATCGCCGAACTGCTCGGCGTCCCTGCCCGGGACCGGGACGATTTTCGCCGTTGGTCCCACATGATCGTCCAGCAGGTCGGGCACGACTTGAGCGAGTTGCAGCGCTGCTACAGCGAGTTCGCGAGCTACATGCTGGCCTTGATCGAGCAGCGTCGGGCGCAGCCCACCGACGACCTGGTGACTGCGTTGGTGCAGGTCGAGGAAGAGGGCAACGTGCTCAGTTGCAGCGAGTTGTGCAGCATGATCGCGCTGCTCATCATCGCCGGGCATGAAACAGCGGCGTCGATGATCGGCAATGCGGTGTACCTGCTCGTGCAGCATCCCCAGGCGCTGGTTCAACTGCGCGACGAACCGGGCCTGATGCCCAATGCCGTCGAGGAATTGCTGCGCTATGACTCGTCGGTGGAACGCGCCATGGTCCGCTTCGTGACCCAGGACACCGAATTGGCGGGGCAACGCTTGCAGCGTGGCCAGCTACTGATGGCGGTGGTGGGGGCGGCCAATCGTGATGAAGCGCTGTGTGCCCATCCCGACACCCTGGACATCACCCGCCCGGCCTGCCCGCACCTGTCGTTCGGCAAAGGCACGCACCATTGCCTGGGGGCCTCGCTGGCCCGGCAGGAACTGGAAATCGCGTTGAACACCTTGCTCAGGCGCTGTCCGGGGCTGCAACTGGCGGTGGCGCCCGAGGCCGTGCACTGGCGCTATGTCCCCAATTTCAGGGGGCCGCAAGCCTTGCCTGTACGCTGGTCGGTGGACTGACAATGGCAGGTGAGGCTCGCCCGACAACCCGGCTGGGCGAGCCGTGACGTTACGCCAGGACCGCGTGCGCCTGCCGGGTGTGTGCGGTGGCAGGCGCCGAAACGTCCGACGTCAGGTGCAGCCCGTAGAGGACCACGTCGGCCCGCGTGTCGGCGAACCGGGCAATGCCCGGAAACCGCCCCCATTGCGTCGCGCCCAGGCCTTGCACGCCGCGTTTGCTGGCCTCGTTATGCTCGATGATCCAGGCCACCAGCGTTTCGAAGCCATAGCGTCGGGCCAACACCACGGCGGCTTGGCCGAGGCGAATGCCGACGCCGCTGCCCACGTGGTCGTTGCGCACGTAGATCGACACCTCTCCGGTCAACCGGCAGGCCTGGGCGCCCCAACTGAAGCGGTTGACGATCAACCAGGCGACGACTTCGCCCTTGCGCTCCAGCACGTAGATCGGGTCGCCCTCCTTGACGAAGCAGTCGACGAAGAATGTCATTTCCTTCAGGGAAAACGCTCTGAGCACGGGGGAACTGGTGCCCCCCAGAGCGCTTTCGTTGAAGATATCGGTCATCACCGGCAGGTCGTCGGGCGTGTAGCGACGTACCCCGTGGGGCAGGTCGAGTCGGCTGTTCAAGCGATTGGTGGTCATGATCGGGCTTCTCCATAAACGCTGCGCTTGAGTTGCTCGCGGGCGCGGAACAAACGCGAGCGCACGGTCCCGATGGGCACGCCCAGGCGTTCGGCGGCGTCGCGGTAGCTGCTCTCGGTGTCCACGGCGGTCCACAAGGTTTCGCGCATGTCCTTGGGCAGCTCATCCATCGCCAACAGCGTGCGATCCAGCAGCCGGCGGTTGTCGCACAGCTCGCTGAGGTCGATGTCGTCACTGGACTCGTGGAACTCGCTCTCATCGAAGGTGCTCAGCGGCGGCTGCGCGTAGTAGCGGCGGAAATGGTTGCGGATCAGGTTCAGGGCGATTCCGCACAGCCAGGTGTCGGGCTTGGCCAGCCCCTTGAATTTCTCCTGGTTACGCCAGGCTTCCAGGTACGTGAGTTGGATGAGGTCGTCGGCGTCGTCCTGGTTGAGCACACGCTTTTGTACAAACAGACGCAGCTTGCGCTCCTCGCCAAATGTCATGCCTGGCGAGGAGGTTTTCGGGGGTGACACGAGGTTCAGACTGCTCATCGATGAATCCCTCTGAATAGGTGCATAGCGTCGATCGGATGTCGACAACCCCTATCAGCAGGACCTGTGCCAAACCCATTTTTTGGTTTATCACTTTGATAAGTAACAGTTTTTTATTAGAGCTCGGGCTCTATCTGTGCAGAGCCGTGCACAGCCGACCCGAGCGCCACTGCAATAATTTGCACCGCATGGCCGGGTGAAAAAGCACGCTGGCGTCACCCTGCGAATGCGTCGAAAAAAGCCTGTGCGGGGGATGGAACCGAACAGCGAAGCACTGCCACCCATTGAGCGTCCGAAACCACGCTCATGGTCATCATGAAAGTAGAAGCACCGACAAACATGCGCATTGCCGTCAATCTCGCCCAGGCCGCTTCGGCGCTGGGGGGCGTGGGCAAGCCTGTCGAAACGCAACAGGCCGTGCAGTCCAATTCGATGGAGGAGGTCGGCATGACCTTCAGCCATCACGTGGAGCGCAACACCAAGGCCTTGAGCCAGCGGCGCATCCGTAATGCGCGCAGCGAGGTGGGCCAGACGCGGGTCGAGACGCGTGAGCGATTGGAAGAGTGGTACGACCAACTCGGTCATCCCGGCAAGCAGAGCCTGAGTGCGATGGCGGCCCAGGCCGGGACCCTGCTCTACGGCGAGCCGGTGCTCGAAGACGTGGTGCAAGCCACCGGTGGGGATCCGGCCCGTACCGACCTGATCCTGCAACAAGTGGTGCGCGAGGCCGAGTCCCAGGGCCGGCAGGTCGAAGCCAAGCGGGCCCGCGACTACCTGCAATTGCTGCGCGAACAATACAGCGCGCAGATCCAGGCCGGCATGAACATCGCCGAAGCGTTGCGCGCGGCGGGCGGCGATCCGCAACTGCGCCAGGCAGTGCGCCGCCTCTACTACGACACCGTGGTGCTCAAGCAGTCCCTGCCCACCATGATGCAGGCGCTGCTCGGGCTGTTTGGCGAAACCGCGTTCGTGTCGGGGCTGGACATGATGCGCCGGGCCCTGGCAGACGACATCGCCGCGCAGACCCCGTCGAGCCCCACCGCCAAGCTGCGTGCGCTGCTGATCGGCCTGGCCGCTTCGACCCAGCTCGGCAGCGTGCTGCACAGCTGCCGGCAGTTGCTGGAGCAATTGTCCGGCAGTTGCCCGGCCAGCCAGCTCACCGCGGTGCTGTTGCTCCAGCGCATGCTTGGGGTGGCGGCCAGTGGCTTGTCGGCGGCCGAAGTGCGCCGCATCGGACGTGAACTCGGCGGTGAAGAGGAACGCGACCAACTGGTTTCGCTGAACGGCTTGTATTCGATGCTCAAGCGTTTGCCGCTGGCGCTCTGGCGCGACGGCAAGAGTCGGCAGAGCGCATTGAAGAATCTGTTGGTGCTGCTGGATGAGCGTTCCCGTGGCGAGGTTCGCGGGCAGACCGCCGCACCGATCATAGGAGTGCACGCATGATCGCCCTGTTGAACAAAGTCGCCGGCGCAGCGGTGCGGCGTATCGAGGTGGCCGGCGCGTTCGTGGTGCTGGGCATCGTGTTCATGCTGATCCTGCCGCTGCCGACCTCGGTGGTCGATGCGCTGATCGCGGTCAACATCTGCATCTCCTGCCTGCTGATCGTGCTCTCGCTCTACCTGCCTCGCCCGTTGGCCTTTTCCTCGTTCCCGGCAGTGCTGCTGCTGACCACGTTGTTCCGGCTGGCGTTGTCGGTGGCGACCACTCGGCTGATCCTGCTTCAGGGCGATGCCGGGCATATCGTCCAGGCGTTCGGCAACTTTGTGGTCGGCGGTAACCTGGCCGTCGGGCTGGTGATCTTTCTGATCCTGACGGTGGTGAACTTCCTGGTGATCACCAAGGGCTCCGAGCGTGTCGCCGAGGTGGCCGCGCGCTTCACCCTGGATGCGCTGCCGGGCAAGCAGATGTCCATCGACAGTGATCTGCGCGCCAATCTGATCGATGTCAACGAAGCCCGTCGCCGCCGCGAGGAACTGAACAAGGAAAGCCAATTGTTCGGGGCGATGGACGGGGCGATGAAGTTCGTCAAGGGCGATGCCATCGCCGGCCTGGTGATTGTCGTGATCAACCTCATCGGTGGTTTTTCGGTGGGCATGATGCAGCACGACATGGGCGCCTCCGAGTCGATGCACCTGTATTCGGTGCTGACCATCGGTGATGGCCTCATCGCGCAAATTCCTGCACTGCTGATTTCCCTCACCGCCGGCATGATCATCACCCGGGTGTCGCCGGAAGGACAGCCGGCCGGAAGCAGCGTCGGCAAGGAAATCGCCAGCCAGTTGACCGCCGAGCCCAAGGCCTGGGTGATCGCGTCGGTGGGGATGCTGGGCTTCGCCGCGCTGCCCGGCATGCCGACGCTGGTGTTCATCGTCATCGCCCTGATCACCGGCACGGCCGGGATCGTCCAGTTGTATGCCCGCGCACGGCAGGCGCGGCAAGGCGATCAGGCACCGACGGTGTTGTCCCCCGAGCAGAACGGTGCAGAAGACCTGCGCAGCTTCGACCCGACCCGCGCCTATCTCTTGCAGTTTTCCAAGGCCATGCAGGGACACCCGGCCACCGAAGAAGCCATCCAGACGATTCGCAAGAAGCGCAATGGGCTGGTGGCCGGTTTTGGCCTGACGTTGCCGCCCTTTGAAATCGAATACAGCGCGTTGCTGGAGGACGACGAATGTCGCTTCTGCGTGCATGAGGTGCCGATGTTGCGCGCCACCTTCTGCGAGCGCGTGGCCGTGGCGCGCGGGCCCCTGCCTTTCGAACCGCGCCAGGCGCAGGTCGGCAGCGAGGTGCGGGACGAGCAGCAGTGGCTGTGGTTGATGCCTGATGACCCGTTGCTGGCGGATGAGCGGGTGGAGGCGGTGTCCGCCACCGAGCTGTTGGTGGAGCGGATGAGCCGCGCCATGTTCGCCACCGGTCCGCAGTTCCTTGGCCTGCAGGAAAGCAAGTCGATCCTTAGCTGGCTCGAGGCGGGTCAGCCGGAGCTTGTCCAGGAGTTGCAGCGGACCATGCCGCTTGCGCGTTTCGCGGCGGTGCTGCAACGCCTGGCCGGCGAAGGCGTTCCGCTGCGGGCGGTGCGCCTGATCGCCGAGTCGTTGATCGAACACGGGCAACACGAACGGGACGTCGGCGCCCTGACCGACTACGCCCGCATCGCCCTGAAGTCGCAGATCTATCACCAGTACCGCGACGCCGAGGGCCTGCACGCCTGGCTGCTGACGCCGGAAACCGAAACGCTGTTGCGCGAGGCGTTGCGCCAGACGCAAACCGAAACCTTCTTTGCCCTGGAGAGCGGGCACACCCGGGCGCTGGTCTTGCAGTTGCGCGAAGGCTTCCCGCTGCGCGCCAAACGCGTGGCCGTGCTGTTGGTGGCCCAGGACCTGCGCGCGCCGCTGCGCGACCTGCTGCGCGATGAATTCAACCACGTGCCGGTGCTCGCCTACAGCGAGTTGCACAGCAACGCCCAGGTCAACGTCCTGGGCCGCTTCGACCTCGAGCAGGAACAACTGCGGGTAGAGGATGCTGCCTGACCGCCGTCGGCTTCGGCGGCGTCACGGGGCAATTGCACGGATTGCACATAACGAGGAGGGGAGCCTGCGGGTGTCCCGTCCACAACAGGTGAGGGCGAGCGATGTCGCCCCTTGAGGAGTTGGCCAYGTTCGAGCTACGGGTATTGAGTGGTCTGCACCGGGGTGCGGCCTTGCCGTTGGTGGGCGATGAATGGGTGGTCGGGGCGGCGGAGGACGCCGACCTGGCCCTCTACGATCCAGGCATCTGCGCCCGGCACGTGCGCCTTGAACGAGTGGAGGAACAGTGGCGGCTGGCGCTGCTGGATGGCGTGGCGTGTGATGCACAAGGGCAACCCTGGACGCCCACGGAACCGTTGCCGGTCAACGCGCCTTTTGTCGTCGCCGGCATCTGGCTGTGCCTCGCCCCGGCCGACCAACCGTGGCCCCAGGAGGCGGCGTTGGAGAACGGTGCGCCGGCGGCAGGCAGCCCGGACAACCTGAAATCGGCGGCCCGGCCCTGGTGGCCCAGGCGCCTGGCCATTGCTGCCGCCGTGATCACCGTGGCGTCCAGTGCCTGGGCCTTTACCAGCCAACCGGCGCAGCCCGTGGCGCCCGGCCCGGCCCAGTCACTCAAGCGCAGCAAGGTGACGCTGGACAACGTCGCGGCGGTGCGCCTGGAGCTGGATCGCATGTTGCAAGAGCGCGACCTCGCGGCGCAGGTTCAGGTCGAGTCCCGGGACGATCGCCTGGTGCTGGTGGGCGAGCTGCCGCGCCAGCGCCTGGCGGTTGTCGAGCGCCTGGTCGAGCGGTTCAACGACCGTTATGAAACCCCGGTTCCGGTCACCGCCAACGTGCAGGAGCACCTGACGCAGTTGCCGTTCCAGATCGCCCAGATCGTGGGCGGCAAGCGCGGCCATGTCGTCACGTCCGACGGCCGCCGGTTGTTTCTCGGCGACCAGATCGATGGCTTGCGTCTGACGGCCATCGGCAACGACAAGGTGACCTTCGAAGGTGACCAACGCTACGAGGTCACCTGGTGATGACACACGCGGCGGCGGCACGCCTGCAGGCCTGGGAAAGCGCCCAGCGAGCACGCTTGCAGCGGTTCGCGCCGGTCGCGGTGCGCGGGCGGGTGCAACGGGTCAACGGCATTCTGTTGCAATGCCGGCTGCCCGAGGCGCAGATCGGCGATCTGTGCCGGGTCGAGCGCGATGCCCGTGAGCCACTGCTCGCCGAGATCGTCGGCTTCGACCAGCACGACGCCTTGCTCAGTGCCCTGGGCGGCCTGGAAGGCGTGCGCGTCGGGGCGACGGTGGAGCCCCTGGGCATGCCGCACCGGGTGCACGTGGGGCCGCAGTTGTTGGGCCAGGTACTGGACGGGTTCGGCCGGCCGCTGGTGGACGGTGGCGCCGGCGCGTTTGCCGATGCGTCCGTGCTGCACGCGTCGGTGGTGATTGGCGAAGCGCCTGCGCCCACCGCCCGGCCCCGCATCCAGCACGCCCTGACGACTGGCGTGCGTGCCATCGACGGGCCGCTGACCCTCGGCGAAGGCCAGCGCGTGGGGTTGTTCGCCGGTGCCGGCTGCGGCAAGACCACGCTGCTGGCAGAGATCGCCCGCAACGTCGATTGCGACGTCATCGTGTTCGGCCTGATTGGCGAACGTGGGCGCGAATTGCGCGAGTTCCTCGATCACGAACTCGACGACGAACTCAGGGCCCGCGCGGTGCTGGTGTGCGCCACTTCCGACCGTTCCAGCATGGAGCGCGCCCGCGCGGCTTTCACGGCGACGGCACTGGCCGAGGGCTTTCGAGCCGAAGGCCGGCGCGTCCTGCTGTTGATCGATTCCCTGACCCGGTTTGCCCGGGCCCAGCGTGAAATCGGCCTGGCCGCCGGTGAACCGTTGGGGCGCGGAGGCCTGCCGCCGTCGGTCTACAGCCTGCTGCCGCGCCTGGTCGAGCGGGCCGGGTTGACCCAAGACGGCGCCATCACCGCGTTGTACACCGTGCTGATCGAGCAGGACTCGATGAACGATCCGGTGGCCGACGAAGTGCGCTCGTTGCTCGACGGCCACATTGTCCTGTCGCGAAAACTGGCCGAGCGCGGGCACTACCCGGCTATCGACGTGCTGGCGAGCCTGTCGCGGACCCTGGCCAATGTGGCCGAGGCGGAGCACCTGCGGGCGGGCATCAACCTGCGCCGGTTGTTGTCGGCCTACGATCAGATCGAACTGATGCTGCGCCTGGGTGAGTACCAGGCCGGCGCCGACCCGCTGACCGACCTGGCCGTGGAGTCACGCGGGGCCCTGGACGGTTTTTTGCGCCAGGACCTGCGCGAGCCGGAGCCGATGCCCTCGACCCTGGCTCACCTGCACCAGTTGACTGCCTATGTCCCAAGCTGACCTGGATGCCCTGGCGCCGGTGCGTCGTCACCGTGAGGCGCAGGCCGAGCGGGCGTGGCGCCAGGCCCGTGACCTGCTGCGTGAGCGCGAAGCCAGCGTGGCAGCGGCGCGGGCGCAGTGGCAGGCGGCCAGTGAGCGCCAGGCCGCGCAGCGTGCGGCCCTGTGCGACGAACACCGTGGGCGGGCGCTGAGCGTGGTCGAGTTGAATGCCTGGAGTACCCAGGAACGCCGCCTGATGGGCGAGCTGGCCGAGCAAGCCCAGGGCGTGCAGGCGCTGGACGCTGCCCGGGCCCAGCAGGCACAGGACACGGAAGCGGCACAGCAGCGCCTGCGCGGGCGCCGCCGCGACCTGGAAAAGCTGAAGGCGTTGATGGAGCGCCTGGCGCAGGAGTCATGCGATGAATGAGCGTCCCGTACGCCATGAGCCGGTGCCTCGGCACGAACCGCCGAGCGCCCCGGTTCGCCACCCGCTGCGTGGGTATGAACCGCCACCGGCCCAGGCGAGCCGGGCGCCACGCTCGACGCTGCGCGATTGCACGCCCGGCACCGATCGCGACCCGGATGCCACGATCGGTCGCAGCGACGGCTACTGGTTCCGCCAATGGGTCGAGGCACCAGAGGGCGGCTTGCAACAGGATACTGCCGGGGCGGGCTCGTTGTCGGGCCTGGTGGGTCTGGACGGCAGTGATGTGGAGGCGTTTGTCGATCAGCTCACGCCGCGCTTGCGCGCCACCCAGGACCTGCAACTGGACCTGCTGCTGCACCTGCCGCACCTGGGACGGATCAAGGTGCTGGCACGGCGGCTGGACAGTGGTCCCGGCTGGGACATCGGCCTGAGTGGCGAAAGCGATGAGGTGCAGGCGCGCCTGTCGAGCCGAAGCGGCCACCTCGAAGACGCCTTGACGCAGAGCCTGGGACAACCGGTCAGCGTGCACGTGGCACGCGCAGAAGAGGACGACTGACATGAGCGCATTTGCACTGTTGCTGCCATCGGTCAGCGCCGAGGAAGCCGTTGCCCGCCAACGGCTGGGGGCTGGCGTCGAGTTGCCGTTCGACGTGGCGGGAGAAACGGGGCGACTGGCGCTGAGCCTGGGCAACGGCCCCACGGGTGCCTCGCCCGCTGTGCTCGAGTGTGCCCACGGGGCGTTTGTCTTGGGTGAACCCGGCCCGGTGCTGAGCCTGTTCGGTGAGTGCCCGGTGGTCTTGCCCGCCGAGCCCGGGGCCGATGACGAGTGGTTCTGGTCCCTGTTCCATCAGCTCCTGAGCGAGCCCTTGCGCCAAGCCTTCGGTTTTCTCAAGCCGCTGGACGCGACCGGAGTCAGCGGCATTGCCTGTCGACTCGAGGTGCAGTTGGGGGCCGCGCGTGTGGTCAGCCACCTGGAGGTGCCCGGCCAGACCTTGCTGGGCCTGCTCGACGCCGCCCCCTGGCAGCGCCAGGCCGAGCCCTGGACCGAACACTTTATGTTCCGCGTGCCGCTGCTGGTCGGGCACCTGGCCCTGGCCAGCGGACAGCTCGCCGCCCTGCGCCCCGGTGACGTGGTGATACCCGAGGAACACCGGTTCGATTCATCCGGCCAAGGCCTGGTTCGCCTGGGCCGGCATTGCCTACACGTGCAGGTGCACAGCCACGCCGCACCGTTGCACCTGACCGTACTCGCGCTTGAGGAGACCGCTATGAGCAGCACCGCCGACACCGACATCCTGACGCCCGAATGGGACGACACCGCCCGCTACGCCGCCGACGAACAGGACCCGGCGGCGTTCGACCCGGCGACCTTGGCCCAGGCCGACGCCGAAGCCGATGCCGAGGACGCACCGGCGGCACAACAGGCGGCCGTCGACCGCCATGAACGTTTCGACGACCTGCCGCTGGCGCTCACGGTACGTTGCGGTCACCTGAACCTGACCTTGGGCGAGCTGCGCAACCTGGCACCCGGCGCGGTGCTGCAAGTGCAAGGCGTAGCGGCGGGGGCCGGGGCCTTGTTCTACGGCGAGCGGCCCGTGGCCCATGGCGAGTTGGTGGAGGTCGATGGCCGGCTGGGCTTGCAGATCGTCCGCGTGGATGTGGCTGGATGAGCTTCCAGGGGGTCGACCCCTTCCTGCTGGCGCTGTTCATCGGGGGCATTTCCCTGGTGCCGCTGCTGCTGATCATCTGCAGCGCGTTCCTCAAGATCGCCATCGTGCTGACCATCACCCGTAACGCCATCGGCGTGCAGCAAGTGCCGCCGAACATGGCGCTGTATGCCATTGCGCTGGCCGCGACGCTGTTCATCATGGCGCCGGTGGGCCACAACGTGGCCGAAGCGCTCAAAGAACGGCCGCTGGACTTCAGCAACACCGAGGCGTTGCAGGGGTCGGCCCTGAACGCGATCAAGCCGCTGCAAGCCTTCATGTCGCGTAACACCAACCCGGACATCCTCACCCACCTGTTGGAGAACACCCAGCGAATGTGGCCCAAGGAGCGCGCCGAGCAGGCCAGTCGCGATGACCTGATGCTGCTGATCCCGGCGTTCATGCTGTCGGAACTGGAGGCGGGCTTTCAGATGGGCTTTTTGATCTACATCCCGTTCATCGTCATCGACCTGATCGTGTCCAACCTGCTGCTGGCGCTCGGCATGCAGATGGTGGCGCCCATGACCATTTCGTTGCCGCTCAAGTTGCTGGTCTTCGTGCTTGCCCAGGGTTGGACGCAGCTACTGGACAGCCTCTTCTATTCCTACCTCTGAGGACCTGCGATGGACGCGATGACGCTGTTCAAGGAAGGCATGCTGCTGGTGGTCCTGCTCTCCGCGCCGCCGTTGATCGTGGCGGTGCTGGTGGGGGTGCTGACCTCACTGGTGCAGGCCTTGATGCAGATCCAGGACCAGACCCTGCCGTTCGGCATCAAACTGGTGGCGGTGGGGCTGACCCTGCTGGTGACCGGGCGCTGGGTGGGCGGAGAACTGATGGGATTGCTGCGCCGGGCCTTTGAAATGATGGCCAACACCTGATGGCGGCCTCGGCGTTCCTGCCCTATTTCGACCTGCTGCTGTCGGTGGCGCTCGGCATGGCGCGCATCTATCCGGTCGCCTACCTGGTGCCGGTGTTCTGCTTCCAGCACCTGCGCGGCCTGCCGCGCCATGCCATCGTCTTCGCCCTGGCGATGTTGCCGGCCCCCGGTATCCGCCAGGCGCTGATCGACGCCCAGGTCAACTGGCTGTTCCTGGGCGGCTTGATGGTCAAGGAGCTGATATTGGGCTTCTTGCTCGGGGTGTTGCTGGCGATGCCGTTCTGGCTGTACGAATCGGTGGGGGCCTTGCTGGACAACCAGCGCGGCGCGCTCATCGGCGGCCAGTTGAACCCGGCGCTGGGCACCGATACCACGCCCCTGGGCCACCTGTTCAAGGAGATGATCATCCTGTTGCTGGTCGCCACCCTGGGCATCGGCACCTTGACCCAGGTGATCTGGGACAGCTACCTGGTCTGGTCGCCCACGACCTGGTTCCCGCTGCCCGGCGCGGATGGCTTCGGGGTGTTCCTCGGGCTGCTCGCCGAGATGTTCATGCACATGCTGCTCTACGCCGCGCCATTCATTGGCCTGTTGTTGTTGGTGGAGTTCAGCCTGGCGCTGCTGAGCCTGTACAGCCCGCAACTGCAGGTGTTTATCCTCGCCATGCCGGCCAAGAGCCTGATCGGCCTGGGCTTCTTGCTGTTCTACCTGCCCACGCTGTGGGACGCGATGACCGGCCGACTCATCCGCTATGGGGAAATCCGGCACCTGCTTGACCTGCTGTTGCAGGCGCCCTGAGGGAGGGGCTCGCCGATGAGTGAAGACAGTGGCGAAAAGACCAAGAGCGCGACGCCGAAGAAGATTCGCGACGCCCGCAACAAAGGCCAGGTTGGCCAGAGCCAGGACCTCAGCAGCCTGCTGGTGCTCGCGGCGGTCACCGAGGTGGCGTTGACGCTGGCCGATGACAGCATGCAGACGCTGCAAGACCTGGCGGCCTTCCCGCTGCATCGGCTGGACGTCGATTTCACGCGGGCCTTCGAGGAAACCCTGGCCCATGCCGGTAGCGTGTTGCTCAGCTTCACCCTGATGACCGTGGGGCTGGCGATTGCCACGCGGCTGGTGGCCGGCTGGATACAGTTCGGCTTCCTGTTCTCCCCCGAGGCCCTGGCGCCTGACCCGAACCGCCTGAACCCGCTGAACCAGGCCCAGCAGATGTTTTCCGGGCAGGCGCTGATCAACCTGTTCATGGGGCTGGTCAAGGCAGTGTTCATCGGGGCCGTGCTGTACCTGGTCACGATGCCGGCGCTCGGGGCGTTGGTCAGCCTGGTCAACGGCGACCTGCAAACCTACTGGCGCGGGTTGGCCAGCTTGTTCCGGCACATCATGCACACGTGCCTGGCGGTGTTGCTGGTGTTGGCGATCATCGACTTCGGCCTGCAGAAGTACTTTTTTGCCAAGCGCTTGCGCATGAGCGAGGAAGAGGTACGCAAGGAGTTCAAGGAAATGGAGGGCGATCCGCACGTCAAGATGCACCGCCGCAACCTGGCCCGGCAGTTGGCCGGGCAGTCCGCCGAGAAGGAAACCCAGCCGGTGGAGGACGCCGACATGCTGGTGGTCAACCCCACCCACTTTGCCGTCGCCCTGCGCTACCGGCCCGAGGAAACGGCGCTGCCGCAGCTCATCGTCAAAGGCGTCGATGCCGAGGCCCGGGCGCTGATCGAGCGGGCCAAGGCGGCGCGGATCCCGGTCATCCAGTGCATCTGGCTGGCGCGCACGATCTACCGCGAGGACGTCGGCGGTTTCATCCCCCGCGAGACGCTCCAGGCAGTGGCGCACATCTACCGGGTGCTGCGGGAACTGGACGACGAGGCCAAGGCCGAGGTGATCGAGATTCCGGAGTTGAACCTGCGCTGAGGCCGGGCGAGGGAACCGATGCACCCGTGACGGCCACTCAGGGGATGAGCCGGATTCGTCCGGGCGCTGCCGGCTTGCCGCTATGGCCCGCCCATCCTCCCCGAGGAACCCACTGGAGAATTTCCCATGCCCCATGATCCAAGCCTTGTCGGGCGCACAGGCGCCCTGCACGGGGTCGACAGCAGCCTGTTGTCCAACGCTTCCACGTTGAGCCAGCAGCCCCTCGAAGCCCAACAACGCCGCACCAGCCAGAGCTTGCAGGCACGAGGGCGTTCGTCCTCGACGCCCCCGACGTTGCATCAGCGCGGTCGAACCCGCACCCGCGAGGAAACCCGCGCGTCCCGTGCGAGGTCCCAGCCCCCGCAGCCACGGCCGTCCGCCGAAACCGATACGGCGACCCCGCCGCCGACCGCACCCGCCTCCGAGCAAACACTCCTGCGTGACATGGAGTCCCGTCAGCGACAGTTGATGGAGCGTCAGTTCGAACTTCAGATGGGCATGGAGGAGCGCCAGGCGGCGATGCTGCAAGTCAAGAGCGCCGCGGACATGACCAAGCTGATGAGCGACACGGTGACCGAAGTCACCAAGGGTTTCCTGGACAGCGCCAGGAAGGTCATGCAGGAAGGTGGCGAAGCGATGAAGCTGCGTTGAGGCCCGGCGCCCACGGCCCCGCCAGGCATACCTGGTGGGGCTCGACGGGGCGGTTCAACCCAGGCGGGTGCGGTTCATGGCGAGGCTCGCCGGACGGGGTTCGCCCGGCTTGGCCAAATCGAGGATGCGAGGGCGCACCTCGTTGACCTGGGCGACGAACCCCACCACCCAATGACAGAACCGGGTTTCGTCGAGGGCCGACAACGTGCTGTGGGCGCACAGGCGAACACAGGCCTTGTCGTCCAGGGCCAGCCAGCTGCCGCCGAGCAGGTCCAGGCGAAAGTTGAGTTCCAGCAGGCGCTTGTGCAGGTCGGGGGCGTGGACCGTCACCTCGATCGCGCAGTGCAGAATGGCCATGTCGCTGTGCTCGGGCAACTCGATGACCACCGCTTCGCGGTTGTGCTTGTCATACAGCGCGCACACACCTTGCTCCAGTTGCAAGTCCGCGTGCAGATGGTCTGCGAGGGCCGAGATCAAACGTTGGGCGAGCGGTGCGGCGGTCATGGTGAGCCTCAGTAGGTGGCTGGACGGTCGTCGAGGTCTTCCAGGCCCAGCAGCGAAAGCTGTCGGGACTGGATCTCGTCGAGCAGTTCAGATGTGATGGAGGAGTCCGGCAGCGCCTGCCACACCACGAGCGCTCGCTGTGGGTCGAGGAACACGAACAGTTGAGCGTATTCCAGCGGGTTGGCGAAGCGTCGTTCGAGCGCTTGCTGGATCTGGTTGGCGCGTAGCACCTGGCTTTGTACTTGTAGCGCGAGCCCCACGCTGTGAGGCTCGCGTCTCAAGCCGAACTCAATGCCGGGGGCAATTTCCCAATACGTCGCAATGCCGGCGATGATGTTCTTTTGAAAAGCTTGGCGAGTGCTTGCGCTGTGCACCGAGAAAGACATGCCGATTCAGTTCTCCAAGGGGACGACGCTGTGGTCGAGTGGGTGTTCGGGCGAGCCGAGGCCGCCGCGCATGCCGGGCGACCACCAGACGACGATCCGCGCAGGGTCGGGCTCGGCACGTTCACAGGAACCGGCCTGGCAGCCCGAGCGACTTGCGCAGCCGGCGAATACCGGCAGGCTCAGGAGTACGGCGAGCAGCAGCGGTGTGCGCCTCATGGGTTCATCCTCGCAGTGGTTTGCAGTAGGGAAGGACGTTCGCCGCCCGGTACGCGCGCGGGCTGGTTCATGACCACGAACACTTCGGTTTCCTCGCCGGGTTCCAGCCACACTTTCGGCCAGGCAGAGGCCGCCAGGGTCCAGCGGCTGCCACAGCTCGCTTCATCGAAGCGCAACCGCCGCTGGCCATCGTTGCGCACCACGCCCACGGCGATGCCGTAGTCGGGGCCGGCGAACCATTGGGCGCGCGAGGCGTCCAGCGTCAGTCCGGGCTGCAAGGCGCACAGCGTCTCGGGGGAGTAGGGAATCGAATCGGCCTGCTTGAACGAGGCCGGGATGTTGCCGTCGGCCAGGCGGGCGAGCACGTCGCTGACCTCCAGGCGACCGACCGGGCGCTTGCCGTTGCGCCGCTCTTCCAGGCGCGCCATGGCGCTGTCGACCTGTTCGCGGTCGAGGGTCGAGATGTAGCGGGCCGGGTCGACCTGGTCGCCGATCAGGCGTGGCGTCAGGATGAACACTCGCTCCCGGCGGCTGGTTTCGCGGGTGGTCGACGAAAACAGCAGCGGCCCCAGCAGCGGGATGCGCCCCAGCCATGGCACCCGTTCCAGGTTGTCGCCGGTTTCCTCGGTGTGGAAACCGCCCACCACCAGCGAGCGGCTTTCGCCCATCACCGCCTGGGTGCTGACCACTCCGCGGCGTACGCTGGGCGTCTGCTGGCCAACCTCGGAAGGTTCGATGCGGCCGTCTTCGATGTCCAGGGCCATCTGGATCTGCTTGTGCCCGCCGGTTTCGATGGCATGCGGCACCACTTGCAGGCTGGTGCCGGCGGTGATGGGTTCGATGTTGGCCACGCGCTCGCCGATGGCGGAGAGGTATTCGGTACGGCTGAAGTCGATGACCGCCGGCTGGTTCTCCAGGGTCAGGACCGAGGGGTTGGCGACCACCGTGGCCAGGCCGCGGCCTTCCAGCGCGCGCAGTTGCGCGGAAAAGTCGCCGTAGTCCTGGATGAATACCGTCGAGCTGGCACCGGGGCGCAGCATCGAGGCGCCGCCGATCAGGTCGCCGCTCTCGACGTTCCAGTTGGAGGCCAGTTCGGCCAGTTGGGTCCGGTCGATGTCCAGGATGATCGCGTCGATTTCCACCAGTTTGCGCGGCACATCCACGTCGCGGATCAGCGGGGTATAGATTTCCCGGCGCTTGGGCGCGTCGTAGATGAGCACGGCGTTGTTGCGCACATCGGCTTCGACACGGATCTTGCCGCGGCTCCCACCGCCGCTATCGCCGGGCTGCACGCGGGTGGTGTTCGGGCGGCCCATGCCGTTGAAGGCCAGTTGTTCGATATTGCCCATGGCCATCGATTGGTTGCCCTGCATGTTCTGGAACGACGCTTGGGGCAGGGCGGTGGGTGCCGCGCCGGAGGTCGAGCCACGATTCTCCAGCAGGCCCCGCAGGATGCTGGCGACGCCGGGGATGACCAGGGTGTCGCCGCGGTATTTGATGTTGCGGTCGGCCGCGGTGGCGTAGCGCAGCGGGAAGCTGATGACTTCCTGTTTTTCTTCGGGGGTCTTGCGTGCCCTGGCGAACTGCGTCACCAGGCGCACGTAGCGTTCGGGACCGGTGATCAGCACCACGCCTTCGTCAGGCAATTCACCCCAGCCGAAACGCGGGTCCAGCAGGCCGATATCGGTCAGCGCCTGTTTCATGTCCGGCACGGCATCGGCGGACACCTCCAGGCGCTTGGAGCGCTGGTTCTGCAACGGGCTGACGTACAGGCTGCTGCCGTACACGAACCACTGGAAGCGATTCTCCAGCCCGAGCCGGTCGAGGAACGCCTGGGGGCTTTCGGCCCGCATCCGGCCTTCCACCGTGCCCTTGACGGTGCCGTCGATCACCAGTTGCACGCCGAAGGTATTGGCGAAGTCATCGAGTACCTTGGTCAGCGGCGTGGCCTGGGCGTCATAGGCATAGGGGGTGTTCTTCCAATCGGTGGGCACGGCGGCCTGTGTCGGCGCGGCCAGCCCAAGCGAGCCGGCCAGCACCAGCGCAATCAGCGAGGGGCTCGCCCAGCGCTGCGTGATCAACTGGCGAAGACGGGCGTTGCCTTCGGTCATCAAGCGGTACGGCATAAACCACTGGTTAGGCATGGCGCAGTCCTGTTCCAAGGAAATGAGCGTGCGAGGGCCGCCGCGCCACGGGCGCCGCCGCACCACGTGGGGCTTTTTGCAGAATCGATTGCCAGGTGTCGCGCTGGTTGAGCAGCGCTTCGAGCAACTCGATCAAGTCGTCGACGTGTCCGTCCGGAGCCAGCTGTGCCATCAGCCACAACCGCGCATCGTGGGGCGCGCGCGCCAGTGCCCCGGGGAATCGCGAAAGGCTCGGGTGGGCCAGCCGGAGCACCTCTTCCAGGGCCGCCTCGTTGGACACGCTGGCGGGCAGCTCGACCGACAGCAGCAGCGCGCCTTCGAGTTTGTCGAAGGTGACGTCGCCGTCGTCGA